>JALHTE010000286.1 GCA_022865595.1 Steroidobacteraceae bacterium | reverse complement strand
TCGCGAGAACCGAATACGCGCGATAGCTTCTAAACATGGCTGGTAATCCGCGGCAATTCGATACGGGCTGGCTGCCGGATGATTGTCCACGCCGATATTGCGGATGACAATGCGGTCCGGTCCGATTCAGGCAGCGCCACGATGTTGATGATCTTGATCAGCGGGTGGATGGCCGGGCCGGCGGTGTCGGTTGCCTCCTCCAGTGCGCAATCACGACAAGGGTCAGTTCGTGGCCATTGCGCCATGTAGTCCAGTGCTTGACGCTCGCGGATTGGCAGGATACACACTCGCGATGCTCTCCCTGCAGCAACTGTTGACGCCTGCGGAGCTCGCGAACACCAACGCGAAGCTCGACGCTGCCACGTGGGTAGACCGCCGCGAGACAGCCCATGGAACCACGCGACAGATCAAGAACAATCGCCAGCATCGTGAACCGCTCTTCCGGACACGCCAGCTGGCAAACTGATCCGCAAACCGCTTCCGGAAAATCTCGACTCAATGGCGCACCGGATGAAACAGCTGCCGGGGGGCATCATGACCGAAACCACGTTTTTCACAGTCAGGACGGCGCTGATCGTCGCCCTGGGCGGCCTGCTGATGGGATTCGACGTCTCGGTAATTTCGGGGGTCGTGCCATTCATCGAAACACAATTTCACCTGACCAAGATCCAACTTGGCTGGGCCGTGGCCTCGCTGACCCTCACCGCGACGCTGGCCATGATGCTGTCGGGTCCGCTCAGCGACCGGGTCGGCCGGCGACCGGTGCTGAAGATCGCGGCCGTGATGTTTGCGGTCTCGGCGGTAGCGTCCGCCGTGGCGCCGAACTTCGCGACGCTGGTCGTGGCGCGCCTGCTGGGAGGACTGGGCGTCGGAGCCGCGTTGATCATCGCGCCGATGTACATCGCCGAGATTGCGCCGGCGCACTTACGCGGGCGCCTGGTCTCGTTCAACCAGCTCAACATCGTCATCGGAATCTCCGCGGCGTTCTTCAGTAACTACCTGATCCTGAGCCTCGCCGACTCCGACGCGGCCTGGGTCCAGGCTCTCGGCCTCGCCCGCTGGAACTGGCGCTGGATGCTGGGTGTCGAGACGCTGCCAGCCATCCTGTACTTCATCGCGCTGTACCTGGTTCCGGAAAGCCCGCGCTGGCTCGCGATGCGGGGCCGGGACGACGAGGCGAGGCGCGTCCTCAGCAGCGCCATTGGCGCGCAACAGGCCGAAATCGAACTGCAATCAGTCAAGGCGTCCGTTGCCGCCGGTCCCCAGGACCAGGCGACCATCGGTGAGTTGTTCCTGCCGTCGATGCGGCGCGTCGTCACGATCGGCATCCTGGTGGCGGTGCTGCAGCAGATCACGGGGATAAACGCAGTGTTCTTCTATGCGCCGATGATCTTCCAGCAGTCGGGCGTCGGTACCGACGCCGCGTTCATGCAGGCGATCTTCGTCGGCCTCGTGAATCTCGTCTTCACGATTCTCGCGATCCTGCTGATCGATCGCCTGGGCCGGCGTCCGTTGCTGATCGCCGGACTGTCGGGAATCGTGATCTCCATGCTGATGCTGTCCTATGGATTCGGTTCTGCCACGTATTCGATCGGCAGCAATGCGCTGGCATCGCTGCCGCAGGCGATCGATCGCACTGCGTTGGCGCCCCTGGTCGGCCAGATTTACGGCAGTGACGTCGCCTTTCGCGGGGCGGTGGTGTCCGCAGTGGGTGGCGCGACATACCAGGCCCACGAGTCCGAGTTTCTGAGCGCCGCCATCAGCATCAATCCGGCGCTGATCCTCATCGGGATCCTCGCTTTCGTCGCCAGCTTTGCGATGTCCCTCGGTCCGGTGATGTGGGTGCTGTTCTCGGAGCTCTTCTCGAACCGGGTCCGCGGCATCGCGATTTCGTTCGTGGGGCTGATCAATTCCGCCGTGAGCTTTGCCGTCCAGTTTATCTTCCCCTGGGAACTGCAGAATCTCGGGAATTCGACCACGTTCCTGATCTACGCGGCGTTTGCGCTGGCTGGGTTGCCGTTGATCGTGAAACTGCTGCCGGAAACCAAGGGCAGGAGCCTCGAAGCGCTCGAGGCGGAACTGCGGCAATGATGATGCGAGTTTTTTTGATTTAATAGTCAGTGTTCGCGGCGGACGTCGCGACGCCGCGTGGAGTTGGCCGTGAAAGACGAATCCGTTCCCGAGTGTGAGTTCGTGTCGCTGGACGGCGAAGACTACATCCGCATCAGCGCCGTCGATTGGTTGCCACCGTTCCTGATGAACCTCCCTACCGACACGGATTTGTGGATGTTCATCTCCTCGACGGGCGGACTCACGGCCGGCCGCCGCGACCCGGATGGCGCACTCTTCCCGTACGAAACGGTTGACCGGTTGCACGACGCCCCGTGCCACACGGGGCCGATCACGCTCGTCCGTTGGCAGCGCAGGGGGTCTCTGCCGCTCGTCTGGGAACCGCTGGCGCCGGTGGAGATCGTGGGTCGGGCGGTAGAGAGATCACTCAGCAAGAACACGCTGGGAAATCGGCTGGTTTTTGAAGAGATCAACCATGAGGCGGGGCTCGCGTTCCGTTACCGCTGGGCCGGCAGCGACCAGACGGGCTGGGTGCGCACGGCCACGCTTACGAACCTGGGACGCGATCCGGTTGTCATTACGCTGCTCGATGGGCTGCGAAACGTCCTGCCGAGCGGCGCGCCCCTCGCCCTCTACCAGAGGTCGAGCTGCCTCGTGGACGCGTACAAGCGCGTGGACGTCGATCCGGAGTCCCGGCTCGGTATCTTCTCGCTGACCGCCAGGATCAGCGATCGACCGGAACCCGCCGAGGAGCTGCGCGCCACCACCGTCTGGTGCAGCGGGCTGCCGGACTTCCAGGTGGCACTGTCGCCGGATGCGCTCCGGGCGTTTCGCCGCGGCGATGCGGTGCACGGCGAGCGCGTGCTGACCGGGCGGCGCGGTAACTACCTCGTCACCTCGACGCTGACGCTGGAACCGGGGGCCCGGGTCGAGTGGCACATCGCCGCCGATACGGAGCGCAGCCACGTCCAGATCGCGCGCCTGCGAGCCCGCCTGCGACAGCCCGACGGCGTGCGCTCCTGGATCGAAGAATCGCTTCAGGCGGCAGCTGACGGCCTGCGGCGCATCGTGGGCAGCACCGATGGCATTCAGCTCACCGGACGCGCCGATGATTCCGTTCATCACTTCGCCAACGTGCTGTTCAACGACCTTCGGGGCGGCGTGTTCGTCGAGAACTATTCCTTCCCCAGGGCCGACTTTGCTGCGTTTCTGAGGGAGCGCAACCGGGAAGTCGCGGTGCGGCACGCCGGACTCGTGGCCGCATTGCCCGACGCGCCCACCGTGACGGACCTGCATCGCGCGGCAGAGACAACGGGCGACGCCGATCTACGGCGACTGTGCTTCGAGTACCTGCCGCTTTACTTCGGTCGCCGGCATGGGGACCCAAGCCGCCCGTGGAACCGCTTCTCGATCAGCGCAAGAAATCCGGATGGCACGCAGTCGTTGCGCTACGAGGGGAACTGGCGCGACGTGTTCCAGAACTGGGAAGCGCTCCTCCTCGGCTTCCCCGGCTTCCTCCCGAGCGTGATCGCGAAGTTCGTCAACGCCTCGACCGTCGACGGCTTCAATCCCTACCGGATCACCCGCGACGGCGTGGACTGGGAGGTGCCCGATGCGGAGGATCCCTGGGGCGGCATAGGGTACTGGGGCGATCACCAGGTCATCTACCTGCTCAAGTTCCTCGAATCCCTGCGGCGCCATGCCCCGCGCCGCCTCCAGGAGCTGCTCGCGCAGGAGATCTTCAGCTATGCGGACGTTCCGTACCGCCTCAAGCCCTACGCCGAAGTGCTCGCGAATCCGCGGGCCACTATCTTGTTCGACGAGCTCCAGGCCGCGAGCGTCGCGGAGCGCGTGGCTGCGACCGGCGACGACGGCAAGCTGGTTCGAGCGGCCGACGGAATCGTCTACCACGCCAGCCTGCTCGAGAAACTCATCGTCCCGCCGCTCTCCAAGTTGTCCAGCTTCGTAGCCGACGGCGGGATCTGGATGAACACGGAGAGGCCGGAGTGGAACGACGCGAACAACGCCCTCGCCGGCAACGGTCTCTCGGTCGTGACCCTGTGCTATCTCCGGCGCTATCTCCAGTTCGTCGATGAGCTGCTGGCCGGCACTCCCGGCGCGCGGGCGCCCGTTGCGGTCGAGGTCGCGGACTGGTTGCGACAGGTAGCGGGCATCCTGGAGCGATACCGTGCGACGCTCGGGGCGGAGTGCGTCGACGACGCAACGCGCAAGCGGATGATGGACGAGCTGGGCGTCGCGTTTTCTTCCTACCGCGAGCGCGTCTACGCGAACGGCTTCTCGGCGAAGACGACGCTGGATGCGGACGAAGTGCTCGCCTGGTGCAGAAGCGCCCGCGACCACGTCGATCACGCGATCAAGGCCAATCGTCGCAGCGACGGGCTATACCACTCGTACAACCTTCTCGAGATCAGCGCGGACGGCGTCGGGGCCGCGGTGCAGCGGCTCGGGGTGATGCTCGAGGGACAGGTGGCGGCGTTGAGTTCAGGTCTCGTGGGCCCGGCAGAAGCCTTGGATTTGCTGGCGAGCCTGTACGCGAGCTCCCTTTACCGCGCGGACCAGGACAGCTTCCTGCTGTACCGGGAGAAGACGCTGCCAACGTTTCTCGAACGAAACGTGATCCCGGAAGCGAAGGCCCTCGGCGTGCCGCTCGTGGGCGAGCTCCTCGCGGCGGGGGACACTTCGATTGTCGAGCGTGACGCCGACGGCGTGCTGCGCTTCCATGGAGACTTCAGCAACGCCAGCGACATTGCGGCGGCCCTCGACTGTTTGCAGCAACGCGAGCCCTGGACCCGTTCCGCGGTGCGCGACCGGCGGGCGCTCATCGAGCTGTTCGAGGAGGTATTCGATCATCGCAGGTTCACCGGGCGTTCCGGAACGATGTACGCGTATGAAGGGCTCGGCTCCATCTACTGGCACATGGTCTCCAAGCTACTGCTCGCCGTGCAGGAAGTGACGCTGGGCGCGTACCGGAACGGCGAGGACGCTGCCGTCTGCACGGCGCTTGCGCGCTACTACTATCGGATTCGTGGTGGCCTGGGATTCGAGAAGTCCGTGCGCGACTACGGCGCGTTCCCGACCGATCCATACTCGCACACGCCCCGGCACGCCGGGGCACAGCAGCCGGGCATGACCGGGCAGGTCAAGGAGGAGATCCTCACCCGCTTCGGCGAGCTGGGGGTGCACGTGCACGATGGCATCGTGGGATTCGATCCGCTGCTGCTGAAGCGGCACGAATTCCTGCATGAACCCGACACCTACCGGTTCTTCGATCTCGGAGGCGCCGCGCGATCGCTCGATGTGCCTGCGGGCGCGCTCGCGTTCTCCTGCTGCCAGGTGCCGGTCGTGTACCAGTTGACCCCCGACCAAGGCTGGATCCGGGTCATCACGGACGACGAAGTAGCGACCGAACGAGAGGGCTGCCGGCTCGACGCTGCCGACAGCCGCGCGTTGCTCGCGCGGCAAGGTGGGATTTCGCGCATCGAGGTGGGGATCCCGGAGTCGGGACTCTTCGAGGGCTGAGCGGAAGCAGCAGCGCCACGACGTTGATGATCTTGATCAGCGGGTTGATGGCCGAGCGCATCCGACATTGCCCTGTGCAGGCCCGCTCAGGCACGATGCCGTGATTGTTCCGCTGGGAAGCCACGTGCATGCAGATGATCGAATCGATCCTGGCCGACGCCGCGGCCATCGCCACCGTCCGGCGTGACATTCACGCGCACCCGGAGCTGTGCTTCGAGGAGAATCGCACCTCGGACCTGATCGCACGGACGCTCGAAGGCTGGGGCATCCCCGTGCACCGCGGTCTCGGCAAGACCGGACTGGTGGGTATCGTCCGCAACGGCGATTCGCACCGGGCCGTCGGCCTGCGCGCCGACATCGACGCGTTGCCGATGACGGAGCACAATCGCTTCGCCCACGCGAGCCGGCATGCCGGCCGCATGCACGCGTGCGGTCACGATGGACACACGGCGATGCTGCTGGCGGCGGCGAAGCACCTCGCGAATCACCGCAATTTCGACGGCACCGTGTATCTGGTGTTCCAGCCGGCCGAGGAG
>JALHTE010000285.1 GCA_022865595.1 Steroidobacteraceae bacterium | reverse complement strand
TCGGTGGGCGACGCTGGAGCCTCCGCGGGCCGGACACGCCGGCCGGTGCGAAAGTCCGAGTCACCGGGGTGGACGGCGCGGTGCTGATCGTGGATCGCCTGCCCGGTTGATGCAGCCCCTCGGGGCCGGTCCAGCCTCGAATCCCAGTTCATACGCGGATCGCTGCGCCAACCATCGGCCGCACGAATTCGCGTCTCTGCGGCCGCCGACTACTGATTCAGGCAGCCTTGATTATCAGCCCTGTAAAGCCCATGTATATCGGCTTTTATATATTCCTAATTGATTATTTCGAGACCAGTTCGTACTCGACCGAGACGCGCGCCGTGAACGTCATGTCGCCTGCCTGGTACGTTGTCTCGGCCGGCGGTGCGCCGGCAGGCATGTCGGCCGCTGCCATGCGGTACATGGGCATTTGCGGCGGCGACGATGAAGCATTCAGCGCGCGCACCGCGCCGATTTCGGCACCGGCCGCACGAGCCAGCGTCTCTGCGTTCAGGCGCGCATCCTGGACCGCAAGAGCCATCGCCTGCCGCTCGAGTTCCTTGCGGCGGGTCGAGTCCAGCGTAGCGCCGCCGACCTGGTTGGCTCCTGCGCTGACCGCACGTTCCATCAGGGTGCCCAGCTTGTCGAGATCGCGCAGTTCCACCTGCACCTGCCGACTGACCACGTACCCCTGAAGCTCCTGCTTTCGGGCCTCCTGGTTCCAGGTGTAATCGGGCTGGACCTGCAGGCCAGTCGCGTTGACGTACTTCGCGTCGATGCCCAGTTCCCTGGTCAGCGCCAGCAAGCGGTCTACGGCTGCCGTGACCGTCGTGCGTGCATCGGGCAGGCCCGGGCGGCGGGCCTCGACGCCCAGTGTCACGCGGGCCATGTCCGGCTGGGCGGTTACCTCGCCCTGTCCACTGACAGAAACCGTGCCCGGGCGCTCGCTTTCGGCCAGCGCCGACCCGGTCGGAATCGCCAACGCGGCCAGCAGGCCGGACAAAATGACCACGCGCATCGTCATGGCTCGCTCCTTTTAAGCCTGGGTTTCGGATCGTCTCTGAGATTAAGACATTCGCGCAGGGCATTCATCCCTTCCCGGCGCCATTCGACTACGCAAACGCTTTTGATTAACATGCCGGCCCTTCGGCCCGGGGGAGGCCGACTGCCGCACGGAGCTTAAAATGATCTCGAGATCGGCCTGGCTCACACTGAGCCTGACCATCGTGGCGCTGATCGCACCCGCCCTGGCTTCAGCCGCGGATGCGGCACGCGGCGCCAAGTTGGCCTACACCTGCCAGGGTTGCCACGGCATCCCGAACTACAAGAACGCCTATCCCGTCTACAGCGTGCCGAAGCTCGGCGGGCAGCACGCCGCGTACCTGGTCGTGGCGCTCAAGGAATACGCCTCCCAGAATCGTCCGCACGCCACGATGCACGCCCAGGCCGTCACGATGACGGACCAGGGCATGCAGGACATGGCCGCCTACCTGAGCGGCCAGGAGCTCAAGCCCGGCGGTCACGCGGTCGGCACGGCGCCCAAGGCCGGCCAGACCTGCGTCGCCTGCCATGGCGGCGACGGCATCGGCATCCTGCCGGAGTACCCGAACCTCGCCGGCCAGCACGCCGACTACATCGAGCAGGCTCTGAAGGCCTACCGCGCGGGCCAGCGCAAGAATCCCGTAATGGGCGGCATGGCGACCTCGCTGACCGACGCCGACATCGAGGCGCTTGCGCGTTACTACTCCAGCCAGCGCCCGAGCCTCTGTTCTACGGACGAGATCCGAAAGGCCGGAAAGTGCCCGGGCACCTGAGGCAGGACAACCGCCTGAGATGACAGGAGAAGGCCGGGCAGACCCGGCCTTCTTGTTTTCGAAGCATCGAGACCGCAGTCTTACCGGCTGGAACCAGAGTGCCCGCGCCGTAGCCGATGTCCAGAGTGCCAGCCACGCCCAGCTCCGCTCCCCTCGCCGTCCCGCTCGGAGACGGCGTCTACCTGATCGATACGCTTTACGTGCGACCCGGACTCGCCGCGAGTCACCTGGTCGTGGACGGGGGTCGCGCGGCATTCGTGGATACCGGTGCCGCCCCGGCGGCACCGCGGCTGCTCCGCGCGCTCGACGAGCTCGGGATTGCGCGAGAACAGGTGGACTACGTATTCCTGACGCACGTGCACCTCGACCATGCGGGCGGCGCCGGACAATTGATAGCGGCGCTGCCCAATGCAATGGCGGTGCTGCACCCGCGCGGCGCACCTCACCTGATCGACCCCGCCAGGCTGATTGCCGGATCCATCGCGGTCTACGGCGAAGCGAAGTACCGCGAGCTCTACGGCGAGCTGCTGCCGATCCCGGCGGAGCGCGTGCTCGTCACCGAGGATCGGCAGCGTATTCGCCTCGGCGGCAGGACTTTCGAGTTCTTCGACGCACCCGGTCATGCAAAGCACCACCACTGCCCGGTCGACCTCGACCACCGCGCCGTCTTCGCCGGCGACAACTTCGGAATCTGTTACCGTGAACTCGACACGGAATCCGGCCCGTTCATGCTGCCGACGACCACGCCGGTGCAATTCGACCCCGAGGCCCTGCATTCGACCATACGACGGCTGATGTCCTATGGTCCCCGGCGGGTCTTCCAGACGCACTTCGGACCGGTGGACCAGCTCGAGCGCCTCGAGCGCGACCTGCACGACAACATCGACGCACTGGTTCGTATCGCGCGCCAGCATTCCGCGGCGGCGGATCGCGGCGCCCGGATCGCGGCTGACATGTATGCGTATTTCGACGCCCGACTGGACGCCCACGGCTGCCGGTTGAGCGAACAGCAACGACACCTGCTGATCGACGACGACGTGCGGCTGAACACCGCCGGGCTTGAGGTCTGGCTGGATCGACGCTGAGGCACACCGCAGTCCCGGATCGCAATAACCCGCCACGCTTTCCACGCTCTCCACCATGACGCTTCCCGAAAGCTCAAACACCGCCGGATACCAGCCATGACATCATTCCGCGCCTTTCGTATCCACGAGATCGACCGCAGCATCGTCGCCCGCTTCGACCAGATCACCCTCGACGACCTGGGACCGGGTGAGGTCGTGGTGCGTGTCAGCCACTCCGACATCAACTTCAAGGACGCGCTAGCCGCAACCGGCAAGGGCCGCATCCTGCGTCGCTACCCGCTGGTCGGCGGCATCGACCTTGCCGGCGAGGTCGTGAGCTCGACCGACGCGCGGTTCGCGCCGGGGCAGCAGGTGCTGGTCACCGGCTGCGGCCTTTCCGAGACCCGGGACGGCGGATACGCGGAATTCGCGCGCCTGCCGGGCGACTCGGTGATCCCGCTGCCTGCGGGCATCAGCGCGCTCGACGCGATGAAGCTCGGCACAGCGGGGTTCACTGCAGCGCTCGCCGTGCACCGCATGGAGCAGAACGGCCAGCAGCCTGCGAACGGCCCGGTGGTGGTCACCGGTGCTACCGGCGGCGTCGGCAGCATTGCGACCAGCATGCTGGCCGGCCGGGGCTACGAAGTCGTCGCGGTGAGTGGCAAGGCGGAGGCCGATCCGTACCTGCGTGACATAGGCGCGGCGCGCGTGCTGCGTCGGCAGGACATCGACCTGGGCTCGAAGCCGATGGAAAAGGCGCTCTGGGCGGGCGCAGTGGACAACGTCGGCGGGCCGCTGCTCACCTGGCTCACGCGCACGGTGGACCAGTGGGGCAACATCGCCAGCGTCGGGCTTGCGGGCAGCCACGAGCTCAACACCACTGTCATGCCGTTCATCCTGCGAGGAGTGAACCTGCTCGGCATCAACTCCGTGCTGACGCCGCGGGAGCTGCGGCTCGAGGTCTGGCAGCGGATAGCGACCGACCTGCGGCCGGCAGCGCTCGACCGGATCTGCACCAAGATCGTGGGCTTCGACGAGTTGCCCGATCAGTTTGACGACTACATCCAGGGCCGGGTGACTGGCCGAACCGTGGTGAGGATTCCGTGACCAGCACCGAGACCAAAGACCTGCCAACGCGGACGCTCACGCACCTCGAGCGCCTCGAGGCCGAGGCAATCGAGATCATGCGCGAGGTGGTCGCCGAGTGCGACAAGCCGGTGATGCTTTACTCCATCGGCAAGGACAGCGCCGCGATGCTGCATGTCGCGATAAAGGCGTTCTACCCGGCCAAGCCGCCATTCCCGCTGCTGCACGTGGACACGCGCTGGAAGTTCCGGGAGATGTACGCGTTCCGCGAGCGCATGATGAACGAGCACGGCTTCGACCTGATTGCGTACACCAACCCGGACG
>JALHTE010000284.1 GCA_022865595.1 Steroidobacteraceae bacterium | reverse complement strand
CGGTGCCGGTCGTGCTGCTGCACGGCACCTCCGCATCGCTGCACACCTGGGACGGCTGGGTACGGGCGCTCGAAGACCGGCGTCGTGTCATTCGCGTCGACATGCCGGGCTTCGGACTGACCGGCCCGTCGCCCCGCGGCGAATACACCATCGACAGCTACGTCCGGTTCACGCAAGCGCTGCTCGATCACTTCGGCATCGCACGCTGCGTGCTGGCTGGCAATTCCTTCGGCGGGTGGGTGGCTTGGGAGACCGCACTCGCCGACCCCGGGCGCGTCGAGGCGCTGGTACTCGTCGATTCTGCCGGATACGCGATACGGTCCGAGTCCGTGCCGCTGGCGTTCCGGGTGGCGAAAATCCCCGTCCTCAACCGATTGATGGAAGTGACGCTGCCGCGACGGCTGGTGGAGTCGAGTGTCAGGAACGTCTACGGAGACCCGGGCAAGGTCACTCCCGAACTGGTCGATCGTTACTACGAGGTCAGCCTGCGCGAAGGAAACCGCAAGGCACTGGTGCAGCGATTCGCGCAGGCGCCGCTCGGTATCGACGAGGGGCGGATTCGCGAGCTCCGCGTGCCGACGCTGATCCTCTGGGGCGGGCGTGACAGGCTGATCCCGGCCGAGTACGGTGGGGTGTTCCTGCGCGACATCGCCGGAAGCCGGCTGGTGATCTTCGACGACCTGGGGCACGTACCGCAGGAGGAGGACCCGGCGCGCACGGTCGACGCCGTCGAATCGTTCCTGGCCGGGCTCCCTGGCTGAACGGACGATAGCAGCGAGACGCACGTGATACGCACCAGCCTGATCGGCAATGGCGTTGCCACTGTAGTGGTCGGCAGGTGGTGCGGGCAGCTGGACGAAGCGAAGATGCGCGAGCGGCTTGGAGGCACATGAAGCACCTGTTCGGCCCACTGGATTTCAAGCGCGGCCGGGCGATGAAGAACCGTTTCATGCTTGCGCCGCTGACCAATTGCCAGAGCCATGACGACGGCACGCTGTCGGACGATGAATACCGCTGGCTCACGATGCGCGCCGAGGGCGGGTTCGGCCTGACCATGACCTGCGCCTCGCACGTGCAGGCCCGGGGGCGCGGTTTCGCCGGACAGCTCGGTATTTTTTCCGACGCTCAGCTAGACGGTCTTGTGCGCCTTGCCGCGGCGATCAGGGGCGCGGGCAGCCTGGCCATGGCGCAACTTCATCACGCCGGAATGCGGGCGCCTGCGGCATTGATCGGCGAGCAGCCGGTCTGCCCCTCCGACGACGCCGAGACCGGCGCGCGAGCGCTCGACCTGGCGGAGGTGGAGCAACTGGTCGAAGACTTTTCCGCCGCGGCCCTGCGTGCAGAGCGCGCTGGCTTCGACGGCGTCGAGCTGCACGCCGCGCACGGCTATGTGCTTGCCCAGTTCCTCAGTCCGGAGATCAACCGGCGCGAGGACCGCTGCGGTGGAAGCATCGACAACCGGTCCAGGATCCTGTTCGACATCCTCGCCGCAGTCCGCGCGCGCTGCCGCGCCGACTTCACCGTCGGTGTCCGGCTGTCGCCGGAGCGCTTCGGGCTCAGGCTTCCCGAAATCGTCAGCCTCGCGGAAAACCTCATCGGCAGCGACAAGGTGGACTTCCTGGACCTCTCGCTGTGGGATGTATTCAAGGAGCCACAGGACGCCGAGTTCCAGGGCCGCAGCCTGCTCTCGTATTTCACGTCGCTCGATCGCGGCACGGTACGAATGGGCGCTGCCGGGAAGATCTCGAACGGACAGGACGCGATGCGTTGCCTCGAAGCGGGGCTCGACTTCGTCATCGTCGGCCGCGCCGCCATCCTGCACCACGATTTTCCGGAGCGCGTCCGGGCGGACCCGGGGTTCCAGGCTCGCGAGTTGCCGGTGACGCCGGAATATCTTTACCGGGAAGGCCTGAGCCCGAAATTCGTGGACTACATGGGAAACTGGAAGGGATTCGTCACGTCCCAGGCCGCGGTCGAGACATAGGCACCACGTTCGCATCGGCTGGCAACAGCGGCCGCAGCGCCACGCATAGACATTGGAGACACGCGAATGCATACGGACCCGAACGGCGAATCCCTTCAGCTCCGGTCGCTGGTAAAGGCGAGCGGCGAACTCGAGTTGTCACTGGTGCCAGTCGCCATCCCGCAGCCCGGCCCGGACGAAGTGCTCATCCGCGTCGAGGCCGCACCCCTCAACCCGTCGGATCTCGGGCTGCTGTTCGGCGCTGCCGACATGACTACCGCGCATGGCTCCGGGAGCGACGCACGCCCTGTCGTCACCGCCAGGATCCCCGACGGCCTGATGAACTCCATGGCTGCCCGTGTCGACGTGTCGATGCCCGTCGGCAACGAGGGAGCCGGCGTGGTGATCGCCACAGGCGCGTCGGACGAGGCAAAGGCGCTGCTCGGCAAGACCGTGGCCGCGTTCGGCGGTGCGATGTATTCGCAGCATCGCTGTGTAAAGGCTGCCCAGTGCCTCGAACTGCCAGCCGGCACGACCCTGGCCGAGGGCGCGTCGTGTTTCGTAAACCCGCTCACTGCGCTCGGCATGATCGAGACCATGCGCAACGAGGGTCATACCGCGCTGGGACACACGGCGGCTGCCTCGAACCTCGGGCAGATGCTGAACCGGCTGTGCCTCGCGGACGGAATCGGCCTCGTCAGCGTCGTGCGCAGCACGGAACAGGCCGAACTGCTGCGCGCGCAGGGCGCGAAGCACGTCTGCGTCTCGGCCGCCGAATCCTTCTCGAGGGACCTGGCCGACGCGATCGCGGCCACCGGAGCAACGCTCGGTTTCGACGCCGTGGGAGGCGGACGGCTCGCGGGCCAGCTGCTGGCCGCGATGGAGGCCGCACTGATGCGCTCGGGCGGTGAATACCAGCGCTATGGCTCGACCACGCACAAACAGGTCTACATCTACGGGTCGCTCGACAACGGCCCGACCGAGCTCAGGCGGAATTTCGGGGCGGCCTGGGGACTCGGCGGATGGCTGCTTCCGATCTTCCTGCAGAAAGTCGGGCCGGAAGTGGCGCAGAGGCTGCGCGCGCGTGTCGTTGCGGGGCTCGGGACGATTTTCGCGAGCCGGTACACCAAGGTGGTTTCGATGGCCGAGGCGCTCAGCCTCGAGGAAATCGCCACATACGGGCGACGCTCGACAGGCGCCAAGTACCTGGTCAATCCCAACAAGTGAAAAGCGGCTGGCCGGCCGACCGACGCCGCGGCCGTCCTCAGTCGACCGAGCAGGCGATGCAGTACGCGAACACGCTGGACGGATCCGACAAACGCGCGAGCCGCTGCGCTTCCGCGAGCAGCGGTGCCAGCGCCTTGGGGACGACGGGCATCGTGGCTTTCGGCAGCAGCGGTGCGATGACGCGGGCGAGCGCCACGCGGATACGCAGTCCAATCGCTTCGCCGATGCCGACGTTTTCGTCGAAATACTCCACGTCGTAGTCGTCGCCCAGCTTGGCCATGTCCGCGGCGAGCTCGATGGCGTCCTGGTAGCCGCCGAGCTGGTCCACGAGACCCGCCTTCAATGCGTCGGTTCCAGACCAGACGCGACCCTGGGCGACGGCATCGACCTGCTCGACCGACATGTTGCGCGCCTTCGCCACGCGGCCGATGAAGTCCTGGTAGCCGCGGTCGATGGTCTGCTGGAGGATATCCTTGGAAATGTCCCCCAGCGGCCGGTCCAGGCGGAACTCGCCGGCCAGAGCCGTCGTGCCGACGCCGTCGGTGTGCACGCCGATGCGATCCAGCGACCGCTGGAACGTCGGCATCATGAAGAAGATCCCGATCGAGCCGGTGAGCGTGGCCGGACTCGCAACGATCTGGTCCGCATCCATCGCGATGTAATAGCCGCCCGACGCGGCAAGGCTGCTCATCGAGGCCACGACTGGCTTGCCTGCCTTGCGCAGTGCCTCGACCTCGCGGCGTATCACTTCGCTGGCGAAAACACTGCCGCCGGGGCTGTCGATGCGCAGCACCACGGCCTTGACAGCATCATCCTGCGCCGCATCGCGCAGCTCGGCGGCAAGCGTGTCGGAGCCGATCATTCCCGGCGCCTCGTCTCCCGGCACGATGTCGCCCGCGGCCACGATGACCGCGACCTTCCGCGCCGCGCGCGATGACAGGGCCTGCTCGGAACCGAGGTTCGCCAGGTAGGAATCGAATGTCACGCCCACGTAGGACCCGGTGCCGCCGTCCTCGCCTGTTATCTGCACGAGCCGGTCCTCGACCTCGAAGCGTCCCTTGAGCGAAGTGACGAGCCCTGCGTCCAGCGCCATCTTCGCGAGGTCGCCGCCGGCCTT
Source organism: Steroidobacteraceae bacterium (assembly GCA_022865595.1). Classification (GTDB taxonomy): domain Bacteria; phylum Pseudomonadota; class Gammaproteobacteria; order Steroidobacterales; family Steroidobacteraceae; genus RPQJ01. Next base: position 11,009 of record JALHTE010000284.1, on the reverse strand, counting down.
GCGCAGGTTGCCGGCAGCATCATCCGCGTACGCCTGCAGGTGAGACGGCTCGAAACCGCGCACCGCGGCGACGTTGGTCTTGTAGGTGGTCCACAGCGACTCGAGCCAGGAAAGGCTCTCCTCGCGCTCGGCCGGCGACATGTCGTTGCGGCTGAATGTCTCGACGGCAGACTTGTACTGCCCGACCCGGAAGATGTTGACGTCGATGGACAGCTTGTCCAGCGCATCCTTCAGGAAGATTCCGTAGTTGGCGTAGCCGTCCACGTAGGCGGCGCCCATCGGGTCGAGGTAGATCTCGTCGGCGTGGGCCGCCAGGTAGTACTGGCTCTGCTCGTAGAAATTCCCGTAGGCAATCACGGGCTTGCCGCTGGCGCGGAAGTCGTCGACCGCCGCGGCGACTTCGTCGAGCTTGGCCAGTCCGCCGCCGGCGAGCCCGCCGAGGTCGAGATATAGGGCGCTGATACGGTCGTCGTCCGCAGCGGCCTCGATTGCGTCGACAACGTCGCGCAGCAGGGTCTCGGCAGGCTGGCTGCGCAATGCCCTCGCGAGCGCCCGTTCCAGCGGGTCACCGGTCAGCTGCTCGACCAGCGGACCCTGCGGGTCGATCACCAGCGCAGCCTTCCTGGGAACGATCGGGATGGGGCGGGAGAACAGGCCCGCAAGGGCGCCGAACAGCACCAGCAGCAGCACCAGGTGCAGTACCTTCCGGAGCCCGTCGAGGCCACTCCAGATCCAGCTCAGCAGGCGGCCGATGGCGCGAAACATGCGTTACCCGGAGCGCCGGCACGCAGTGCGCGCCGGCCCGCCGGAACCCGTATTCAGACCTTCTCTTCGATGCGCGCAGCCTTGCCAGTGCGGTCGCGCAGGAAGTAGAGCTTGGCGCGACGGACGTGTCCGCGGCGCTTCACCTTGATCGCACCGAGCGCCGGGCTGTAGGTCTGGAACACGCGTTCCACGCCCTCGCCGTGCGACATCTTGCGAACGGTGAACGACGAGTTCAGCCCGCGGTTGCTCTTGGCGATGACCACGCCCTCGTAGGACTGGACGCGCTCGCGATCGCCTTCCTTGACCTTCACCTCGACGACGACCGTGTCGCCCGGGCCAAAGTCAGGGATTTCGCGCTGCATGCGCTCCTTCTCGAGCGTGGCAATGATGTTGCTCATGTCTCACCTTTCTCGCAGTGGTTGCTTCCATGCCCAGTCCGCGGAGCATCCAGCTCCGCGCGATATTCTTCCAGCAGCGCGAGTTCCTCGCTGCTCAATTCCCGACGTTGCAGCAGGTCCGGCCGCCGCGCCCAGGTGCGCCCCAGCGACTGCTTCCTGCGCCAGCGCTCGATGGCGGCGTGGTTGCCGCCCTTCAGCACCGCCGGCACCTCGCGCCCCTGCCAGCTCTCCGGCCGCGTGTAGTGTGGCCAGTCGAGCAGCCCGGTCGCAAACGACTCCTGCTCAGCCGACTCCGCGCATCCGAGCGAACCGGGCAGCAGCCGCGACACCGCGTCGATCAGCATCAGCGCCGGCAGCTCGCCGCCAGAGAGCACAATGTCACCGACCGACAACGATTCGTCGATGCAGGCCTCCACGAAGCGCTCGTCCACACCCTCGTAGCGGCCCGCGACCAGCACGACCTCCCCGAGCCCGGCCAGTTCCGCGACCTTCGACTGCGTGACCGGCGCGCCATCCGCTGCCAGGTACACACGCCGCGCCGCCGGCACCATCGTCACCGCATCCGCCATTGCGAGCCTCAAGGGCTCCGCCTTCAATACCATCCCGGGGCCGCCGCCATAGGGCCGGTCGTCCACCGTCTTGTGCACATCCGTGGCGTACTGCCGCGGATTTACCGTCCGGACCTCGAGCAGCCGCCGCTCGATCGCCCGCCCGAGCACTCCGAAACCGACGGCCCGCTCCACGAACTCGGGAAACAACGTGACGACCACGATCTTCACGCGATCCCCCGCCGCTCAGTCGTCCAGGTGCCAGTCGAGGGTCACCCGGCCCGTACCAAAATCGACGTCCAGCAGCCTCTGGGGGACCAGCGGCACCAGTCGCTCCCGCTCGCCCGCCAGTACCAGCACCGGGTGAGCCGGCATGTCCAGCACGCCCTCCACGCGACCGAGCAAAGCTCCGTCGCGGTTGCGGGCCTCGAGCCCGACCAGGTCGTGCCAGTAGTACTCGCGCTCCGCAGTGGGCGCCAGTTCCGACCGGTCCACCTGGACCTCGCAACCGGTCAGCCCCTGGGCTGCGTCGCGTGAGTCCACACCTTCGAGTCGCACGGCCACGGCCTTGCCGGCCCGTTTCCACTCGAGAACCCTCCGGCGCTCCGTCTGGCCAGCGCGGACAAGCTCCCAACTTCCGAATTCCACGATGCCCTCGAGCGGGTCCGTGAAGGAATTCACCTTCACCCAGCCCGTCACCCCGAAGGGGGCACCGATTCGACCGAGCACCACCACGCGCCGGTCACTGCCGGGGCGCGCCTGGCTCACAGGCTCAGGCCGCGGCCTTGGCCTTGCGATAGCCCTTGATCAGCTGCTCGACGCGCCCTGAAGGCTGCGCACCGCAACCCACCCAGTGGTCAATGCGGTCGAGTTCAAGCCGCAGTCCCTCGCTGCCGCCGCGGGCGACCGGATTGAAGAACCCGACCTGCTCCAGGGCACCACCGACGCTGCGGCGACTGTCGGTCACAACCACGTGGTAGAAAGGTTCTTTCTTACCGCCGCGGCGCATCAAACGGATCTTCACCATCGTCTGCCATTGCCTCGTTCAGGACTGCCAGGTACCGACCCGGTACCCGATCAAAAAAGAGCCGCGAACTATACCGAAAATCCCAGCGGAAAGAAATGCTTGTGGGCGGCCTACCCGAGGCCCGGCGGGAGCCGGCCACCCATGGTACGCATCATGCGCCCGATCCCCCCCTTGCCCTTGCCCATGCCCTTCATCATTTTCTGCATCTGCAGGAAATTCTTGAGCAGCCGGTTGACGTCGGCCACGTGGGTCCCCGATCCGGTGGCGATCCGGCGCCGGCGGGAGCCGTCGATGGTCTTGGGGTAGCGGCGCTCCCCCTTCGTCATCGAGCAGATGATCGCGATCTGGCGGCGGATTTCGCGGTCATTACCTTGCGGCAGGCCGCCGGCCTTGGCCGCCAGGTGGGCCGGAAGCTTTTCCATCAGGGCCGCCATGCCACCCATGCCCTCGAGCTGGCGTAACTGGGCCTGCAGGTCGTTCAGGTCGAAATCCTTGCCCTTGGCCATCTTGCGGGCGAACTTCTCGGCCTCCTCCCGGTCGACCTTGCGGGTCACCTCTTCCCCGAGGCTCAGCACGTCGCCCATGCCGAGGATCCGGGATGCCATGCGCTCCGGCTGGAAGACTTCGAGAGCCTCGGGCTTTTCGCCCACGCCCAGGAACAGGATCGGACGCCCGGTCACCTGCCGGACAGAGAGCGCCGCGCCGCCCCGGGCATCGCCGTCGGCCTTGGTGAGCACGACGCCGGTCAGCTCGAGCGCCGCCCCGAATGCGCGGGCCGCATTGACCGCGTCCTGGCCCGCCATGCTGTCCACGACGAAAAGCGTCTCGACCGGCTTCAGCGAGGCCCCAAGCTCGCGGACCTCCTGCATCATCGGTTCGTCGACATGCAGCCGGCCCGCAGTGTCCACCAGCAGCACGTCGTAGAGCCCGCGGCGCGCCGCTTCAAGGGCGCGAGCTGCAATCTCAACCGGTGCCAGTGACGGCTCTGCGGGCGTCACGTCTATGCCGAGCTGCTGGCCGAGGCGCTCGAGTTGCAGCATTGCCGCGGGTCGGTAGACGTCGGTCGAGGTGAGCAGCACTCGCTTGCGTTCGCGCTCGCGCAGCCACAGGGCGATCTTCGCCGCCGTGGTGGTCTTGCCGGCGCCCTGCAGGCCGGCCAGCAGGATCACGGCCGGCGGCTGGGTGCGCAGGTTCAGGGGCCGCACGCCCTCGCCCATCACGCGGACCAGTTCCTCGTGGATAACCCTTACCAGGGCCTGTCCCGGGGTGAGGCTGCGGTGGATCTCGAGCCCCACGGCCCTCGCCTTGACCGATTCGATGAATTCCTTGACGACCGGGAGTGCAACGTCGGCTTCGAGCAGCGCCATCCGTACCTGCCGCAGCGTGTCGCCGATATTTTCCTCGGTCAGGCGGCCGCGGCCACGAAGGCCTTCGACGACGGTGGAGAGCCGGGATGAGAGCTTGTCGAACACGGGACCTCGAATCGGGCAACTGGCGTACGCGGGTGCGTCGGAGCGCGAATTATAGGCATCGCGCCTCCTCACGGTAACGCCGATGTGACATCATTTCACCGTATCCGCTCCAAGAGGCCCACGCTTGCTGCTGCCACTGATTGCTGTCGCCTGTTACCTGTTTGGTGCCGTGGGACTTGCCTTTGGCGCCTACTACGGAGTGTCCCACCATGGTCGTGGCGGGCGTATCGCCGGGCTACTGATCGCCTGCGTCGGCGTGCTGGTGCACCTGGCTGCGCTTGCGGTCGAGCTGAAGCTCGACCCACAGGTCGTGCTGTCGCTGGGCGACACGGCGGCGATCGTCAGCGCAATGATTGCCATCACCGCAATCGTGGTGGCGCTCCGTCCTCGACTGCGCGGGATGGCTGCCCTGCTGCTGCTGATAGCTGCGTTACTGGAAGCAGCGTTCTCCGAAGGCGCGCGGAACTTCACCACCGGGCGTCCGGGCTGGGAACTTGCGTTTCACGTGGCCATGGCAACGACCGCCTTCGCATTCCTCACCATCGGGGCCGTCCTCGCGGTCGCGCAGGTGCTGGTGGACCGGCGGCTGCGCAGCCGCAAGCCGCTCGGGATCCTCCGCATCCTGACGCCGATAGAGTCGCTCGAGTCGGGCTGCTTCCACAGTATCTTTGCCGGATTCGCGCTGCTCACGCTCGCGCTGGTGAGCGGCGCGTTCTTCATCGAGAACCTTTTCGCCCAGCACCTGGTGCACAAGGTCGTGCTGGCGATGATCGCGTGGGTCGTCTTCGGGGTCCTGCTGCTCGGCCGATGGCGCTTCGGATGGCGCGGCCGCAAGGCACTGCGCTGGACACTCGCCGGTTACGTGCTGCTGGTGCTGTCCTACTTCGGCAGCAAGCTGGTCCTCGAAAACCTGCTCGGCCGCCACTGGGGCTGACCGCCCTTGCAGGACATACCGATACCCTGGATGGGCGGCCTGCTGGCAGTGCTCGTTGCGCTGTCGGCCTTCTTCTCGAGCTCCGAGACTGCGCTGATGGCGATCAACCGCTACCGGCTGCGACATCGCGCCCGTGCGGGCAGCGCCGGGGCGCGCGCCGCCGAGCGGCTGCTCGAGCGGCCCGACCGCCTGATCGGCCTCATCCTGCTCTGCAACAACTTCGTGAATTCGGCGTCGGCGGCGCTGGTAACCGTGATGTCGCTGCAGATCGGCGGAGAGGGATACGCGGTGATCGGCATCAGCATCTACACCGGGGTGCTGATCATCTTCGGCGAGGTGGCACCGAAGACCTTTGGCGCGCTGTTCCCGGAACGCATCGCATTGCCGGCCGCGCTCATCTACGAGGTGCTGCTCAAGGTCCTCTACCCGCTGGTCTGGGCGCTCAACCTGGTGGCAAATGGCGTGCTGCGCCTGATGGGTGTCTCGCGCGAGAAGGCGGGCAGCACGGAACTCAGCCGTGACGAGCTGCGCACCGTACTCGCCGAGGCCGCGACCGTGATCCCCCATCGGCACCAGCGGATGCTGATGAGCATCCTCGACCTCGAGAGGATCAGCGTCGAGGACATCATGGTCCCGCGCAACGAGATACTGGGCATCGACATCAGCGACGAGTGGGACGAAATCCTGGACCAGCTGCGCGACAGCCGCCACACGCGCATCCCGGTCTACGAAGGCAGCATCGACAACCTGGTCGGCATCCTGCACATGAAGAAGGTCGCGCGCCTGCTCGCACGCGGTGAATTTGCACGCGAGCAACTGCTACTCCTGGCCCGCGCACGCGAACCCTGGTACGTCCCCGAGGGCACGTCGCTCAACAGGCAGCTGTTGAATTTCCAGCGCCAGCGGCGCCGCGTAGCCTTCGTCGTGGACGAGTACGGGGACGTGCAGGGACTCGTGACCCTCGAGGACCTGCTGGAAGAGATCGTGGGCGAGTTCACCTCGGACATCAGCTCGCTGCACAAGGACGTACACAAGGAAAAAGGCGGCAGCTTCATCGTCAACGCCTCGGCGAGCCTGCGCACGTTGAATCGCAAGATGAACTGGTCGCTGCCGACCACGGGGCCACGCACGCTGAACGGCCTGATCATCGAGCAGCTCGAGACCATCCCCGAGGCAGGCACCAGCCTGCGCATCGACGGCTACGCAATCGACGTGCTGCAGACCGGGGACAACGCGGTGAAGACGGTGCGGCTGAAGACCCTGTCCGCGGCCACGGACAGGCCCGCCCCGAAATCAGAAGGCAGCGGCAAGGGCCTGGTCTAGCCTCGCGACGCCCTGGACGGACATCCCCTCCTGGGCCTGCCTCGGAACGTTGGCCGCAGGCACCAGCGCACGCCTGAATCCCTGCTTGGCCGCCTCGCGCAGCCGTTCCTCGCCGAAAGGAACGGGCCGGATCTCGCCGGTCAGCCCGAGTTCGCCGAAGCAGACCATGTCGGTTGCGACCGGGCGGTTGCGCAGGCTCGACTGCACCGCGATCACGGCCGGCAGGTCAGCGGCAGTCTCCCCGATCCGCACGCCACCGACCACGTTGATGAAGACGTCCTGGCCCGAGGTCGAGATACCCCCGTGGCGGTGCAGCACCGCCAGCAGCAGCGCGAGGCGACTCGATTCGAAGCCTACGGCGACGCGACGCGGCGACATGCCCTGCGCCTCGTCGATCAACGCCTGCACCTCCACGAGCAGAGGACGGCTGCCCTCTCGAGCGACCGTGACGACGCTGCCGGCAACCGGCGTCTCGTGGCGCGAAAGAAAAATGGACGAGGGATTGCGGACCTCCTTCAGGCCCTGGTCCACCATGGCGAAGACGCCGATTTCGTTGGCCGCGCCAAAGCGGTTCTTCACCGCTCGTACTACCCGGTAGCGGCTTCCAGGGTCGCTCTCGAAGTAGAGCACTGTGTCCACCATGTGCTCGAGGATGCGCGGGCCAGCGATAAGTCCTTCCTTGGTAACGTGGCCGATGATCAGCACGGCAGTACCCGACTCTTTCGCGTACCGCACCAGGCGGGCCGCCGATTCGCGCACCTGCACGGCCGAGCCGGGCGAGGACTCGGAAAGCTCGGTGTGCATGGTCTGGATCGAGTCGATCACGAGCACCACCGCGGCCGCCGACGCCGCCTCCGCCACGATCCGCTCGACGCCGGTCTCTGCCACCAGCCTGAGCGTTGTCGAATCGAGCCCCAGCCTGCGGGCACGCAACGCCACCTGCCGCACCGATTCCTCGCCGGAGGCGTAGAGCACCGGCCGCTCATGCGACAGTGAGTCTGCGGCCTGCAGCAGCAAGGTCGACTTGCCGATGCCGGGGTCGCCGCCTAGCAGCACCACCGAACCCGCAACCAGGCCCCCGCCCAGCACGCGGTCGAGTTCGCCGATTCCGGTGGCCGCGCGCAGCTCCGTGTCCTCACCGACCTGCGACACGGCCTGGCTGGTGCCCACACCCGCAGCCAGAGCGGCCCGCCTTGACGTCGAGCCGCCAGCCGACGAAACGACGAGTTCCAGCGTGTTCCAGGACTGGCATGCAGGGCACTGGCCCTGCCACTGCGGGGTCGCCGCACCGCATTCACCGCACACGTAGCTGGTCTTCGGCCGTGCCATCATTGCAACCTTTTACGGGGACAGCGATCCGCGGCCCGCGATGCTAGCACGCCCGGCGCGGCGCCCCGGATTGTGACGGCACAGGCAAATCGGGATGATTTGTCTACGTATACTTGGCGGCAGATTATGCGAAACACGTTGGACGAAACCCAGGAAGTGACCAGTGTCGGCGGCCGGCCACGGCCCGCGGCCGGCGCGGCCGTGTTCCCCGGGCATCTCGGCCGCTACCAGATCGTCGGTGAACTCGGCAAGGGCGCGATGGGCGGGGTCTACCGCGCCCGCGACCCACGGATCAACCGCGAGGTCGCGCTGAAGGCGATCCCGCTCGCAGCGGAATTCGAGGGTCGTGATCTCGAGGATGCGCGCACGAAGTTCTTCCGCGAAGCGGAAATGGCCGGACGGCTGAGCCACCCGCACATCGTGACGATCCATGACGCCGGTGAGGACCACGGCACGGCCTACATCGCCATGGAGCTGCTGCGCGGCAGGCACCTGGTCGAGTACACGGACCCTGCCCGGCTGCTGCCGGTCGGCGTGGCGCTTGAACTAGTGGCGTGCCTGGCCGACGCCCTGCATTACGCGCACGGGCAGCATGTGGTCCACCGTGACATCAAGCCGGCCAACGTGATGTTCGACGCGGCGAATGGCGAGCTCAAGATCACCGACTTCGGCATCGCGCGCCTCACGGACAGCAACAGGACGCGAACCGGGATTGTGCTCGGGACGCCGTCGTTCATGTCGCCCGAGCAGTTGCAGGGCCGGGCTGTCACCGGCAGCTCCGACCTCTTCTCGCTGGCCGTGACCGCGTGCCAGCTGCTGACCGGGCAGTTGCCTTTCCGCGCCGACTCGATGCCCGCGCTGATGATAAAGATCGCGCACGAGCCCCACCCTCCGATACGGGCCATGCGCCCGGACCTGCCTGCGGGACTCGACGCCGTCTTCGACCGCGCGCTGGCCAAGAGCCCGGCCGACCGCATCGAGAGTGGCGCCGCGCTCGCGGCCGCGCTTCGCGACCTGAAACCGGCGGACGGGGCCTGACACGTGCACGTGAAGGGGAAATTCCGCTGCGTCGGCATGAGCGATACCGGGCGTATCCGTGAACACAACGAGGACACGATCGGCACCGACGCCGACATCGGCCTCGTGGTCCTTGCGGATGGCATGGGCGGGTACAAGGCAGGCGAGGTGGCGAGCGGCATCGCGGTTCGTACCGTGATGACCCTGCTGAAGGATGCGGTCGAGCGCGAGGACCTGTCGCAGCGCGACCCGGAGTCCGGCCTGAGCCGGTCCGGCATCCTGCTGCGCGACGCGATCCATCGCGCCAACAAGGTCATCTACCAGACCGCGAAGACGCAGGCCAACTGCGACGGCATGGGCACCACGGTCGTCGCGGGCCTGTTCTTCGACAACAAGCTGACCGTAGCCCACGTCGGCGACTCGCGCCTCTATTGCCATCGCGAGGGAGAGCTGCGGCAGGTCACCCAGGATCATTCGCTGCTGCAGGAACTCGTCTCCCGCGGCTTCTACACCCCGGCCGAGGCGCAACGCGCCGCCTCCAAGAACTACGTCACCCGCGCGCTAGGCGTCGAACCGACGGTCGAGGTGGATGTGACCGAGGTCCCAGTTCTAAAGGACGACCTGTACCTGCTGTGCTCGGACGGCCTTTCCGACATGGTCGAGGACGAGGACATTCACTTAACCATCAGTACCTTTGGTGGTAATCTTGAGACGCTCGCCAGGCAGCTTGTGCTGCTCAGCAATGACAACGGTGGGCGGGACAACGTGTCGATCGTGGCGGTGCGGGTGCTGGATAGTTTTCCCGCGCGTCATGGCCTGGTCGACCGCTTGCTCGCCCGGTTCGCATAGTTCGAATACCCGGGAATACGCATGGCACGACTGGTTCTCAGCCTCGACGGGCAGTCGCTCGCCGAGTACAACATGAGCAAGGAGCGCTACACCGTAGGGCGCCTCCCCGACAACGACATCCGCATCGACAATGCGGCCGTCAGCGGCCACCACGCGCTGATCATCAACATCCTCAACGACTCGTTCCTCGAGGACCTGAACAGCACCAACGGTACCTACGTCAACGGCAAGATCGTCAAGAAGCACGCGCTTCAACACAGCGACTCGATCACGATCGGCCACCACACGCTGCGATTCGTCGAAAGCGAATCCGACGAGCCCGAGGACGAATTCGAGAAGACCATGGTCATCAGCCCGCGCGACGCGGCGCGGCTTCAGATGCCCGCTGCAGCGGTCGCGCCGCAGCCTGCCGCGTCGGCGACGCAGTATCCGAACGCGACGATGCCGCGGGCAAAGCTGCAGGTGCTTTCAGGCCAGTTCGCCGGACGGGAACTCGAACTCGTCAAGACTCTCACCACGCTCGGGCGGCCAGGCGTGCAGGTAGCCGCCATTACACGGCGGTCCGATGGCTTCTACATCGTGCACGTGGAGAGCGCCCGTCCCGACGACTACCCGCTGCTGAACGGCGCGCCTGCCGGACCGCAGGCCCGCCGGCTGCACGACAACGACGTGGTGACCCTCGCGGGGGTCAAGATGGGGTTTTTCCAGGGCTAGGCCGGAGCGCCGTTTGCGCTCAGCGGAATTCGCGCGGCACGCGCGGGCTCACCGCGCAGGTGAGCTCGTAGGGAATCGTTCCCGCCCAGCGGGCCACTTCCTCGACGGCGAGCATCCCACCCCACAGTTCCACCGGCTCCCCGGATGACACCGGGCCGAGATCGGTCACGTCCACCGCAAGCATGTCCATGGAGACCCGCCCGACCAGGGGCGCCCGGTGACCGCCGACGATCACTGGCGTGCCGGATCGCGCGCTGCGCGGATAACCGTCACCGTAACCGGCCGCCACCACGGCCACCTTCGAAGTCCGCGCCGCGCGCCACGTGCCGTTGTAACCAACGGTCTCGCCGGCCATCACTGTCCTGACCGCGATCACTCGGGTCTCGAATCCCATCACGGCGCGCAGGCCGAGATCCGCGCCCGTTTCGTCCTCGAACGGTGACAGTCCGTAGAGCATGAGGCCCGGCCGCACCCATTCACGCCGCGCCGCCGGCCACGCGAGCACGCCGGCGGAATTCGCAATGCTGCGGTCCCCGGTCGCACCCTCGGTCGCCGCGTCGAACGTCGAGATCTGACCCGCGGTCTTCGGGTCGGCGCGGTCGTCCGCGCTGGCGAGGTGGGTGGCCAGGACCG
>JALHTE010000283.1 GCA_022865595.1 Steroidobacteraceae bacterium | reverse complement strand
AATCCGCAGCTCGCCTGCGAGGTCACGTTGCAGCCGCTCGAGCGCTACCGGCTCGACGCAGCGATTCTCTTCTCCGACATCCTTACCGTGCCGCACGCGATGAACCTCGGCCTCGAGTTCGAGGCGGGCGAGGGACCGAAGATCGCCAGGCCGGTGCGCAGCACCGCGGATGTCGACTCGCTATTCGTCCCGGACCCGGCGAAGGAGCTCAAGTACGTCGTAGACGCGGTGTCGCTGATCCGGCGCGAACTCAAGGGCCGCGTGCCGCTGATCGGCTTTGCCGGCTCGCCGTGGACGGTCGGCACCTACATGGTGGAAGGCGGCGGCAGCAAGAATTTCGCCCACATCAAGGGCATGATGTACGCGAACCCGGCGCTCCTGCACCGGATGCTCGATATCGTCACCCAGGCGACGACCGTGTACCTGAACGCGCAGATCGAGGCCGGCGCGCAGGCCGTGATGGTCTTCGATACCTGGGGTGGCGCCCTCGCGCCGGCGCAGTACCGGGAATTCTCGCTCGAGTACATGGCCCGCATCGTCGCGGGCGTGACCCGCGAGCGCGAAGGACGTCGCGTGCCGGTGGTCCTGTTCACCAAGGGTGGCGGGCGCTGGCTCGACCAGATGGCAGCGACCGGCGCCGACGCGCTGGGCGTGGACTGGACCACCGACCTGGCCGACGCGCGGGCGTTGACCGCTGGCAAGGTCGCGCTGCAGGGCAACCTCGATCCCTGCGTGCTGTACGCGCCGCCCGCGAAGATTCGCGAGGAAGTCGGCCGCGTGCTGGCTAGTTACGGCGCAGGTCACGGCCACGTGTTCAACCTCGGCCATGGCATTCACCCGGATGTGAACCCCGAGCACGCCGGCGCGATGGTTGCGGCGGTGCACGAGCTGAGTCCGGCGTATCATGCTGGCGGATAGCGGATAGCGGATAGCGGATAGCGGATAGCGGATAGCGGATAGTGAGCAGTGAGCAGTGAGCGGTAAGAGTCTGAACGTTCTGACTGCTCACCGTTCACCGTTCACCGATCACTGATCACTATGCCCCGGCCTTGAGAGTTGCCTGAGGTACAAAGCACCATGGACATCGACAAGATCACGATCGGCGAGAACCCGCCGCGCGACATCAACGTCCTGATCGAGATCCCGCAGGGCGGGGTGCCGGTGAAGTACGAGCTCGACAAGGACTCGGGCGTGCTGCGGGTCGATCGCTTCCTGCACACGGCGATGTACTACCCGGGCAACTACGGCTTTGTGCCACACACGCTGTCCGAGGATGGTGACCCGGTGGACGTCATCGTCGTCGGCCAGGTGCCGGTCGTGCCCGGCGCCATCATCCGCTGCAAGCCGGTGGGTGCGCTGCTGATGAAGGACGAGGCGGGTCCCGACGAGAAGATCGTCGCGGTGCCCGCGGAAAAGCTGCATCCCTTCTACAAGGGCGTGAAGAGCTACAAGGACCTGCCGGTCATCCTCACTGAGCAGATCGCGCACTTCTTCCAGCACTACAAGGACCTGGAAAAAGGCAAGTGGGTGACCATCGTCAACTGGATTGGCCCGCAGCAGGCCGAACGGCTGATCACCGTCGGCATCGGCCGCGCCGCCGACCAGGGCGATGCGGTGGCCTCGCGGCTGGTGGCTGGCCGCTCGTTGAAGCGCAGCCGCGACAAGCGCGGCGGCTAGGCGGCCTTGGCAGGTCGCCGCATCCTGCTCGCCGGCGCCACCGGCCTCGTCGGCGGCGAATGTCTCGCGCTGCTGGCGGCGGACAAAACGGTATCCGCTGTCACCGCGCTGGTACGCCGTGTGCCTGCGGAGTTTTCAGGTTACGGCCGCAAGGTCGTCTTCTCGAAAGTGGACTTCGAGCGGCTCGAGAGACAAGGCGAGCTGCTTACGGTGGACCAGGTCGTGTGCGCACTGGGCACCACGATCAGGCAGGCTGGCTCGCGCGATGCATTCCGCCGCGTGGACTTCGACTACCCGCTGGCCATCGCCCGCCTGGCGCTTGAGGGCGGTGCGCACCACTTCCTGCTGGTCAGTGCCCTGGGCGCCGACGCCCGCTCCAGCGTGTTCTACAGTCGCGTCAAGGGCGAGCTGGAACAGGAAATCCGGGCGCTGGGCTACCCCAGCGTGACGATCGTCCGGCCGTCGCTGCTGCTGGGCGATCGCCAGGAGTTCCGTCTAGGTGAGGAGATTGCCAAGCGCTTCGCCTGGGCGACGCCCGCCAGGTACCGTCCAGTACAGGCGCGCGATGTGGCGGCGGCGCTGGTCGCTGCGGCGCGCGAAGATCGCGCTGGCCGCCGGATCGTCGAGTCCGCGCAGATCGGTCGAGGATAGGGAAACGCTACGAAGGGCTTCCCTGGGCAGAAAGTTTCCTCAGTTCGTCACGCAGATCGCGGCGCAGGATTTTGCCGACGTTGGTT
>JALHTE010000282.1 GCA_022865595.1 Steroidobacteraceae bacterium | reverse complement strand
TGGCCGTCTTTGCCGCGCTGTCGCGATGCTGCGCCGAGTTGCGGGCGGCCGCGACGATTGCAGCGTCGAGTTCCGACGGCGGAAGCTCGTCCGAGGCCTGCCGCCACGCCCGCCTCAAGGCCGCATCCTCTCCCGCGTCCTGCGGGTCCCGGTGCTCGTGATTGCTCATTGCAGGTCCTCCAGCGTCGCGCGCAGCCGGCGATAGGCATAGCGCAAGCGGCTCTTTACGGTCTCTCCGGTTGCAGCCGTAAGGCTCGCGATCTCCTCCAGTGAGAGACCTCCCTCGATGTGCAGCAGGAACGCATCGCGCTGCAGTTTCGGTACGCCGGCGAGCGCCGCGACGAGCCGGCTCCTGGTCTGCGCGTCGATTGCCGCATGCTGAGGATCGTTGCTCGCATCCTGCGACGTCGACATCAGCTCCTCGGCCTGCGCTGCGGTCGCCTCGTCTTCGAGCGAGACCAGCGTGACGCCATTGCGGGAGCGCCAGTGATCGACCATCCGGTGTCGCGCAAGCGTGTACAGCCAGGTCGCGAACTTCGATCGTGGTTCGTAGCGATCACGTGCGCCGATCACCTTGAGCCACAGGTCCTGGTGCAGTTCCGCTGCCGTGGCGGCGTCACCCGCCGCGTGACGCAGGAAATATCGGTAGGTAGCCGCCTTGTGGCGCGCATACAGCGTCTCGAATGCGCGGGCATCGCCGCGACCGTAGTCGCGCATCAATGCCTCGTCGCTGGCAGGCTCCTGCTCGGCGTTCGGGGGTTGCATCCGTCGCGCAGTATCGACCTGCGCAACGGATGCGGCAATCGAGTCACTCAAGGATCCGGCACGAAGCCCGTCACGCCCGGAAACGGATCGGGCTGGCGGTTCTGGAAGCTGTATCTCGGTTCCGGGATCACCCCCATGGCGACGAGCGTCTCGCGACGTTCGTAGCGGATGGCGATCATTTCGTCGGGCCGCGAACTTGCGCGCACGAACTCCACCTGCTCGACCGGCGAGTATTCGCCGCGACCGTGCCCGGTGCCCAGAGACGGTTGCTGCATCTGCGGTGCCGCCGCCGTGTTGCCGGCCGCGCGCCCAGCCTTGGCCTCCGCGGCACTGCCAGCCTCGTCCCGTTCCAGCGCGCCCGGCGCAGGCGACCGGTCGTCGCGACTGAGCCATGCCTGCCGCGCGATACGGCGCTCCTGGAACAATGCCACGCCGATCACGCCGAGGTCATTCGGTCGCCCGGTGCGGGCAGCATACGAGTCGGCCGGATCCGAGAAGTAGAACGCTGCGGTACGGCTCAGGTCCTTGCGCCAGCCCTGGATGTTCACGTAACCGCCTGGCTCGATGACATACCCCGACTGGTCGGGTGAGGCCGACTCGCCGGTCACGGCGTTGACGCCATCCACGCTTACAACCGCCAGCAGTCGTCGGTCGGAACAATTGCGGATACGAACCGCGTACTCGTTGCCAGGCTGGCCCACGACATACCGTCGGCCGTGCTGGCGGTACACCGGCAACGCCTCGCCGGCGCTTCGGTCATAGACGTCCACGCGCGCCAGCGAGTCGGCGTGCGAGACGGTGAGGGGTACAAGCGCTGCGGCCAGTATCGTCGCCGTTGCGACGGCGAGCAGCGTTCGACGGGTGATGGCATAGCTCATGGCTCGGTCTCCGTTTGCGGGTGTGTATCCCTGTAAACGGCGAGCCAGGCGTTACGGGGTTAAACCCAGCGCCGGCAAATGGCTTGCTCCGCAGGAAAGGCAGGATCCCTTCCTGCATGCGCGAGGTATCATGTTCAAACATGACGGCCTCGGATCCATTCGATCTCGAACGCTTCGTCGAAGCGCAATCGGAAACCTACGAGAGTGCCGTCGCCGAGATCCGCGCTGGCCGCAAGCAGTCGCACTGGATGTGGTTCGTGTTCCCGCAGCTGCGGGGGCTGGGGTACAGCGCGATGGCAAGACGCTACGGAATTACCGGACTCGCTGAGGCGCGCGCTTATCTTTCGCATCCTGTGCTGGGTGCACGCCTGCGTGAGTGCGCGGAAGCGCTCGAAGCACTCGATTCCGGGGAGTCAGTCACGGGCATTTTCGGCTCGACCGACGCCATGAAGCTGCGATCCAGCCTGACGCTGTTCGCGCACGCGGCCGGCCAGGAGTTGGTTTTCGGGCGGCTTCTCGACAGGTACTTCGCTGGCAGGCGTGATGACCTCACGGTGGCCGTGCTGCAGGCGCAGGGACAGGCCTGAAGCGTTCTGGCTTTTGAACACGCGACCGTCGGATGCTTCAGTCCGGTGGTGTCCGTTCCCAAGGCGCGCCTGAAGTACCTGTCCGCGCGAACCCGCGGCAGGGCACAGGATCGAGGCAAGGCGGGTCAGCTCTCTCGACGTCGTTTCAGGCCAGGCCAAGCCGGTCGGCGAGCACCAGCAGCCAGGTAATGGCCGCAAGCAGCAATGCCAGCAGCACGGCGCTCGAGCCGAGGTCCTTGGCGAATCCGGAAAGATGGTGCCGCTCGTGACCGATGCGATCGACTACGACCTCGATGGCGGTATTGAGCAGCTCGACGATCATCACGAACAGCACGCTGCCGGCGAGGAGCACTCGTTCGACGCCCGTGCGGCCGAGCCAGACCCCGAGTGGAATCAGCACGCACGCGGCCCAGACTTCCTGGCGAAAGGCGGCTTCGCTGTGATAGCACTGCTTCAGCCCCCGGACCGAGTTCAGGGTTGCCATCCAGAGCCGTACTGCGCCGGCCGGCCGGGGGCCTTCGCGCAATGGTGTCACGGTCTAGGCGGGCCAGGCCGACAGACCGGCGCCGTTTGATGTCCGAAGCATGACAATTTTCCTGCGAGACCACTGCGCGCCCGGGTGGGTGCCCATCTACTCCACCGTCACGCTCTTCGCGAGGTTCCTCGGCTGGTCCACGTCGGTGCCTTTCAGCAGCGCGCAGTGATAGGCGAGCAGTTGCAGCGGTATCGTATACACCGCCGGCGCCTGGAAATAGCTGACGTGCCGTGGCATCTGGATCACCGTCACGCCCTCCGACGATTCGATGCCCGACTCCGGATCTGCGAATACGAACAACTCGCCGCCGCGCGCGCGCACTTCCTGAAGGTTCGACTTGAGCTTCTCGAGCAGGTCGTTGTTCGGCGCGACCGCGATCACCGGCATGTCGGCATCCACCAGCGCCAGTGGCCCGTGCTTCAGTTCGCCGGCGGGATACGCCTCGGCGTGGATGTAGGAGATTTCCTTGAGTTTCAACGCACCTTCCATCGCGATCGGGTGCATCGCGCCTCGGCCCAGGAACAATGCGTGTTGCTTGTCGGCAAACCGTTTTGCCAGCTCGCGGATCGCGTCGTCGAGCGCGAGCGTGCTTTCGATCAGCGATGGAATGCCAATCAACCGTTGCACCAGTCCGCGCTCGCGCTCCGCGTCCGCGCTGTGAAACTTCGCGAGTGCCACGACCAGCATGCCGAACGCGGCGAGCTGTGTGGTGAAGGCCTTGGTGGAAGCGACGCCGATCTCGGGACCGGCGCGCGTCAGCATTACCAGTTCCGACTCGCGGACCAGCGAACTTTCCGGCACATTGCAGATGGCGAGCTGCGAAAGGTAGCCCGCCTGCTTTGCCATCCGCAGCGCGGCCAGCGTATCCGCGGTCTCGCCTGACTGCGAGACACTGACGAACAGCGTGTTCTTCGGCACGACCGGATTGCGATACCGGTACTCGCTCGCGATCTCGACCCAGCACGGCAGCCGGCAGATCTGCTCGATGAAATACCGGGCGACCGTAGCCGCGTGGAAACTCGTGCCGCAGGCAACGATTCGCACCGCCTGGGTCTTCGCGAAAACCGCCTGCGCGGCTGGTCCGAATGCAGCCTCGAGCAGCTTGCCGCCGACTACGCGCCCTTCGAGGGTCTGGGCGACAGCGCGTGGCTGCTCAAAGATCTCCTTGAGCATGTAATGCGGGAACTCGCCCTTCTCGGCGGCGTCGGCAGACTGCTCGCTCAGCCATTCGGGACGTTGCGCCGTGTTTCCATCCTTGTCGATGATCCGGATGGAAGTCTTGCGGATCTCACCGACGTCGCCTTCCTCCAGGAACACGAAGCGGCGCGTGACTGGCAACAAAGCGGCAACATCCGAGGCGACATAGTTCTCGCCCTCGCCGAGGCCTACGACCACCGGGCAGCCCTGGCGGGCGAGCACGATCCTGTCCGGGTCGTCGCTCGAAATCACTGACAGCGCAAACGCGCCATCCAATTCGGCGACTGTCGCACGCACAGCCTTGAACAGGTCGCCGGTCACCTTGCGGTGGTAGTGGATTCGGTGTGCGATGACCTCGGTGTCGGTCTCGCTGGAGAACTCGTAGCCCACCCGCTGCAGCTCGGCGCGCAGCTCATCGTGGTTCTCGATGATTCCGTTGTGGACAATTGCGATGCCGTCGCGGGAGATGTGCGGGTGGGCATTGCGTTCGCTCGGCACGCCGTGCGTCGCCCAGCGCGTGTGCGCGATTCCGAGGGCCCCGTGGGTGGGCTCGGTCTCGAGTGCCTCCTCGAGCATGCGCACCTTGCCGACCGTGCGCCGGCGCTGCATCTCGCCGCTCCCGTTCAGTACGGCAACTCCCGCCGAATCGTAGCCCCGGTACTCCAGGCGCCTCAGTCCCTCGATCAGGATCGGGACGACATCACGATCGGCAATGGCTCCAACGATTCCGCACATGCGGTTGTTCCTTCTTGTCGGGTAGGCGAGGCTATCAGAATTTCTTGCAGATCAAAGGACTAGACCCTCTCGGGGGCTTCCCGGGATGTTGGCCGATCCGGAGATGACTTGCCTGTGATTGTAGTACGAACCGTGGGTGGGCTTGCCCGGTCCCGCCTCACATTTCGTTGCGTGGAATCCTGGTTGCCGGAAATAGGTGCCTGGCACCTATTTTTTCCCGGGACGCTTCCAGCCGGGGATGGTGACCTGCTTCGAGCGCTCGAGAGTGAGCTTGTCCCCAGGCGTATCGCGCGTGATGGTGGACCCCGCGCCGATCGTGGACCCCGCGCCGACCTTCACCGGCGCAACCAGCATGGTGCCGGAGCCGATGAATGAGCCGTCACCGATCTCTGTGCGCCACTTGTTCACGCCGTCGTAGTTGCAGGTTATCGTGCCGGCGCCGACGTTCACCTTCTCGCCGATCGTCGCGTCGCCGAGATAGGTGAGGTGGTTGGCCTTCGCACCGCGTTTCAACTCCGACTTCTTCACCTCGACGAAGTTGCCGACGTGCACGTCCTCGTGCAGCAATGCCTCCGGGCGCAGCCGAGCGAAGGGGCCGACCTTGCATCGCGGGCCAACGACCGCGCGATCGATCACACAGTTGGCAAGGATCTCCGTGTCGTCGCCGATTTCCGAATCGCTAATCACGACGTTCGGCCCGATGCGCACGCGGTCACCGAGCTTGACCCTTCCCTCGAACACCACGTTCACGTCGACGTACACGTCGCGACCGACGCTGACCGGACCGCGCGCGTCGAACCGCGCCGGGTCCACTATGGTCACGCCCGTCAGCATCAGCTCGACCGCACGCTGGCGCCGATAGGCCGTCTCCAGTTCGGCAAGCTGCAGCCGGTCGTTGACGCCGAGTACCTCGGCCGCCGTGGGTGCAATCACCGCTCGCACCTTGAGGCCGCTCCTGACTGCGGCGACGATCACGTCGGTGAGGTAGTACTCGCCCTGGGAATTGTCGTTCTTCAGCGCGCCAAGCCACTCGCGCAACCGGCCTGCCGGCGCGCACATGACTCCCGAATTGCACTCGTGGATCGCGCGTTCCTTGGTGTTCGCGTCCTTGTGCTCGACGATGCGCGCTACGCTGCCGGCGCCGTCGCGCACCACGCGCCCGTAGCCCGTCGGGTCCGTCAACATCACGCTCAGGATCGAGATCGCGCCCTCACCTGCCTCAGCGATGAGTTTCGAGAGCGTCTCGACCTGAACCAGCGGTACGTCACCGTAGAGAACCAGCACCAGGTGATCATCCGGCACCTGTGGCATGGCCTGCGCCACCGCGTGCCCGGTGCCGTGCTGCTCTGCCTGCAAGACCCAGCGCACGCCCGCATCCGGGAACGCAGCAGGCACCTGATCGCCGCCGTGGCCATACACGACGCAGGTCGCCGCCGCCTCCAGGCCGCGCGCGGCGTCGAGCACGTGCCCGAGCAGCGGCCGGCCGGCCAGGGGCTGCAGCACCTTGGGCAGGTCGGAGTTCATGCGCTTGCCCTGACCGGCGGCCAGGATCACGACTGAAAGGGGCATGGGCAGGTCCGCGTCTGGAGATTGCGCGACATTGTACCGAAGCGCTCACCTGAGGCCGTCACGCTTTGCGCTGCAGCAATCAATCGGTGCCAACAGAGCGTATGGTGTCCCCCGACGTGGCGTCCGCCGCGTTTACAACAGCGTGGGCTGACCCACGCGAAATAAGCTCAGGGGAGACATCATGAAGTTCAAGACACGCGCGCTTGGCGCGCTTGCTGGCCTGTTCCTTTCATTTTTCGCCATAGGAACCGCGCTGGCCGCTGATCGAACCTATACGGAGGGCGCCGTACTCCAGGTGTCTTCGATCAGGACACAGGACGGGATGTTCGATGCGTACATGGCCTGGCTCGACGGGCCCTACAAGCAGTTCATGGAAGAGCAGAAGTCCGCTGGCGTGATCCTCGACTACAACGTCTACGCGGCGAGCCCGCGGGGTCCCGGGGACCCGGACCTCTATCTCGTCACGGTCTACAAGAACATGGCTGCGCTCGACAACCTGAACGAGAAGAGCGATGCCACGGCCGAGAAGATCTTCGGCAACGAGCAGAAGGCCAGTGCCGACACCGTGGCGCGCGGCAAGCTGCGCACCGTGCTCGGCAGCGAGCTGATCCGCGAACTGAAGCTCAAGTAGTCGCCCGGGCGATAGCCCGGACGAAGAAAGGGCCCGCCATGCGGGCCCTTTCCTTTTGCACGTCTGGAGAAGGGACAGCCCCCTTCCGTCATCAAGGGACAGTCCCCGACCGTCCCTAGCGCCGCGTCTTCCGCAGCTTCTGGATCGCCTGCAGCTGCGCGCTGATCGCCGCGAGTTCGGCCTCGGCGGTCGCGATTTCCTGCTTCTCCGTGCGCGCACGGACCGCTTCCTCAGCCTGCTTCTTCGCCTCGAGCACCTTGGCTTCGTCAAGGTCGGCCGCGCGAATTGCGGTGTCGGAGAGCACGTTGATGTGGTGCGGAAGCACTTCGAGGATGCCTCCCTGCACCCACACCATCTCTTCCTCTTCCTTGCCAGGGACCTTGATGCGTACCGTCCCGGACTTGATCTGCGTGATCAGCGGCGCGTGGCGCGGATAAATGCCGAGCTCGCCCATCGTGCCAGGCAGCACCACGAACTCCGCTTCGCCGGAGTAGATGGACTTTTCGGCGCTGACGACATCGATGCGGATAGTGGACATCGTATTACCCTGGTTGACGAGCGATTTGCGGGTAGCAGCTAATTGCCTACTGCAGCTTCTTCGCCTTTTCCACCGCTTCTTCGATCGCGCCGATCATGTAGAACGCCTGCTCGGGAAGGTGATCGTACTCGCCGTTCACGATCGCCTTGAAGCCGCGGATCGTGTCCTTCAGGTGCACGAACTTGCCCGGGCTGCCGGTGAACACCTCGGCGACGTGGAACGGCTGCGACAGGAAGCGCTGGATCTTGCGGGCGCGCGACACGGCCAGCTTGTCCTCGGGCGACAACTCGTCCATGCCGAGGATCGCGATGATGTCGCGCAGTTCCTTGTAGCGCTGCAGCACGGCCTGCACCGCACGGGTAGTCTCGTAGTGCTCTTCGCCAATGACGTGCGGATCGACCTGGCGCGAGGTCGAGTCGAGCGGGTCCACGGCCGGATAGATGCCGAGCGCGGCGATGTCGCGCGAGAGCACGACGGTTGCATCGAGGTGACCGAAGGTCGTGGCCGGCGACGGGTCGGTGAGGTCGTCCGCGGGGACGTACACGGCCTGGATCGAGGTGATCGAACCGACCTTGGTCGAGGTGATGCGCTCCTGCAGGCGGCCCATTTCCTCGGCCAGCGTCGGCTGGTAGCCGACCGCCGACGGCATGCGGCCGAGCAACGCGGACACTTCAGTGCCGGCCAGCGTGAAGCGGTAGATGTTGTCGACGAAGAACAGGATGTCGCGGCCGTCGTCGCGGAAGCGCTCGGCCATCGTCAGGCCCGTGAGCGCGACGCGCAGGCGGTTGC
Source organism: Steroidobacteraceae bacterium (assembly GCA_022865595.1). Classification (GTDB taxonomy): domain Bacteria; phylum Pseudomonadota; class Gammaproteobacteria; order Steroidobacterales; family Steroidobacteraceae; genus RPQJ01. Next base: position 4,701 of record JALHTE010000282.1, on the reverse strand, counting down.
CCGGCGGTTCGTTCATCTGGCCGAACACCATCGCCACCTTCGACTGGCTCAAGTCTTCCTGCACGATGACCTTGGCTTCCGACATCTCGTGGTAGAAGTCGTTGCCCTCGCGGGTACGCTCGCCCACGCCGGCGAACACCGACAATCCGGAGTGTTCCTTGGCGATGTTGTTGATCAGCTCGAGCATGTTGACGGTCTTGCCGACGCCGGCGCCACCGAACAGGCCGATCTTTCCGCCCTTCGCGAACGGGCAGATCAGGTCGATGACCTTGATGCCGGTCTCGAGCAATTCGACCGATGGCGACAGCTCGTCGAACTTGGGTGCGGGCTGGTGAATCGACCGCTTCTCGTCGGACTCGATCGGCCCGCGCTCGTCGATCGGGCGCCCGAGCACGTCCATCACGCGTCCGAGCACGCCCGGACCGACCGGCACCGAGATCGGTGCGCCGGTGCTGCGCACTTTCATGCCGCGCTGCAGGCCGTCGGAGGAACCCATCGCGATGGTGCGCACGACGCCGTCGCCGAGCTGCTGCTCGACCTCGAAGGTCAGGCCCTTCTCCACGAGCGCGTTGTCGCTGTCCTCGAGGACGAGCGCGTCGTAAATGTGCGGCATCGCGTCGCGCGGGAACTCGATGTCGATTACCGCGCCGATGGTCTGGACGATGGTGCCGTGAGCTTGTGACATGGTCATTCTCGACTGGAAAGTGATGTGTGTTTGCTACCGTGGATCCGCGCCTGCCTACACGGCCGCCGCGCCGCCTACGATCTCGGAGAGTTCCTTGGTGATCGAGGCCTGGCGGCTCTTGTTGTAGATGAGCTGCAGCTCCTCGATGATGTTCTGCGCGTTGTCGGAGGCCGCCTTCATGGCAACCATTCGCGCCGACTGCTCGGACGCGATGTTTTCTGCCGCGGCCTGGTACACGAATGTCTCGAGGTATCGTACCAGCAGCTCGTCGAGCACCGTCTTCGCATCGGGCTCGTAGAGATAGTCCCAGTTGCCGGCGATGATCTTCTCATCGGCCAGCGATTCACCATCGGGTGTCTGCCAGTCCAGCGGAATCGGGATCATCGTGGTATGGGTCGGCTCCTGCTTCATCGTGTTGACGAAGCGGTTCGAGAAGATGTGCACCTCGTCGAGCCGCCCTTCGCGGTAGCCGTCGATCAGCATCTTCACCGGGCCGATCAGCCGCTCGAGCGCCGGCCGGTCGCCGTAGTTCACCACCTGCGAGACAATCGTGCCGCCCATGCGGTTCACGAAGCCGAAGCCCTTGTTGCCGATGGTGCAGTATTCGACCTCGATGCCCTTCGCGATCCACTCCTTGTGCTGGTTCAGCATGACCCGCAGCAGGTTGGTGTTCAGGCCTCCACACAGACCCTTGTCGGTCGTGATCAGGATCGCGCCGACGCGTTTCACCGTCTCGCGGCGGGTCAGCAGTTCGTGGCGATACTCGGTGTTGGCCTGCGCCGCGTGCATGGCGATGGAAAGGATGCGCTGTGCGTACGGGCGGCCCGCACGCATCCGCTCCTGCGCCTTCTTCATCTTTGACGCGGAGACCATTTCCATGGCCTTGGTGATCTTGCGCGTGCCCTGCACGCTCTTGATCTTGACGCGAATTTCCTTGATGCCCGGCATGAGTGTTCCCGCAGTCCGGTCAGTAAGCGCCGTTCTTCTTGAAGTCCTCGATCGCCTCGGCGAGGGCTTTCTCGTCGTCGGCGGTGAGGTCCTTCGTATCCTCGATCCGGTCGATCAGCGGTTTGAACTTCGCGTGAATGTGCTGGCGAAGACCTGACTCGAATGCCAGCGCCTTCGGCACTTCGACTTCGTCGAAGTAGCCCTTGCTCACCGCGAACAGCGTGATCGCCTGGTCCGCCACTGAAAGCGGCGAGTACTGCGGCTGCTTCATCAGCTCGGTCACGAGCTTGCCGCGGTCGAGCTGCTTGCGGGTGGCGTCGTCGAGGTCGGAGGCGAACTGCGCGAACGCCGCGAGTTCGCGGTACTGCGCAAGCGCGAGGCGAACGCCGCCGCCGAGCTTCTTGATGACCTTGGTCTGCGCCGCACCGCCGACGCGCGACACCGATATGCCTGCGTTGATGGCCGGACGGATGCCCGCGTTGAACAGGTCGGTCTCGAGGAAGATCTGGCCGTCGGTGATCGAGATCACGTTGGTCGGCACGAATGCGGACACGTCGCCCGCCTGCGTCTCGATGATCGGCAGTGCGGTAAGCGAGCCGGTCTTTCCCTTGACCTTGCCCTTGGTGAACTTCTCGACGTATTCCTCGTTGACGCGCGCCGCGCGCTCGAGCAGCCGTGAGTGCAGGTAGAAAATGTCGCCCGGATATGCCTCGCGGCCCGGCGGGCGGCGCAGCAGCAGCGAAACCTGCCGATACGCCCAAGCCTGCTTGGTCAGGTCGTCATAGATGATCAGCGCGTCCTGGCCACGGTCGCGGAAATACTCGCCCATCGTGCAGCCGGAGTACGGAGCGATGTACTGCATCGCGGCTGAATCGGACGCGGTGGCCGCCACCACGATCGTGTAGGCCATCGCGCCGGTTTCCTCCAGCTTGCGCACCACGTTGGCGATGGTCGAAGCCTTCTGGCCGATCGCGACGTAGACGCAGATGAGGTCCTTGCCCTTCTGGTTGATGATGGTGTCGACCGCGACGGCGGTCTTGCCGGTCTGGCGGTCGCCGATGATCAGTTCGCGCTGGCCGCGACCGATCGGCACCATCGCGTCGATGGCTTTCAGGCCGGTCTGCACTGGCTGGCTCACCGACTTGCGCTCGATGACGCCCGGCGCCACCTTCTCGATGACGTCGAATTCCTTCGCGTCGATCGGGCCCTTGCCGTCGATCGGCTGGCCGAGCGAGTTGACTACGCGGCCGATCAGCGCCTCACCGACCGGTACTTCGAGGATGCGCCCGGTGCACTTGACTGTGTCGCCCTCGGTGATGTGCTCGTAGGCGCCCATGATCACCGCGCCGACCGAGTCACGCTCGAGGTTCAGCGCGAGGCCGTAGGTGTTGCCGGGGAATTCGAGCATTTCGCCCTGCATGGCGTCCTGCAACCCGTGGATTCGGCAGATGCCGTCCGTCACGGTCACCACGGTGCCGACGCTGCGCGCCTCGGTGGTCGCGGTGAAGTTCTGGATGCGTGCCTTGATCAGTTCGCTGATCTCAGAAGCCTTGATGGACATGTCTGCTTTCCTCTGCGGGCCTTGGCCGTGTCTGCGGCCGGGCCTGGATTGATTCTCAGCCGGTCAATTCGGTTTCGAGCCGCTCGAGCCGACCCTTCAGCGAGCCGTCTATCAGGAGGTCGCCGGAACGCACGATCGCACCGCCCACCAGTGACGGGTCGACGCTGCAATGCAGCCGCACGTCGCGTCCAAGCCGCTTGCGCAACGCCGCCGCCAGCCGTTCGCGCTGGCGCTCGTCGAGATCGGCCGCGGAACACACCTCGGCGTCCACGACGTTTTCGGCCTCGGCCTTCAGTTCTTCGAACTGCGAGGCGATCTCCGGCAGGAAGTCGAGGCGGCCGTTCTCCGACAGCAGCGCCACGAATGCCTTCGAGTGCGAGTCGAGCGCATCGCCGCAGATGCCGGTCACGAGCCCGGTCAGTACCGCCCCGGTGATGCCAGGGCTGCGTTCGAGCTTCTCGAACTCTTCGCTGACCACGACGCGGCGCGCGTTCGCAAGCCAGCCGGACCATTCCGCCACGCGTCCGGTCTCGCTCGCATACGCGAACGCTGCCCTGGCGTAAGGTCTCGCTACGGTGGCTCTTTCGGCCATCAGTCGTTACTCCTGGCGGGTGCCCGGCCGTCAGGCCTTGGCGCCCTCGATCTCGGTGGCGAGCTTCTCGATCAGGTCGGCATGCGCCTTGGGATCGATCTCACGCTCGAGCAGGCGGGAAGCCCCGGCAACCGCGAGCCGCGCCACGTCCTTGCGGAGCGCGTCGCGTGCGCGAGTCTGCTCGAGCTGCACTTCCTGACGCGCGTCGCCGACGAGCCGCTGGCCCTCGGCAATCGCGGTGGCCCGTGCCTCGTCGATGATCTCGTTTGAACGGCGGCCCGCCTGGTCGACGATCTTCAGCGCCTTCTCGCGCGCCTCGTTCACGATCTCTGCTGCATCGCCGTGCGACTGCTGCAGCTCCTTCTGCCCCCGCTCGGCGGCGGCGAGGCCTTCGGCAATCTTCTTCTGGCGATCTTCAATCGCCTGAAGAAGGGGCGGCCAGATGAACTTGACCGTGAACCAGATCAGGACTGCGAAAACGACTGCCTGCCCGAATAGCGTCGCATTGATGTTCATGGCGACGACCTCGCGTCAGGCGGCGGTCAACCGAAACGGGCGAGCAGCGGGTTCGCGAAGGCGAAGAACATCGCGAGCGCTACACCGATCAGGAACGCGGCGTCGATCAGGCCAGCCAATAGAAACATACGTCCCTGTAGAGTGGGGATCAGCTCGGGCTGGCGCGCGGCCGCCTCGAGGAACTTCGAACCCATGATGCCGATGCCGATACAGGCGCCGATCGCGCCCAGGCCGATGATCAGGCCGAGTGCGATCGCGGTGTAGGCCTGGACCTGTGCAATGAGGGCGAGGTTTTCCATCTGTCGTCTCCTGGCGGAAGTGCGGTTGCTTGAACGTGAATACGGGTCAGTGATGTTCGGTGGCCATCGCGCAGTACACGACGGTCAGCACCATGAAGAT
>JALHTE010000281.1 GCA_022865595.1 Steroidobacteraceae bacterium | reverse complement strand
TTGGACAGCCGCAGGTTGTTTGGCTGTTGGTTCCTGCGCAGACGCGCTCATACCCGCGGCTGATATCAACAGCCCCAAAACCATCGCGGCGGCAAGTTTGCTGTCTATCTTTACGTTTCTCACAGTCTTCTCCTGTATTGGCTGCAGTTCAGAATTCCTGGAGTTCAGTCCCAAAGGTTTCAAGGTAGTCATTCGACCATCCCACGTCCCGGTTCAGCGGCGCCAACAGGTCATAGGCGAGCAGCACCCCCAGGCCGACGAGGGCGTTGAAGATCGCAGCCACGGTGAACAGGGTTCTGGCGTTCAAGAGGGCCTCCGTAGCGCTTGCAGTGCTGTGGGCTATTTCGCCGTGTAGCCGCCGTCCATGACCAGCTCCGAGCCGGTCATGTAGCTGGACTCGTCCGACGCAAGGAATACGATGCCATGCGCGATCTCGCGCGGCTCGGCGGGCCGCCCCAGTGGGATACGCACCATCACCAGTTCCTGCTGCAGCGCCGCCGCCTCGCTTGCAGGCATCGAGCCCAGTACATTCACCATCAGTGGCGTGCCGACGTAGCCCGGGTGGACTGAATTGACCCGGATCCCATAGCCATTTTGCGCGCAATGCAGCGCCGTTGACTTGGTGAGAAGGCGCACGGCGCCCTTGGACGCATTGTAGGCCGGCACCAGCGGTTCGCCGATGATGCCCTCGATCGACGACAGGTTGATGATCGACCCGCCACGGCCCTTCATGACCCGTACCGCTTCTCGGCAGCCGAGGAACACCCCCTCGACATTGATCGCCTGCGTGCGGCGCCAGCCATCGAGCGTTTCCTCCTCGAGCGGCGCGATCACGGCGATGCCTGCGTTGTTCACCAGCACGTCGAGCTGTCCGTGGCGCTGCACGGTATCGTCGATCACCCGACGCCAGTCGCCCTCGCTCGTGACGTCGTGCCGGATGAACGCCACCTCGAGTCCCGCGGCGGCAAGGCGCTGGGCCTGGGCCGCGCCCTCCGTTCCATTGATGTCCGAGATCACCACGCGGGCGCCCTCGCGCGCGCATGCCTCCGCGCTCGCGAGCCCGATGCCGCTCGCTCCGCCGGTGATCAGCACCACCTTGCCTTCCAGACGTCCAGCCATGGTTCATGTCTCCTTGCAGGTATCCAGATAACTGCCTGATAGCAGCGGATCAGTTCGGCAGCGCGCTGCAATACCCGAGCGCGTTGAAGGTGCGGATCAATTCGCGATGTGAGAACGCCGTCGCCACCGACTGGAACCCGGGCTTGTCGAGCCGGCCGTCGAGAATCAGCCGGGCGGCCTCCGCGCTGATCTCGCCAGTCCAGGTATAGGCGGCCGACAGGTTCATCACGTAGCTCGTGGTCTTCGTGCGGCTCTGCCCGTGCACGACGATGACGCCGCGTTGCACATCCGGGTGATCCTTCGGCGGCTCGCCGCTGCTTATCTGTGCGCCGATGGCATTGGTCAGTGCCTCCCGGCCGGCCTGGTCGAGCCCCGGGGCTTGCGCATTGAAGGCGCGGATGGCCTGGATCACCGGATCGATCATGTGCTCGCCGATCGCGGTCAGCACCTTGCAGTTGCGCACGCGGCCCTTGAGCCACACGGGTTCGCAGGCGCCGCCCCAGGGATGCGCGCGCAGCTTCGCGCTACGGTACGGAACGAAGACATCGTGGGCCACGTCGTTCGGCCTCGCCTTGTACTCGTTCTGCTCCAGGTAATACTGCGAGGTGTCGTTGCACACCATGCGCAGGAAGGACTTCGTCGATGCCTCCGACGGCAGGCCGTTGTCAATCTGGTAGAGGATGTCGAGCGAGTCGATCTCGGGATCCTCCAGCACCACTTCCGCGGCCAGCGCGCCGGCGGCCCACATGAAGGAGGTCGCGGGCGCCATCAGCAGGCCCTTGGCCTCGAACCCGGCGCCGAACTTGTCGGCGATTGCAATCACCCAGTCCTGTTCGCCGGTGGTGTCCATGTAGTGGCAACCGGCCTTGAGCGCGGCCTCGACCACCGGCCAGGCGATCTGCATGAACGGCCCGGCAACGTTGATCACCACACTGCACTTCTTGAACACCGGGAGCAGCTTCTCGACCTCGTTGTCGACCGCGACGATCTCGGCATCGAGCTTCCAGGCGCTTGCGCCCAGGCGCTCGCGCACGATGTCCAGCGCCTTTTCAAGCTTGTCCTTGCTGCGGCCCGCGAAATAGAACGGGATCTGGCGATTCGCCAGTGCCTCGGCGACCAGCTTGCCGGTGTAACCGTTGGCGCCGTAGATGATGACCTTGCGTCCGAGTGACATGTGTCTGCTCCGTGAGGATGTTCAGGGTGTGATTCAGCGCGCTTCGGTATGCACCGCGCCGGGATTGGTCTCGAGGGCCTCCACCAGGAAACGGTCCTGCGGCTTTTCCGAGGCGGTCTTCGGGATCTGGCTCAGAACCTGGATGTAGCTGGGCACGAAGTTGGCTTCGAGTTTCTGGCGACAGAGGCCATACAGGCCCTGAACATCGAAGGCCGCCAGGTCCGGATCCTTCGGAACCACTGCCGCGACGACGTCCTTTTCGCCGGGCACGCCGTTGGCCGACGGGATCCCATAGACATAGACGTCGTCGACTTCGGGTGCCTCGGCAATCACCTTCTCGATGAAGGCAGCGTTGATGAAGTCGCCGTTGCGGCGGATGCCGCTGCCCATGCGGTACTGGAAGAACAGCCAGCCGTCCTGGTCCTCGACCACGACGTCGCCCATGTGCAGCCAGCCACCCTCGCACTTCTTCGCCGAGGCCTCCGGATTGCGGAAGTACTCGACCACATAGGGCTGGCCATTGGCTTCCTGAAAGAGCAGTTCGCCCGGCTCGCCGCGCGGAACCTCGCGCCCCTGCTCATCGACGATCCTTTGCTTCAGCGAAGGAATCGTCTTGCCGATGCTGCCGACCGGTCCGACGCCGATCGGCTTGAAGGTCATGCCGCCCTCGGCAGCGCCGTAGAACTCCAGGATCTGCACGTTGAAGCGCCGCTCGAAGTTCTCCCAGATGGCGGCCGGCATCCCGGCCGAGCACACGAAGCGGACCGGGTTGTCGGCGTCGTCCGGCCGCTGCGGCTCGCTGTAGAGGGCCGTCGTCATCCCGCCGAGGAGGTTGAACGTCGTGCAGCCGTGCTTGCGCGTCACGTCCCACAGCCTGGATTTCGTGAACTTGCGCGACAGGACACAGGGCACGCCATTGACGAGACTCGCGCCCAGTGTCAGCACCTGCGCGTTCGCGTGCGTCAGCGACAGTCCCGAGTAGGGCTTTTCGTCCGCCTTCCAGCTGCAGAGCAGCGGAACGCGCGAGGCGTTCTCCACCCAGCGGAAATGCGGCATCAGGATCGCCTTAGGATCCCCGGTCGTGCCCGACGTGAACAGCAGCTGCATCGGGGAGTCGGGCGACGCAGGCGTGAACGCGGTGGCGGGCACTTCCGCCTTCATCAGCGAAGCGTACGTCGTCGTCCACTCCGGAGTGCGCCCGACGCCCTCCTGGGTCTCGAGCCCGATGACCCAGGTGAGGTCCGGGACCCGGGAGCGGATCTCCGCGAGGTTGCCCACCGCGTAATCCGCCGCGATGACACCACGGCAGTCCGCGTGCGCCAGCATGAACACCAGCTTGTCGCCGCGGGTGCGCGGGTCGATCGGCACGAAGACCGTACCGGTCAGGCAGGCCGCAATCATCGCCTCCACGAACTCGGGGTGGTTGGCCATCAGCAGCGCGAAGTGCTGCCCCGGCTCAAGTCCGCGGTCCCGCAGCCCCTTGGCCAGCCGCCGGGCGTTGCCCCAGAGCTGTGCGTAAGTGCGGACTTCGTCCGCGAATCCCCCACCGACATCCACCGTCAGGATCGGGCGCTCGGGGGCCTTCGCGGCACAGTCAGCGATCAACTCGCACAGGACGGGAATTTTTGTCTCGACCATTACTCAGCCCTCGCGGGACAGGATCGTGACCACGGTCGCGGCCGCGTCGAGGCCGATGGCGCCGCCGCCGTTGTGCGCGAGCGCGATCCGTGCGCCCTCGACCTGTCGCTGCCCGGAGCGCCCCTGCAGCTGCTCCGTCAGCTCGACGATCTGGGCGCAACCGGTGGCGCCCACCGGATGTCCCTTGCGCAGCAGGCCGCCGGAGGTGTTGACCGGAATGCGCCCGCCGAGGCGCGTCGCACCCGATTCGATCAGGGACTTGCCCTCGCCCTCCGCGCACAGGCCGAGGTACTCGTAGGCGACGATCTCGGACGGCGCGGATGCATCATGCAGTTCGACGCAGGAAAGGTCCCGGGGGCCGAGGCCCGCGGCCTCATATGCCTGCTGCGCCGCGAGGGCCCCGACGCTCTCGCCTTCGCGCTCGAAATCCCAGCCGGACACGAGCGCCGAGGCCAGGATTCTCACCGGATTCCTGAGCCCGAGTTCGCGCGCCTTGCGCTCGCTCACCAGGACGACGGCCGCCGCGCCGTCGCCGATCGGCGAGCACATCGGCAGCGTCAGCGGCTCGATGATCGTGCGGGCATCGAGCACCTGCTGCACGGTCATCTCGTCACGGAACTGCGCCCGCGGGTTCATGCTGCCGTGAAACGAGTTCTTGGCGGTGACCATCGCGAAGTGTTCCTTGGTGCTGCCGTAGCGCTTCATGTGCTTCTTCGCCATCAGCGAGTAGATGTCCATGAACACGGAGCGCTTTTCGCCGGCACCCGTCGCGTCGAACGATTCGCCGGCAGCGCGCGCCATTTCCTCCAGGACCTTGAGCGCGCCCCTGGGGTCCTCGACGTCCACGGCGCTCGAGAACGCGCCCATGCTCCGCAGCTTGTCCTCGTGAAAGAGCTTCTCCGAGCCGCAGGCGAGCACGACGTCGTAGAGGCCCGCGGTCACCATCGCGCAGGCCTGCTGCAGCGCGGTCGAAGACGACGCGCAGGCGTTCTCGACGTTCACCACGGGAATGCGGCCGATGCCGAGCTCGCGCAATGCGACCTGGCCGCGGATCATCTCCTGGCCGACCGTGACGCCTGCCGCGGCGTTGCCCATCCAGGCGGCCTGCAAGTCCCCGGCCTGCAGGCCCGCGTCGCGCAGCGCCGCGGTGATGGCCTGGCCCGCCAGCGCCTTCAGGGTCTTGTCGAGGTGCTTGCCGAACGGCGTCATGCCGACGCCAGCGACGTACGCGTTCATTTTCATGCGGGGTTCCTCACAGCCAGTCCGGGTTGATCAGGTCGCTGCCGCCCTTCATGCCGAGGATTTCGTTCAGGCCGTCGGCGATCATGCTGGAACGCGCATCCCTGAACAGCTTCTCGACCGGGTATTCGCGGGTAACGCCGTTGCCACCGAAGATCTGCACGGCCTCGGAGGCAACCTCGAAGGCGGCTTGCGTGGCCGTCACCTTTGCCGCGGCGGAAGCCAGCAGCGAGGGGCGGGGCGCCGTCGTGTTGAAAGCCATGACGCGGCGGGTCAGCGCGCGGGCCGCCTCGACCTTGCGGAACATCTCGAACAGGCGCAGACGCATGCCGGTGTGCTGGATGATGGCGACTCCGCCCTGCTTGCGGTGGTGCGCATACTCCAGCGCGTGCTCGAAGGCGGCGCGGGCGATGCCCACGGACGTCGCTGCGACGTGCGGGTTGGCTTCGCAAAGTGTCCGGTAGACGAAATCCTGGTAGGTGTCCGGACCGGCGAGCAGGTTCGCCATCGGCACTTCGACATTGTCGAAATACAGTTCGCCCTGGTTCATTCCTCGGAACCCGATCTTGTCCAGGGGCTTGCCGCGGCTGACGCCCGGCAGGTCGAGCGGAACGATCAGCGCGACGCCGGGCCGCGTCTTGCCGCCTTCTTCGAGATGGCAATACAAGGCGCAGACTTCGGCGGTGACTGCCCCCGATATCCAGGCCGCCTTCTGGCCGTTGACGATGATCTTGTCGCCGACGATGCGGGCCACGCAGCTGGGGCGTCCGTAGCTGCCAGCCGGAGAGGCGACCGCCGCATTGGCGTCCAGCATGTCGCTGCCATGTTCGGATTCGGTGATGCCCCAGCACCCGAGCTTGCCCTCGCAGTAGTGCACCATTTCCATGTTGCCGGCGAGCATCGAGTAGATGACGGGGAAGTGATTGACCAGGATTGACCCAGCCAGGCCCGCATCGCCCCAGGCCAGCTCCTCGGAGGCAATCGCGAACAGCTTGACCCGATCCAGCGGCGGCAGCTCGGCCATGGCAGTCATGCTCAGCCCCAGTTCGTTGGCTTTCTCCAGCACCTTCCACAGCGGTGATCCGGGCGCGACTGCCTCGTCCGCCGACAGGCGATCGAGTTCGACGCCGGCCGGGCGCATGACGTTGAGGGCGAAGTGGTGAACGTTGTCCTGGATCATCTGCTCCATCTCGTTGAGGGGAGCTTCTAGGCCGCTCAGGGGCAACTGCATGTAGTCCATCTCGATCTCCTGTCGTTCGTTGCTGCGCGCGTAGTCTCGAGCCGAAACGTGGCGACTTGCGCCGCCGACGCGATGGTGTTCATATCGCCAGGCACCCTCGCACGAGGGGTAGATTTCCGGGGAAAGCCGCCCCCGGGCGAGCCGATCCGTTGATGGCAACTTTCGGCCTTTGCCCGACATTGCGGTATCCCCCGGATGGGGGAAGACCAGGGTGAGCAGCGTCATTCCGCTGCAGCGCAAGAAACAGACGGGACCGCCGGCCACGACCGGGCCCGGCGAAGCTGTGCCCCTGGTCGCCACCAAGATCATGCCGCCAGTGCCGCGCGCGAGCCGCATTCCACGTGCGCGACTCGAGGGGCTGCTGGCCGAAGCGGCCGAGCGGAAGCTCACGATCCTCCGGGCACCGGGCGGCTTCGGCAAGACGACACTCGCGTTGTCCTGGATCGAGGAACTCCGCTCACGCGGGGATGCGGTCGCGTGGCTCTCGATAGACGACAACGACAACGAGCCGCGGCAATTCATCTACTACGTGATCCAGGCGCTGCATCGCGCCTGCCCCGACATCGGCAAGGAAAGCCTCAAGGCCGCGAACAGCGCGACACTGCACCAGCTGCAGGCGCTGCTGGCCAACGAAATCGCCGACTGCGGCGACGAACTCTTCCTGTTCCTGGACGACTACAACGCGGTCAGCCACGAAGCGATCCACGGGTTCATCTCGTTCCTGCTGCGTCACGCGCCAGCCAACCTGCGACTGGTGCTGCTGTCGCGCTCCGAACCGCCGCTCGAGCTGGGGGCGCTTCGTGCCCGCGGTGAGCTGCTCGAGGTCGACGCCGCGCGGCTGCGCTTCACCGGCGACGAGACGCGTGATTTTCTCGGAATCACGGCACCGTCAGACCTCGGCCTCGAGGAAGTTCAGACGATTCACCGCCTGACGGAGGGCTGGCCGGCGGCGCTGCGCATCACGGCATTGTCGTTCGGTGCCGGCCGGGACCCTGCAGAGCTTCTCCGCTCGCTCACCCGCTCGCCGAGATCGATCGGCGGCTTCCTGGACGAGCTGTGCTCGTTGCTCCCGGCCGACCTGCTCGAGTTCATGGAGCGCACGGCGATCGTCGATCGCCTTTCGGCATCCCTGTGCGAGACCATCACGGGCCGGCCCGACAGCGGCGACATGCTCGGTCGACTGGATCGACAGCAGCTGGTCACCCGCCTCGATGACGACGGCGACATGTTCGCCTGCCACCAGCTGTTCCGGGATTACCTGCTGCAGCGGCTCGAGCGGCAACACGGGGACGAGGTGGCCGAACTACACCGTCGCGCCAGTCGCTGGTACGAGGCCTGCGGACTCGAGATGGACACGGTGAAACACCTGCTCGCCGCCGGGGACACCGAGGCGGCGCTCATCAGGATCACACAGTGCGCCAGCCGCATGGTGGAGACCGGGGACCTGCTGACCCTGCTCAACTGGGAGCGCCAGCTGGGCAGCAAGTCCATCCAGCAGCCCATCACGCTCCAGCTGGCGATCATCTGGGCGGAGGTCTTGTCGCTATCCAGTGCCGAAGCGGTGCAGCACATCGCATCCGTCGAGCGCGCTGTCGAGGAATCCGGCGCGGGCGACGCTGCCGCGGTTCGCCGCGAGTGCATAGCCCTTCGAGCGGTGGCGTCGGGCCTGGCGGACGACCCCACCGAGGCAATCGGCTGGGTCACCCGCTACGCCGGAAATGCCGAGGACCGGCCGCTGGCGCGCGGCTCGGTAAACAACGTCGCACGATTCGTGCACCTCTGGAATGCGCGATGGAGCGACTTCCATGCGGTGCCGCCAATTGCCAGCCACGATCTCGCCGATATTCTCCCGGCTACCTACGAGGCCTTTCTCTGTGGCCTCGCGGAGCTCTCCCAGGCACGAGCAGGTCCTGCGGAGCAGCGCTTCCTGCAGAGTCTCGGGGTCGGCCGCCGGGCCCGGCGGTTCGCCGGCGCGACCGGTATGGCGAAAGGGCCGTATGCGGAACTGCTCTACGAAACCGGCAGGACGACCGAGGCAGAATCCCTGCTGCGCGACGAGATCGACCTGGTCGCGAACGGTGTCGCGCTGGATACAGCGCTGCGCGGCCTGTTGACCGCCGCCAGGCTTGCCTGGCGCCGCGGGCAACCGGAGCAGGCGGGCAGTCTACTCGAGCGCGCCGAAGTCGTCGGCCTCACGCGCGAGTGGCCGAGACTCGTCGCCGGCGCGCTGTACCAGCGACTGCGGCTGCAGCAGCGACAGGGTTTGACCACCGCGGCGCTGGGCCTGCTCAAGCGGCTGCAGCAACTGGATGAAGCCGGTCCGT
>JALHTE010000280.1 GCA_022865595.1 Steroidobacteraceae bacterium | reverse complement strand
GACGCGGTATTGAATCCCGGCGGAGTGCGCATCGGCACGGCAGAGATCTACCGCCAGGTCGAGCAGCTCGACGAGGTGCTCGAGAGCGTCGTCATCGGCCAGGAATGGGACGCGGACGTCCGCGTGGTGTTGTTCGTCCGTCTGCGCGAGGGCCTGGAACTCGAAGAACCGTTGCGCCAGCGGATCCGCAGCCAGATCCGCAGCAACACCACGCCGCGGCACGTGCCTGCGCGGATCGTCCAGGTCACCCAGGTCCCGCGCACGATCAGTGGCAAGGTCGTGGAACTGGCCGTGCGCAACGTAGTTCACGGCCTGCCCGTCAGGAACACGGACGCACTGGCCAACCCGGCCGCGCTCGAGGAGTTCCGTGACCGGCCCGAGCTGCGCTCCTGAGCGGGCGCACAAAAAAAGGGTCCACAGGCCTGGTCGCGGCATACCAGCGCGAACTCGCGCGTCATGGCTATGCCGCGGACCCGGCCCAGCAGGCGGTGGTGGCCAGGCTCGCGGCGCTGCGCGCCGAACTGGAACGCGGCGCGACTTCAAGGCCCACCCTGGCCGGCAGGCTGCTGGCGCGGCTTCGCCGACCGCCCCCACCGGCGCCCATCCGCGGAATCTATCTCTGGGGCGGCGTCGGTCGCGGCAAGACGTTCCTGATAAACCTGTTCCACGCCAACCTGTCGGTACCTTCCCGGCGCATGCACTTCCATCGCTTCATGCAGGAGGCCCATGCGCTCCTGCGAGCGCAGCACGACGAGGCTGATCCACTGGCCCGGGTCGCAGCCGGGATCGCCGCCGACAGCCGTGTACTGTGTTTCGACGAACTCGCGGTAGGCGACATCGCCGACGCGATGATCCTGGCCGGCCTGTTCACGGGACTGATCGAGCGGGGCGTGGCGCTGGTTTTCACCTCCAACTTCGCGCCGCGGGACTTGTACCGCGGGGGCCTGCAACGACAACGCTTCATGCCGGCAATCGAGCTGATCGAAAGGCACACCGAGGTGCTCGCTCTCGACGGCGACACAGACTATCGCCTGCGCGAGCTCGAGCGCGCGCCGTTGTACATCGATGCGGGCAGCCTGGATTCACAGGCCCTGCTCACGCAGCGCTTCGAAGCCATCGCGGGCGAAGTGGGTGAAGCCGACGGCGGGATCGAAATCGAGTCACGCCGGATCCCGGTGCGCCGCAGGTCCGCCAGCGTCATCTGGTTCGACTTCGCCCAGCTGTGCGACGGACCCCGCTCACAGGCCGACTACATCGAGATCGCACGCAGCTTCCACACGGTCGTCTTGTCGGGCGTGCCGAGGTTCGGTCCGGGCAGCGACGACCAGGCACGGCGCTTCATCGCGCTGGTCGATGAGTTTTACGACCGGGGCGTGAAGCTGGTGCTGTCCGCCGAGGAGCCGCCGCCGAGGCTCTACCAGGGCGAGCGCCTGGCCTTCGAGTTCGAGCGCACCGCGAGCCGCCTGGCCGAGATGCAGACCCGTGCGTACCTGGAGCAGGCGCACAGGCCGTGAGTGGTGAGTAGTGAGTGGTGAGTCGTGAGTAGTGAATCGTAAAGCCGGTACAGCCTTCTTACGACTCACGACT
>JALHTE010000279.1 GCA_022865595.1 Steroidobacteraceae bacterium | reverse complement strand
GGTCGTGCCTGAGCGCAACGTGGCGATCTGCAAGTCGAAAGCCGGCACCAAGCCGCAGGTCAGCATCCTGACGGCCACCCACCGGCACCTGCTGAACTGGGCCCAGATGCAGCGTCGCACCTTGCTCATCAACAAGGCGAATGCCGAACAGGGCGGACTGCCGCCGTACAAGATCCTGTCGGTTCCCGTGCGCCACTCCTCCGGACGGGTCATGGGATTCCTCGCGATGTTCCGCCCCGCCGACGCGGAGGACTTCGGCCTGCGTGCCGAGCGCCTGTTGGAGCTGCTGATGCGCAAGGCCAGCGCCGTGCTGCAGAACAATTACGATGCGGCCACCTCGCTGCTGACGCGCCAGGCGTTCGAGCTGCAGGTGCGCGCGGCGCTTGCGGACGCCGGAGGTACGTCGAGCTGCGTGCTCTATATCGACGGTGACAGCATGCATGTCGTCAATGACAACTTCGGCATGCACGTCGGCGACGAGGTCATCGGCAAGATCGCGGAAGTCCTGCGGCGCAAGCCCCGATCTGGCGCGCTGGCCGCCCGGGTGGCAGGAGATCGATTCGCGGTGTTCGTGCCGGACTGCAAGCTCGACTTTGCGGAGGAGATTGCCGGCACGATCTGCAAGCAGTGCTCCGAGTTGTCCTACCCGCGCGGCGACGGCACCGTGCAGGTTTCCGTGAGCATCGGGGTCTCGGAACTGGAGGATACCCCCGCCGCGCTCGCGCATGGCCTGGCCAGCGCCGAAATTGCCTGCAAGGCGGCGAAGGATCGCGGCCGCGGACGTGTCGAGATCTTCCAGGACGCTGACCAGAGCATCATGCGGCGCCACGCGGACGTCGAGGTCATACAGCGCCTGCACCAGGCGCTGGAGAAGGACCGCTTCGTACTGTTCGCCCAGCCGATCCTGCCGCTCGCCGCGCAGGGTGGCGAGCCGCGCTTCGAATTGTTGCTCCGCATGCTGGGCGCGGGCGGGGAGATCATACCGCCGGACAAATTCCTGTCGGCCGCCGAGCGTTACCAGCTGCTGCCCCAGATCGACCGGTGGGTAGTCAAGAACGCGCTCGCGGCGCTCCGCTCGCAGGCAGGCGTGCTGCGTGGTCGCGGTATGCGCTTCTCCATCAACGTGTCGGGCCCGTCGATCGCCGACGAGGCTTTCCTGGGCTACCTGGAGACCACGCTGCTCGATTCGGGCCTGCCGCCCGAAGCGATCTGCTTCGAGCTGACCGAGACGGCGGCCGTCGCGAACCTGGCTCGCGCGGACCGCCTGATGCAGCGCATGCGCGCGCTGGGCTGCACGTTCGCGCTTGATGACTTCGGCACGGGTTTGTCGTCGCTGTCCTACCTGAAGTCCCTGCCCGTGACGACCCTCAAGATCGACGGCAGCTTCGTGAAGGATGCCGCCAAGAACCCGCGAACCGAGTCGATGGTGCGCGCGATCGCGCAACTCGCCCACACGATGGGGATGGAAACAGTCGCGGAGTACGTCGAGACGGACGAACTCCGCGTGCGCATGGCAGCTCTCGGCGTGGACTTCGGCCAGGGCTTTGCCATCGGTCGGCCGGTCCCCATGGCGGAAGTGCTCGGCGATCTGGCGCTCTACGAGGCCATGGCGGCACAGTAGGCTCGGGCGACGCCCATGCCCCCCACCCGCCACACCGTCCTGACGCTCTCGCTTGGCGCGCTGCTCGGCTTCGCGCTGGCAATCAGCAGTGGCGTACTCGCTTCGCGAAAGCCGGTATCGGCAGACCTGCCCGCGCAGGACGCGCACCTCATGCAGGAAGTGATCGGGCGCTTGAAGAACGAGTACGTCGAGACGGTAGACGATCATCAGCTCATGCGGCATGCCATTCGGGGCATGGTGTCGGGACTCGACGCCCACTCGGCGTTCCTGGACGCCAGGGAGCTGGAAAGCCTGCGGGTTTCGAGCGAAGGGACCTACTCGGGTATTGGAATCGAGGTTTCCTACGAGGGCGGCCTGATCGTGGTCGTGGCGCCGATAGAAGGCTCTCCGGCGGATCGTGCCGGGGTGCAGACGGGTGATGCCATCATCGCCATCGATGGTCACGCCGTTCGTTCGGCTGGACTGGAGGATTCCGTCGCGCGGGTGCGTGGCAAGCCGGGAACATCGGTGCGGATCACCCTCGAGCGCGACGGGTTCGGCGAGCCGATCGACTACACGATCGAGCGCGCCGTGATCGACATTCACAGTGTCCGGCAGGCGCTGCTGGAGCCGGGGTACGGCTACCTGCGCATCACACAGTTCAGTGAGACGACGCCAGTTGAACTGCGGGCTCGCTTCGACGAGTTGCGGCGCGAGTCGGCCCGGCCGCTCGACGGCCTGGTGCTCGACCTTCGCGGTAACCCCGGGGGCGTACTCGAGTCGGGAGTCGAAGTCGCCGATGCGTTCCTGGACAGCGGGTTGATCGTCGCGGCCAGCGGCCGCTCCCGTGATTCGCGCTTTCACATGAACGCGACGGCCGGCGACATCAGCCGTGGTGCGCGGATGGCGGTGCTGGTCAATGGCGGATCAGCCTCCGCCTCCGAGATCGTAGCCGGCGCGCTCAGGGATCATGGCAGGGCGGTGCTGGTCGGCAGGAAGACCTT
>JALHTE010000278.1 GCA_022865595.1 Steroidobacteraceae bacterium | reverse complement strand
GACTCGGCCTGGATCTCTCCACGCGCACTGCTGATCTGTACCGTGGCGCTGCCGCCAACGGCCACAGTCACCTTGTTGGGGGAGAGTGTCAGCGCAGAGGCCTCGGCGGCGAACAGCACCGAACAGAGCGTTACCCATAGAAGAAAGATCCAGTTGACGCGTGGTGTGGCGTAAGTGCTGGTTGATCGAGTCATGTTGAGATCCCCCTCGAGGAACAGGTCGGCGTGTGGCGCGCTGTCGCGATGGCGGTCAGTCAAAACCTGGGGATCGAAGTAACCGGAATGAGACTGCGTATCGTTTCCCCAGCCCTGAAACGACGAAGCCCAGATTTCTCTGGGCTTCGTTAGACGTTTGCTCTCGGCCAAATCAATCGGTCGGCCTCGCAATGAATTGGTGTCCGGGCCGAATATAGCGACGAGGGATCAGCCGTTCGCCGTGATGTGCAGAAAGAGTGACGCGTCACCCGCTTATCGCGCGTCTTTGCATATCGTCGGCCAATGGGCGGTGAGGCTGCTGCGCAGCCCGGCAGGCGACAGCGCTGCGAATGCCTTCCGTCAGCGCGCCGCCGTCACCTTGGCGTCCAGTTCAGCCCAGCGCTCATAGGCCCTGGCAAGCAGCCTCTCGATTTCGTCGGCACGCTGCCGGTCTGCTCTTATCTTCGCGACGCCCTGCTTGTGGTAGTCGCTGCGGCTCATCTGTTCCGTGAGGCCTCGCTGTTCTGACTCGAGCGCCTCGATTTCACCCGGCAGTTTCTCCAGCTCGCGGGATTCCTTGTAGGAGAGCTTGGTGGGCGCAGGACGGTCGGGGAGGGGAAGGGAATCGGATCGCTCGCGCGGAACCTCACCCGCTTTCCCGGTAGAGGAAGTCGTGGAGGACTGCCGCGGAGGGCGCTGCTCGAGCCAGTCGCTGTAGCCGCCGACGTACTCCTTCCAGGTCCCGTCGCCTTCGGCGGCCAGGGTCTGCGTGACCACGTTGTCCAGGAATGCGCGATCGTGGCTCACCAGCAGCACGGTGCCGGGATAGTCCTGCAGCGTGGATTCCAGCAACTCCAGCGAATCGATGTCGAGGTCATTAGTGGGCTCATCGAGCACCAGTACGTTCGCGGGCCGCGCGAACAGTCGTGCGAGCAGCAATCGGTTGCGCTCGCCGCCAGAGAGCATCTTCACCGGGGATTCGGTTCGCTGCGGTGGGAACAGGAAGTCGCCCAGGTAGCTCACGACATGCTTGCGGCCGGAGGCGAGGTCCACCCAGTCGGATCCGGGGCTGACGGTGTCGGCGACGCTGCGCTCCGGGTCGAGCTGCTCGCGCATCTGGTCGAAATAGGCGACCTGCAGATTTGTGCCGAGTCGGACCGTACCCGAATCGGGCGCGATTTCGCCCAGGATCAGCTTGAGCAGCGTGGTCTTGCCGGCGCCATTCGGGCCGACGACACCGATGCGGTCGCCACGCATGATCCTGGTGGAGAGTCGCGAAACGATCGGGCGTTCACCGAACGACTTGGTCACGTCCTCGAGCTCGGCGACGAGCTTCCCCGAGCGCTCGCCGGCATCCAGCGTCAGGCGCACGCTGCCCACGAGGTCGCGTCGCGCCATGCGTTCACGCCTGAGGTCCTCGAGCCGCTGGACACGACCGGCATTGCGCGTGCGGCGGGCTTCGACACCCTTGCGGATCCACACTTCCTCCTGCGCCCAGAACTTGTCGAACCTGCGGTTCTCCAGCGCCTCGGCCGCGAGCTGCTCGGCCTTGCGCCGCTCATATGCAGCGAAATTGCCCGGGTAGGACCGCAACAGCCCGCGATCGAGTTCGACGATGCGGGTCGCGACTCGATCGAGGAACGCGCGGTCGTGGGTGATGACGATCGCTGCTGGCCCTTTCAGCAGCAGGTCCTCGAGCAGCGTGATGCCGTCGATGTCGAGGTGATTGGTCGGCTCGTCGAGCAGCAGCAGCTGCGGCTCCAGCGCGAGCGCGAGTGCCAGCGCCGCGCGCTTTCGTTCGCCGCCCGAGGCCGCGTCCATGCAGAGCCCCTCGTCCAGTCCGAAGCGGTGCAGGTATTCGACCAGCCTGGCCTCGGCACCCCAGCGCAGGCGCTCGTCGCGGATGTCTTCGAATCTGCCCCGCAGCGCCAGGCATTCGCGCAGCGTCGCCGCTTCCGGCAGCACGGGTTCCTGCTCGACCAGGGTGACGGTGAGTCCGTCGCGGCGCCGGATTTCTCCGTCGTCCAGCGGCAGCTCGCCGGCGATCACTCGGAGCAGGCTGGACTTGCCGGTGCCGTTGCGGCCGATGAGCCCGATTCGCTCGCCGGCGCGGACAGCAAGCCCGGCCTGGTCGAGCAGCGGATGCAGCCCGTAGGCGAGCTCGGCGTCCTGGAGGGTGAGGATAGGCATGAGGGCGCGGAGGATCGCACAGCCCGCGCTCGCCCGCAGCACTGCACTGCGGGAATTCCTCATGAATTGTTGCGCTGCGCGGTGTTGTCATCGGACCGCAGTCCCGCGCGAGGCAGCAGACCGACAACAGCGGGGCGCAGGGGGAGCCATGGAGGATCGGACCGCTCGTCTCGAGTCCACGGTCGCTGAGCTTCGACAGTCGGTGCTGTCGCTGGAAAGGCGGCTCGGTGCGCTGGAGTCGCGGGGCGAGGCTGCAACCGCGGGGGCAGGCGCGGCCGGCCAGGTGCCGGCGAGGGATGCGCCAGCGAAGAACCCCTACGATCCGATCGCGCTGCTGTCCCTCGTGGGGCGACTCTTCCTGGTCCTGGCGGGCGGGTTCTTCCTTAGAGCCATGACCGATTCCCATGTACTCGCTCCTCCGGTGGGCCTCTCCGTGGGCTTTGCCTACGCGATGGTCTGGCTATTTTTCGCCGATCGCGCAGGCGGGCGACGGCAGGTGCCGAGCGCGATTTTCCACGCACTGGCCGCGGCAATGATCGCCTATCCGCTGCTGGTAGAGGCGGCGACGAGGTTCAAGGTGCTCGGTGGCGTGGCGAGCGCGCTCGCCGTCGCAGGGCTCACCGCGGCCATGCTGGTCGTTGCCTGGCACCGGCGGCTGCGGGTGGTGGGGTGGATCACCGTGATCGCGGCGATCTCGACCAGCGCTGCCTTGCTGGTGCAGACCGGTGCGGTGGCGCCGTTCGCCTGCTTCCTGATCGCGCTCGGTGTGGCGACCATGTGGTTCGGCTACTCGCTGGACTGGTGGGGTCTTCGCTGGCCGGCCGCGCTCGCAGCCGACGTGGCCGTGGTCGGTGTGACAATGCGTGTGCTGGCACCCGAGCAGCACGACACGCCAGAGGTCGCCATTCTGCTTCAGTTCCTGTTGCTCGGCGCCTATGTCGGAAGCATCGCAATCCGGACGCTGATCAGGGGCCGCAACGTCGTCCCGTTCGAGGTTGCCCAGACCGCCGCGGCCCTGGTCGTTGGTTTCGGCGGCGCACTGTACCTGACGGAGGTTACCGGCATCGTTCCCGCCGCGCTCGGGCTCGTCAGCCTCGTGTTCGGGGCGGCCAGCTACGCCGTGGCCGTCGTGTTCCTGGACAGGCGCAAGGACAAGGGGGCCAACGTCTACTATTACACGACGCTGGCGCTCGTGTACGTGCTGGCAGGCTTCACGCTGGTAGTCGGGCAACGCTGGGTTGGGGTGGTATTCGCCGCGCTCGCCGCGCTAGCGGCTGCGCTGTGGTCGCGCTTCGGGCGGTCGTTCATGCTGGTGCATGCCGCAGCCTACCTGCTTGCGGCCGGTATCGTATCCGGCACGCTGGGCTATTGCCTGCGAACGATTGCGGCGTCCACAGAAGGCCCTTGGATCCTGCCCTCAGCCGCCATGGTAGTCGTGCTGGTCGCAGGCGCGCTGTCGGTCGGTTTCGCGGCCGCACGCAGGAATGAAAAGGGCGACGAGGTCGCGAGCGGGCTCAGGCTCGTGATCATCCTGGTGTTCTTCGCAGCTTCTTCCGCCTGTGTGACAGGTTTTATCGCACCGCTTGTCGGCGGCCTGCCGGACGGCAGCGTAGCCACCGGCGTGCTGGCGACCGTCACGACGGTCGTGCTGTCGTTGGCCACGCTGCTGGTCGCGTGGATCGGACGACAACCGCGCTTCCGCGAGTGTTCGTGGCTGGTCTACCCACTGCTGGTGGCAATCGGCATCAAGATGGCGGGCCAGGATTTCAAGCACTCGCGCCCCGCGACACTTTTCATCGCGATGGCGCTGTTCGGTGCAGCGCTAATAATCGCGCCGCGATTACGCCGAGTGGCCGGCAAGGGGGTCAAACAGGCAGGTACCTAAAGCGGAGAGCAGGAGCGCCCGAATGGTCCCTGGCCAGGTGCCGGGGGCCATACGTACTTGCGCGTAGTGGAATGAACGGCTGCCGGCTGCGTTGCGAGGCGCGGATCATGCGCCCGTGCGCCGATAACAAGGGAGTGCACGTTCATGTCGATGCGCCTGCCGCGATTTTCGTTCTGGTCCACGCTCGTGCTGTGCGCGGGACTGCTTGCCGGTCCGCCGGCGGTCTGGGCCGATGACGCGGCCTGCACCAAGTGCCACGAGGACGTAACGTTCAAGTCGGCCGCGCACCCCGAACTGGGCTGTGTCGATTGCCATACGAACATCACTTCGACGCCGCACGATGCGCTGCCCGACGACCAGAAGCTGACCGG
>JALHTE010000277.1 GCA_022865595.1 Steroidobacteraceae bacterium | reverse complement strand
CGCAGGGCCTGAACCGCCAGATCCGGCGGATGTGCGAGCATTTCGATTACACGGTGCGTAACCTGCAACGGGTTCGCATCATGCATGTCAGGCTCGGTGACCTGCCGCTGGGTCGATGGCGCAACCTGACGCCCGAGGAGATCCGCGGTCTCGTTAAGCCAAAGAAGACACTGGGCCTGCGTCCGCGCCGACCGCCTTCCGCCTGATCCGGCATCCGGGCAGACCAAGACCCGAAGCCTGTGCCCGGCGGCCAGCCGCTACCCGGTGATTTTCAGCGCGCCCCTCAGCTGCTGCCGGGCGGTGCGCGCAGTGAGCGCTTGTGCGTCAGGTCCAGGTAAAGATTGTAGCCGGCGACGCCGGCCGGAAAAAGGTTCGAGAGGATGCCTACCGAGTCGTTCTTGCCGAACGTGAAGTAGGACAGCAGCAGCAGGCTGCCCGAGATGCTCATGAACCAGAACGCAGTCGGCACGACCGGCCTGCCGTGCGCCCGCGAGTACGCCATCTGCACGAACCAGCGGCCGGCAAACAGCACCACGCCGAGATATCCGACCAGTTTCCAGGGCGTAACGGTGATGCCGAATGCCGTGTGCAGGACCTCGTTCATTCGATTTCTCCCGGGGACTCGACACCCTGCCCGCCCGCGATCTCGCGCGCCCGCTGCAGGTCGGATTCGGTGTCGACGCCCGCGCCTGGCGGCACGCGACAGGTTCCGACCAGTATGCGCATGCCGTGCTGCAGCGCCCTCAATTGTTCAAGCATTTCGCACTGCTCGAGGCTCGACGGCGGCAGGGCGGTGATTCTGCGCAGCGCAGCGACCCGATATGCATAGATGCCGATGTGCCGCATCGAGTGCGCAAATCCATGCTGGCCGCTCGTGGCACCCGCGGCGTCGTCGCGGGCGTACGGAATCGGCGCACGACTGAAATACAGCGCGGCTCCGTCATCAGACGCGACCACCTTGACCACGTTCGGATCCCTGAACTCGTCGATCGACCGCACGGCAGTCGCCAGCGTCGCGATTCCCGCCGATTCGTCGCCGAGCAGCAGTTCCGCCGCCTGCTCGATCAGTGCGGGAGGCATGAAAGGCTCGTCGCCCTGCACGTTGACCACCACGACACCCTCGTCCCAACCGAGCGCCTCCGCAACCGCCGCGACACGGTCCGTGCCCGATGGCAATTGCGGATCGGTCAGCATCGCAATCACCGCGCCCGGGTCGCGAGGGTCGTGGACCGCCGAAGCGATCCTGGCGTCATCGGTCGCCACTACGACCCGTTCCGCGCCGCTCGCACACGCCTGCTCGACGACGCGCTGGATCATCGGCCGCCCGCCGATGTCGAGCAGCGGCTTTCCCGGCAGCCTGGTCGAGGCGTAACGCGACGGTATGACGACGTGGAACCGCACCGTCAGTCCTTCAGGAGCGCGTCGTCCGCCGCAAGCCGCGTCGCCTCCTCTTCCAGCATGATCGGGATCCCGTCCCTCACCGGGAAACACAGGCGATCCGCGCGGCACACGAGGCACGGCACGTCGCGATGCCACTGTAGCGGCCCCTTGCATACGGGACAGGCGAGAATGTCGAGCAGTTTGCTATCCAAGATTCACTCCGGCGCCGGTCAGTCCGGCGCTTTCCAGGACGAGGGCGATCAGGTCCCGGGCTGTTTCACGTTCCATGCCAAGTTCGAATTCCACGTACCACCAGCCAGCCCGGGCGTAGGCCAGGCATTTTACGGCATCTTTCTCCGTCATCAGGACCGAGGCATCGTCCGGAAACGGCTGCGCCAAGTGATCGATCGGGGCATGGTCCGGCAGCGGATGCTCGGCGAAGTCCAGCCCCGCGTCCCGCAGCGCGTCGAAAAAGGCCTGCGGGTTGCCAACACCGGCGACAGCATGCACGCGCCGGCCACGGAAATGCGCGAGTTCCCTGCGCTCGCCGGTCAGCAGGTTCACCGCATTCCCCGGTGAGAGCCTGGCCTCGGCGACAAATGGGCCGCTTGGGTGCACCGGTGACGCGTCGCCTGAACCACGCCGCGTCAGTACGACCGCGTCGGCGCGCTCGAGCCGGCCTGCCGGTTCGCGCAGCGGCCCGGCAGGCAGCAGGCAACCGTTGCCGAAACCGCGCACGGCATCGACCACGACGATTTCAAAGTCGCGGCCGAGCCGGAGGTGCTGCAGGCCGTCGTCGGAAACCACGATTTCGGCGCCCCGCTCTTCTGCCAGGCGCGCGGCTGCGGTCCGGTCGGCTCCGATCACGACCACGTGCGGGCCGTTGCGGGCGTGCAGCAACGCCTCGTCACCAACCTCGAGCGGGTCGTCGCCGGGTTCAACCGTCCGGGCGCTTCCACGATGCCGGGCGCCGTAGCCCCGCAGCACAACCCCGACACGGCGCCCGCGTCGCGTCAGTTCGCGCGCCAGCCATGCGGCCACCGGCGTCTTGCCTGTACCTCCGACGGTGAGATTGCCAACCACCACCACCGGCGCGCCGATCCACACCCGGCGCAGGATGCCGATGCGGTAAAGGCTGGTGCGCGCGAAGACCAGCAGGCCGAAAATCCAGGACAGGGGCCACAGTGGGAGGCTGCGCCACGCGGGGCCGTACCACAATTGCTGCAGTCGCGCCGCGGCGCTCATTCGTTGAACTGCATGCGATAGAGCACGGCGTACTGGCCGTCGCGGGCCAACAACTCCTCGTGGGTACCGGTCTCTATCACCCTGCCGCCATCCATGACCAGGATCCGGCTCGCCTTCTCGACCGTGGACAGGCGGTGTGCGATCACCAGCGTGGTGCGATTCTGCATCAGCAAATCGAGTTGTCCCTGGATCTGGCGCTCGAGTTCCGTGTCGAGCGCGGAGGTCGCCTCGTCGAGAATCAGCACTGGCGTGTTGCGCAGCATCGCCCGGGCGATGGCGATGCGCTGGCGCTGCCCCCCGGAGAGCAGGATGCCCCGGTCGCCCACCTCGGTGTCGAGCCCGGCCGGCAGCGAATCCGTGAACTCGGTGACACGCGCCGCAATTGCAGCCGCCTCGATCTCCGAATCGCTTGCGGGAAAACCAAAGGCAAT
>JALHTE010000276.1 GCA_022865595.1 Steroidobacteraceae bacterium | reverse complement strand
GGCCCGCCTGACGGGCTGGTCCGCGGAACAGCTTTGCGAACTGAACCTCGCGACGCTCGTCGCCGAGCAGGACCGCAAGGACTTCGACATCGACAAGGCGTCGTCGGGCCTGCGCGAGCTTACTTTCGCTACACGCGCTGGCCAGACGATCCCAGTGTCGTTGTCCGGATCCCGCATCATGGATGAGGACCCGGACCTTCGAGGCTGCGTGTTCGTCGCTCACGACATCACCGATCGCAAGCGTGCCGAGCGCCGGATCCGCTACCTGGCGCGCTACGACACGCTGACCAAGGTCCCGAACCGGATGCAGTTCCAGCATTCGTTGCAGCAGGCGATGGCCCGGGCGCGGCGGGCGGGCCGCGGCGTGGCGCTATTGTATCTCGACCTGGACCAGTTCAAGGAGATCAACGACACCTTCGGCCATGCCGCGGGGGACCGCACCCTGGAAATCCTCAGTGAGCGGCTGATCGGACAGATCCCGAAGGAAACCATGCTGGGCCGTCTTGCCGGCGACGAGTTCGGCCTGTTCGTCGAGAACCTGCCGCGTGAGGAGGACAATCGCGCCATGCTCGGGGGCCTTGCCAGGGAGCTGCTCGAGCAGCTCGGCAAGCCGTTTCACATCGGCAACCAGGAAATCCTGATCACCGCGAGCATCGGCATCGCGCTGTGCCCACAGGATGCCGACAACGTGGTGGACCTGATTCGCGATGCCGATGCAGCCATGTACCACTCGAAGCAGAACGGCGGCAACAGTTGCTCGTTCTACACGCCCGACATGAGCGCCATTGCCGTCGAGCGACTGATGCTGAAGAGCAAGCTCCGCCGTGCGATCGAGCGAGACGAGCTGGTGATGTTCTACCAGCCCAAGGTCGACCTCGACCAGGGCCGCGTCGTCGGCGCCGAGGCGCTGCTGCGCTGGCGGCTGCCGGGCCATGGCGACATTCCCCCGGCGCAGTTCATTCCGCTGGCCGAGGAATCCGACCTGATCAACGCGATCGGCGAGTGGGTGTTGAAGCGCGTTTGTTACGATTACCGGCGTTGGCAGGATCAGGTGCCCCAGCCCGGCCGTGTTTCCATCAACCTCTCGCTCAAGCAGCTGCGACAGGCGGAATTCATCCCGAACTGCCGCTCGGTGTTCAGCGACTTCGGGGTGTCGCCGGTCAACTTCGAACTCGAGATCACCGAGACGACCCTCATGACCGACGCGCGCCGCATGGTCGGGCTGCTCGACGAGTTGCGCGGCATGGGCCTGCACCTTTCGATCGACGATTTCGGAACCGGCTATTCGTCGCTCGCCGCCTTGCAGCAGTTCCCGGTGGGCACCCTCAAGATCGACCAGACTTTCGTGCAGCACGCCGCGGATTCGCGCGACGATGCGACGCTGGTCCGGACCATCGTCGAGATGGGCCGCAATCTCGAACTCGAGGTCGTGGCCGAAGGCATCGAGACCAGTCGACAGCTGGCCCACCTGCGCGGGCTGGGCTGTCACCTCGGTCAGGGCCGCCTGTTCGGTGAGCCCATGGCAGCCGATGCGCTGCTGGCGCTGCTGCTGGCGCAGGCCCGCGGCGAGAAACACTTCGCGGCCCTGTTCGCCTGAGGAAGCCGCGACCAAAAAAAGGGCGGCCCGCAGAAGCAGGCCGCCGAATTGGGGGTCACTCGTAAGAACGAGGGCAAGAAT
>JALHTE010000275.1 GCA_022865595.1 Steroidobacteraceae bacterium | reverse complement strand
GACGGCGCGGAAAGCCCTCTTCAGTTCCTCGACCGTCGTCCGCGGCAGGCCGCGGCGGCGCAGGCCCACGACGTTCAGGCCGACGATCTCGTCACGTTCGGTCACCATGGTAAACGGCGGCACGTCCTGCGAGATACGCGACGCCCCGCCAACCATCGCACCCTCACCGATCCGGGAGAACTGGTGAATCACTGTGCCACCGCCAATGAAGGCCCCCTCGCCGACCTGGATGTGACCGGCGAACAACACGTTGTTGGCCACGATCACGCGGTCTGCCAGGCGGCAGTCGTGGGCGATGTGACAACCGATCATCAGGAAGCAGTCCGCACCGACTTCGGTCCAGCCGTCGGGTTTCGTTGCACGGTGAATGGTCACATGCTCGCGAATCACCGTGCGCGCGCCGATGCGAACACCGGTGGCGGTCTTGGTGTCGAAACCCAGGTCCTGCGGGTCGCCGCCCACGACCGCATGTGGATGCACTACCACGCCGTCGCCGAGCACTACGCGACGCGTGATGATGGCGTAGGCGTGCACCACGCACCCCGAGCCCAGCTGCGCTCCGTCCTCGACGATCGCGGTTGGATGCACGTTCAAAGTCATCACCTCAGGTTGTCATCGAACCAGCGATACCCCGCCCACAGCCCGACCCCGGTGCCCACGGCACTCAGCACTACCGCAGTGCCGAGCCCCACCTTCTGCCCGAGCCACCAGCCGGCCGAGCCGACGATGAAGGCCGCGAGCCATCCGATAATTACGCGCATCGATCGCGACTCTTCAACAGTCAGAGATCCAGGTGGATCACGCCCGGCTCACGGGTGAGCCCGGCCCCGGCTTCGCGTGCCGCCTCGACCAGCGCGCGCTCGAATATCACGCGGGTTTCGGGACCGTGCTCGATTCTGCGCATGATCGAATGACCGCTGCTCTCGCCGATGGTAACGGACACCTTGAGCCCGCGGCGCCTGGCCGCAAGCTTTCGCCCGTCCGGCAGGGTCTGCTTCAGCAGCTTCAAGAGCTGGTCGGCATAGTTGACACCGACACCCGAACCATCGGGCCTGGCAGAGGGCAGGTAGGTGTCGAGCAGCGCGTCATCGGTCGGAATGCTGACTCTCATGCCCGCTGCTCTCCGCTCTTGCCATCCAGGATCTCGCGGAACATGCGGATGTGCGCCGGCGTGCTTCCGCAACAGCCGCCTACGATACGCGGCCCTGCCGCCAGCAACCCCTCCAGCCCGTCGCCCATTTCCCCGGGTGTCTGCTTGTAGAGCACTTTCATGTCCTCGAGCACCGGCGCGCCTGCATTGGGCTGCGCCATCACCGGCAACCCGCAGGTCGCCCGGTAGCGGCGGGTAATGTCGGCGGCGAAACGCATGTCCACGCCCGTGCCGCAGTTCAGCCCGGCCACGTCGCAACCGTGCCGCTCCATGAACTCCGCCGCCTGCTCCGGGCTGATACCCATCATGGTGCGAACGTCGTCCTCGTCCAGCATGCGGTCAAAGGCAAAGGATGCAATCACGACCGGCGCACCCGCCTCGCGCGCGGCAGCGATCGCGATCTCGACTTCCTCGAAGGCGGTCTGCGTCTCGATGATGATACCGTCCGCGCCTCCCTCCACGAGCGCGCGCGCCTGCTCGCGGAATGCGCGTTCCACGGCGGCGCGCGAAATATCGCCGTAGGGTTCCATCAGGCCGCCGAACGGGCCGATGTCGCCGAGCACGTAACCGCGCCCGCCGAGCGCCTCGCGCGCGATCGCCACCGATGCGCGGTTGATGTCGGCGGTGCGCGCGCCTTCGCCGTGACGATCGAGCATGATGCGGCAGGCGCCGAATGTGTTGGTTAGGATCAGGTCGGATCCCGCTTCGGCATACCGCCGCTGGATACCGACCACCCGGTCCGGGTGATCCAGGTTCCAGGCTTCGCCGCAGTGACCGGATTCGAGGCCTGCATCCTGCAACTGTGTGCCCATCGCACCGTCGCCGAGCAGCACGCGCGACTTCAGCGCTTCGAGCAGGGTAGGTCGTGTCATTCAATCACCCTCGAAACGGGCTCCCGCGCGTAGGGTGCCCGCCGGTATCGGCAACGGGCAAGGTCACAGCTGCGGCACGAGGATTCGGGTGTCGCGACGATAGCACGCCGCGCCACGCCGAGCGCAGCGAGCAGCGAGTGCTGCGGCTTGAGCGCGCCGGACGCGAGCAGCGTCATGGGTCCGAGCACCAAGAGGGGCTGCGCGTCCTCCCCGGCCGCCGGCGGCATCGCACGCGGCTGCGGCAGTTGATCGGCACACAGCAGCGCCATCAACTGCCGCTGCGCCGAGATCTCCCATCGGCCACAGCCCGGCGACAGGTGCGGCAGCAGGCCCTCGCCCGCAGTCGTGGCGCTGCCGCAGAGCGCTGCAGACGCCTGCCACACAAGTTGCTCGGCGACTGCGGCTGCGAACCTGTCGAGAAAGTACGACTCATCCGGGCGGTCATCGGCCCAGAGCCGCGCCGCTTCGGCCGCGACCTCGGGGCCGGCACTCACAGCGAGCGCAACCAGCGCGTAGGCTTCGCCCTCGCGCAGTCGTTCGGCGAGCGCAGCGCCGCCGATCACCTCACCAGTCTCGAGCGTCACGGATTCGGGCGTGGCACTGGCGAGTGCCATGCGACGCAGGGCTACGAACGGTCGCCCGTGCTCCGCGTACCAGCGCCGCGCAAGCTCGGCGCGCTCGCCGATCTCCGCCGCCACTTCGCGTCCGCGTGGAATCCCGAGCAGTCGCCGGAACTCGGCCTCCGTGACACCAGCCGCCGCGTCCGCGGCGGACACCGACAGCATCGTCGCGGCGCTCACGGCCCGGCTCCGAACGGCTCGAACTGGCAGCCCTGCACGAAGAAATCGAAGAACTCCGGATGCGCCTCCAGCCGGACGAGCTGCACACGCCGCACGATCGCTTCGAGGTCGGCGCGCCGTGTCCGCGACAGCAACGCAATCGACGCGCCGGCAAGTGCCGCGTTGCCGACCTTCACGATGCGCTCGCGCGGCAGGTCGGGGATGAGGCCGATGCGGCATGCCGCATCGACGTCGAGGTGGCGCGCGAATCCTCCCGCGAGATAGAGACGGTCGACGCGGCCCAGGTTCACTCCGTACTCGTCAGCGAGCACACGCAGGCCTGCCGCATTGGCTCCCTTCGCCTGCGCAAGCTCGTTGACGTCGGCCTCGCACACCGAGACGCGGCCATCGGCGTCGAGGACGATCGGCTCGTCAGGCTCGGTGAACCGGCCCTGTCCGTTCATGCGCCCGGTGCGCCGGAGCTCCGACATCAGGTCCACCAGGCCGGACCCGCAGATGCCGGCGGGCGCAGCGTCACCCACGATCCCGACGCGCATCGCTCCCTCGGCATCCAGCGCGACCCGCTCAATGGCGCCATCCAGCGCCGGCATGCCGCAACCCACGCCGCCGCCCTCGAAGGCGGGGCCCGCCGGACAGGACGCGGCCAGCATGCGGGTCGCATTGCCGAAGAAAGCCTCGGTGTTGGTGCCGATGTCCAGCAGCGCGCAGATCTCGCTGCCCTCGGCCATGCCGGTCGCGAGCAGGCAGGCTGCCGCGTCCGCACCCACGTGGCTGGCCACCAGCGGCAGGCCATGGACGCGAGCCGCGGGATTCACCGGCAGCCGCAGTTTCTTCGCAGTCGTGGAGAGGCTGGTCGTGGCCGCGCCGCCCTCTTCCACTTTCGCTTCCGTGATGGAACGGTAAGGCAGGACTCCAAGACCCTGCACGTCGAGGCCGAACAGCAGGTCGCGCATCGTGGGGTTACCCGCTACCACCAGTTCGTAGATGGTCATGGGATCGACTGGCAGCGACTCGATGGCATGCGTCAGGTAGCCGAGCAGCGTGCGCTGCAGCAGGCGGCCACGGTGCTCCCCGTCGTAGTGGATACGCGACATGACATTCGAGCCGCCGAAGCGCTGCGGGTTCTCGAACGACCGCGTTGCGACCAGGCGCCCCGACTCGAGGTCGTGCAGGCGGATCGCGACGGTGGTGGTTCCGAGGTCCAGGGCCAGACCATGGATCGGCCCGTCCGATTCCGCGATCGGCTCGTCGTCGAGCAGTATCCGCGACCCGTCCCGCGTGACGGCAGGATCGAGCACGACGCGTTCATCATTGCCGGCGCTGGAATCCGTCTCGATGCGCAGGGAACCCCGGCGCAGGGTGTGCGCCCTGACTTCACCGGGCGCGGCGAGTCGCGTGCGGCAGGCAAGCCGGAATGCGCCTTCGAGGTGCCGTTCCTGCTCCGCGGGTTCGCTGAGAAATTCCGCGCCCGACTCGATCTCGACCAGGCACTCCCGGCACTTGCCCTGCTTGTGGCACGAAGTCGGCACCACTATCCCGCGCGAATCCGCCCAGTCGAACAGGCTCTGCCCGAGCGGGGCCGGCCCGGCGACGCCGTCGATCGTTACCGTCGCGGCGCCATCGGCCGTCGATGCGGCCGTAACCGTCACGGCGCGGCGGCTGCCTGCTCGGAGATGAGCCGCTTGAAGAGTTCCACGGCGCTTGCCGCATCGGCCGCGTAACCATCGGCACCGATCTGCTTCGCGTAGTCCGCGCTGGTCGGCGCTCCGCCGATGCAGAGCTTCACGTCGCGCATTCCCGCTTCCTCGAATTTCTGAACAACCGTGCGCATGTAGATCATCGTCGTGGTGAGCAGTGCGCTCATTCCGACGATGCGCGCGCGATGTTCCTTCGCGGCAGCAATGAACCGCTCGGCCGACGCGTCGGTGCCGAGGTCCACGATGGTGAACCCCGCGCCTTCCGCCATCATTCCCACCAGGTTCTTGCCGATGTCGTGCAGGTCGCCTTTCACGGTGCCGAGCACGATCGTCGCGGAGAGCGCCGATGTGTCGCTGCGGTCGGACACCAGGTGCGGCTTCAGTACGGCGAGGCCTGCCTTCATCGCGCGTGCCGCGAGCAGCACCTCGGGCACGAACACGCGATTGTGCTTGAAGTCCTCTCCCACCACGCGCATGCCGGCGATCAGGCCGTCGTCGAGCACTTCCATCGGCGGGCGTCCCTCCGCCAGCGCCTGTTCGGTCATCTCGCGCACCGGGTCCTGCTTGCCCTCGAACAGCAGCTGGTTCATGAGCGCGTAGTCAGTCATTCGGGCTCTCCGTGAAGGCTGGCAGCACGGCGCCGGGGTCGCTGCTGGTGCTGCTGATCAACTGCCGTATCTCGTCGTGCACGCGCTGCTCGAGCGGCTCGACTTCGTACGCGGCGAGCGTCTCGTCGATGACCTCGTTGGCCCGCGCGCGCCAGTCGCGTGACCCCTGCTCCGCCCACTGGTCCCAGTTCGTCCGATCGAGCGTCGGGCCCGGCATGTACAGCTCTTCCGGCCAGTGAGCCAGCGTGTGTTCGGAGGTGAGCAGGTGATTGTCGCGAACCAGCTCGGCAATCAGTTCGCCCGCCGGCAGGTCCTCACGCACCTCGACCGGGCGTATGAAGCGCTGCGCGTGGGCCACGATCTCGTCGTCGAACACCAGCTTCTCGAAGCTGAAACAGTTGACGTAGTCGAGCATGCCCGGGCCCGAGACCGAATTGAAGCCCGCGCTGGCCGCGAGAAACGCGCCGACGCCCGTCTCCATCCCAGCCTGCGGGTCGTTGAACTTGGAATCGGAGAGCGCCATGTAAGCCTGGCACGGCAGCCCGAGCCGCTTCGCGACCTGTGCGTAGCCGCAGTACAGCTGCAGAGCCTCGACCGCGGTCATCGGGTTGGTCATCAGCTGCATGTGGAAGGACGCGGGCGCACCACCGAAAATCACCGGCGTGCCGGGTCGCACGACCTGTGCGATGACCAGACCCGACAGCACTTCGGCGGTATGCAGCACCAGCGCGCCGACGGTCGTGACCGGCGAGATCATACCGAGCAGCAGCACCGGCACGATCTCGATCGGGATACCCCATTCGGCGCAGTCCATGATGTTCGCCACCGGGTCCGCGCCCCAGCGCAGCGGCGTGTTCGGGCAGCACGTAAAGATCGACATCGGCCGACGCACCAGGTCTTCGCGGTCATCGCGAAACATCGCCATCACCCGGCCCATGCGTGGCACGCCCCATGCCGTGAACGCGCCTGACACGACCGGGCGCTGCGAATGGGCGAGTACCAGGTAAAGACGCCAGACGTCGGCCACGTCCTGCGGGATGTCGGTCGGAATGAACGCCGTCGACAGGTAGGAAATGTTCTTGAGCCCGTCCGCGAGGCGAACGTATTCCACGAAATCCGGCGTCAGCGGCACGCGGGCCTTCTGTGTCCTGCGGTCGAGCACGCGCAAAGCAGAGCTCGCGGGCACGAAGTGGACCCGGTCTCCCTCGAGCACGGCAGACACTTCCCCGTCGCGATCGTGCAGCGTCACCGACGACGGCGCGGTCGCGAGCGCCCGCTCGACCGACGCACGAGGGAAACGCACGCGCCCCGTCTCCAGGTCCGCCTCGAGGCCTGCGCCGGCGAGGCGCTTCAATGCACGCTCGTCGTCGATCATCACGCCGGTCGTCGCGAGGACACCCAGCGCCTCGTCGATGATCCGGTCTACGAGGGCGGGCTCCAGCACCGAAAGGGTCGGTCTCATTCCAGCGCGACTCCGTCAGACGAGCTTCAGGTCAACGAGACTCTTTGCCATTGCGATCGCGGCTTCGCGGGCCGGGATGAAATCCATGCCCAGCGTCCGGCGTGTCAGTGAGTTGTCGATCGGCATCGCCCGGCCCAGGTCGGGCACGGCCTGCCGCGTCGTGGCGTCGAAGATCGACGCCAGCCTGACCACCCAGTCAGGCAGTTCGAATCGCGGCGCCTTACGGCCCGCAGGACCGAGCGCCTCACGGATCGCCTGCGCGATCTCGATGAACCACAGGCTCTCGGCAGCCGCCAGGTAACGCCCGCCAGTCGGGGTATCCACTTCGAGTGCCAGGCGGTGCGCCCGCGCCACGTCGCGCACGTCCACGCAGGGTATGGCCAGCCGCGGCGCGCCCGGGTACTTGCCCGTCAGGAACATCTGGATTATCTCGGCCGAGGTGCCGATATCGCTATCGAGCACCGGACCCAGCACCAGGCCCGGGTTCACCGACGAGTAATGCACTCCCGAACCTTCGTTCTGGACAAATTCGCGCGCCGCGCGCTCCGCCAGTGTCTTCGACTTCGCATAGGCACTTACTCCCGGCGAGTCGACCAGCGTCCAGTCCGCTTCGGTATACGGCTCTGTGCGCGAGCGCGGATGACCGTACATCACGGCCACCAGCGACGAAGTCTGCACGAAGCGTTCGACTCCTCCAGCCACGGCCGCGCGCAGCACGCGCAGCGTGCCCTGGACGGCCGGGCGGATCAGGTCCTGCTCGTCCTTCGGCTGCACGGCAGGGAACGGCGAGGCTACGTGCAGCACGTGCCCGCAGCCACGGACGGCGGCATCCCAGCCCGCATCGGCCTCCAGGTCGGCCTCAGCGAATTCCAGACGCGACGCCGGCGCGTGCCGTGACAACGACCCGCGCACGTCATCCGCTCGCTTGAAGGAGCGCAGGGTACCGCGCACACCGTAGCCGGCGTTGAGCAGGTCCACTGCACATTGCCGCGCGATGAAACCGGAAACGCCGGTGATGAGAACCGTCGGCCTGTCCATTGATCTCCTCCCCTGGGGCGCCTTGCCGCGCAGCTAGCATAGCAATTCGGCCGGTTACCGGAGGCCCTGTGACAAGCACCTCCAGCGCTACCGGCGCGCTATAGTCCTTGCCTATGCTTTTACACGTATCTATCGATTGGGATTATCTATCAGCCCTGCGTATCGTGCTTGCCCATCGAGGCCGATCCCCTGCCTCAATGCAACGGAGAGATACACATGACTTCTTTGATCAACACCCAGGTCAGGCCATTCAAGGCAACGGCCTTCCACGACGGCGAGTTCATACAGGTCACGGAAGCGGACCTCAAGGGCAAGTGGTCGGTCGTATTCTTCTATCCGGCTGACTTCACGTTCGTCTGCCCGACCGAACTGGGCGACGTCGCGGACCTCTATGCCCAGTTCCAGTCGCTCGGTGTCGAGATCTACAGCGTCTCGACCGACACTCACTTCGCCCACAAGGCCTGGCACGACGCTTCCGACACGATCCGCCGGATCGAGTACCCGATGGTCGGTGACCCGACCCACGCGATCAGCCGCAGTTTCGGCGTGCTGATCGAGGACGAGGGCCTGGCCCTGCGTGGCACATTCGTGGTCAACCCGGAGGGCGTGATCAAGGTCGCCGAGATCCACGACCTCGGGATCGGCCGCGACGCGAAGGAACTGCTGCGCAAGGTACAGGCGGCACAGTATGTCGCCGCCCACCCGGGCGAGGTCTGCCCCGCCAAGTGGACGCCGGGTGCGCAGACGCTGGAGCCGTCGCTGGACCTGGTCGGCAAGATCTGACCCCCCGTGCCCGCCCAGGGACGGGCGGGCTTTTTTTTCGCAGTACCTGCTCCCAGCCGGCCACTGGCCGGTGCGCAGGCATGACTGGAGATGACAACGTGCTCGACCCGAACCTCAAGCAGCAACTGAAAGGACACCTCGGACGAATTTCGCGACCGGTGGAACTTGTCGCGGCCCTCGACACGAGCGCTGAATCGACCGCGATGCTTGGGATGCTGGAGGAGCTTGCGTCCTTGTCAGACCAGATCGTCCTGCGGGCGCAGGCCGAGGCAGCCAAAGACGATGCCGGCAGCAGCCAGGGCGGCCGGGGCGCTGCGCATGGCGCTGGCGAAGCACGTCAGGTCCTGGTGCCATCGTTCCAGGTCAGTCCGGCAGGGGCCGACATGGGTATCCGCTTTGCAGGGACGCCGAGCGGCCACGAGTTCACCTCGCTGGTGCTTGCGCTGCTTCATGCGGGCGGCCACCCTCCCAGGATCGCACCGGAAACTGCGCGGCGCATCGAGGCGCTCGACAATGACCTGGACTTTGAAGTCTTCATTTCGCTCAGCTGCCACAACTGCCCGGACGTGGTCCAGGCATTGAACCTGATGGCCGCGCTGAATCCGCGCGTCCGCAGCACGATGATCGATGGGGCGGTGTTCCAGCAGCAGGTCGAGTCGAGGAAGATCATGGCCGTGCCTGCGGTCTACCTGAACGGCCAGCCGTTCGGCCAGGGCCGGATGACGGTCGAGGAAATCCTGGCGAAGGTCGACACGGAGGGTGCGGAACGCGAGGCGGCGACGCTCGACGCCAGGGAGCCGTTCGACATGCTGGTCATCGGCGGCGGGCCGGCCGGGGCTTCCGCGGCCATCTATGCCGCGCGCAAGGGTATTCGCACCGGCGTCGTTGCCGAACGCTTTGGCGGCCAGGTCATGGACACGATGGGGATCGAGAACTTCATCTCCGTGACACATACAGAGGGACCCCGGCTGGTCGCGGCGCTGGAGGAGCATGTCAGGACCTATGACGTGGACGTGATGAACCTGCAGCGCGCCACGCGACTCCTGCCGGCAGACGAGACCGGCCTCCTGACCGTGAGTCTCGAGAGCGGCGCGAGCCTCCGCAGCCGGGCTGTCGTGCTCGCAACCGGTGCCCGCTGGCG
>JALHTE010000274.1 GCA_022865595.1 Steroidobacteraceae bacterium | reverse complement strand
GTGTTCCAGTCGTTGCCGGACAGCTGGGCCATCGACCAGCTGTTCCCGATCATGCCCATCCATCGTCACGATGAGCAGCCGACCCGCAGCGCCGTGCTCGCCGATATCACCTGCGACTCGGACGGCAAGATCGATCGCTTCGTGAGCCTGCGAGAGTCGAAGCGAACGCTCGAGCTGCACGAACTGCGCGCGGGTGAGCCGTACTACCTCGCCGCATTTCTGGTTGGCGCCTACCAGGAGACGCTCGGCGACCTGCACAACCTGTTCGGCGACACGCACGTGGTGCACATCAAGCTGCACGAGGAAGGCGGCTGGGCGATAGAGGAGACAGTCAAGGGCGACACCGCGGCGGAAGTACTGCGCTACATGCGCTACGACGTGGAACGTCTCCTGCCGCAGCTGGTGCGGGATTGCGAGCGTGCCGTGCGCGAAGGTCGCCTGTCGCTGGCGGAGAGCCAGGCGCTGCGCCGGTTCTATGTCGGCGAGTTGAACGGCTACACCTACCTCGAACAAGCCTGATCCCTGCCCGGGCGCCGGCGGAGCAATCGATGGATACCAAAACCCTGGTCGCAATCTTCGGGACTGTGTTCCTGGCGGAACTAGGCGACAAGACCCAGCTGGCGACGGTCCTTTTTGCGTCGAACGCGGCGAACCGGCCACTCTGGGTATTCGTCGCCGCCTCGGCGGCATTGCTCGCGGCAACGGCGATCGGGGTCGCAGCCGGCAGCCTGCTGTCGAACTACGTCAACACGCGGTACCTGTCACTGCTCGCCGGTATCGGCTTCATCGTGATCGGCGCGTGGACACTGTGGGGCGCGCTGCGGGAACTGCCTTGAGGGGACGGTCTTGAGGGGACGGTCCCCTGAAGGGGACTGTCCCCGTCGACAGTCCCATCAATTTATTGCGCCGCATCAATGATTTAGGTTGCGGCCGGCCCGAATTCTTGGGTAGTCTTGGTGCCTTCAGGATTCACGGCACCGTACAACAGGCACCCAGCCGACGTACTCGAGCAGTCATCGCCTCCCATCGCTCCGGTGCATTCACCCTTGCCAGCCATGTTTCAGTCGCCAGGTCCAATTCGTGCCGAATGCGCCCGGGTCGGCGGCGTTCGCGCGTCGGGTAACCCCTAGCGAGCACGGCGGTGGCGACGCGGCATCCTGGAAACCTGTCGCAACGTGGGTCGGCGAGGCAACTCCAGCACCCGGTCGTCCCGGGACTGCCGCATACGAGCGGCAACCGGCCATTGTTCCATATTTTCCCTTGCTGGACATGAGTTTGTGCTAGACTGCGCCGCGATCGTTGCCCGTACGTGTCTTGCAGGGCGCCAGTTGGCGTCTGGTTTGTTAAGCCGAAACGTCTACGATCAGGTGACAGGAATCGCCCGCGCACTGGCCCTGGAAAGGATCCCGGCGTGCGGACGGATCGGCTTTTTCACCCCTGTCGTTGTGTGTTGATAATTTCTCTTAGGATGTTCGAATGACCAAGATCTACGTGGGCAACCTGCCTTTTTCCGCCACTGAGAGTGAAGTGCGCGACCTGTTCGCACAGCACGGCACTGTCGAGTCCGTGGCCCTGCCGTCCGACCGTGAAACCGGCCGCCCCCGCGGCTTCGGCTTCGTCGAGATGCCGCAGGCCGACGCTCAGACCGCCATGCAGGCGCTGAACGGCTTCAACATGGGCGGACGCCCGCTGCGCGTGAACGAAGCGCAGGACCGTCCGCGCACTGGCGGCGGCGGCGGCGGCGGTCGTCCCGGCGGCGGCGGTGGCCGCTCGGGTGGCGGCTACGGCGGCGGCGGCGGCGGTGGTGGCTACGGCGGCGGTGGTGGCGGCGGCGGCGGCCAGCGTCGCTGGTAATCGCCTTCGCGCTTGAGCGCGATTGCTGACGACCAAAAGAAGGCCCGGGTTACCCCCGGGCCTTCTTCGTTTTCGGCTACCACATGTCCCGAAGCCGGGAAGCGACGTCGATGGTCGCTCCCGCTGGCGCTGTCGGCCGCGGGTCGTCCCCAGGCGACTCGGGCCATGCGGAGCGGTCGAATTTCCCGACTACCGCATCGGTCAGGAATCGGCTGTGTGCCCCGTGCACGTAACGGTCGCCGCCCGGTGCCTGCTGCGTGACGTAGAAGCGGACCGGCGTGATCAAGTGAAGCTCTTGTCTGGCGCGCGTCATCGCCACGTAGAGCAGGCGGCGCTCCTCGTCGATGAGTTCCGGGCGGCCCGTCGAAAACTCAGATGGAAAACTGCCGTCCGTGACATTGAGCACGTAGGCGGCTTCCCACTCCTGCCCCTTGGCAGAGTGCACGGTCGAGAGCACGAGGTAGTCCTCGTCGAGCAGCGGGTCGCCGGACAGGTCGCCGCTGGCCTGCGGTGGGTCAAGCGTGAGCTCGGTGACGAATGACTCACGCGTCGCGTGCTGCACGGCCAGGCGCTCGAGCTGCTCGAGGTCGCCGCGCCGCACCAGCGCCGATTCGTAGAGGCGCTCGAGCTGTGGTTCGTACCAGGCGCGCACGCGTGTCAACTGCCCCTGCCATGCAGCGCCGCCCGCCAGCGAGGCCATCAGCCCGGCGAGCGTATGCCATTGCTCGCGCGCCGCCGCAGGCACCGAGTGCGATGCGAGTGCCGGCCAATGGTATCCGGCAGCCTCGAATGCCTGGCAGGCGCGCTCCGAATTCGCAGGTCCCATGCCCGGGAGCAGCTGCATGACCCTGAACGACGCGATGCGATTGCGGGGGTTGTCCGCCCAGCGCAGCACGGCCAGCAGGTCCTTGACGTGCGCCGCTTCGAGGAACTTGAGGCCCCCGTATTTCACGTAGGGAATCTTCCGGCGCATCAACTCGAGTTCCAGCACGTCGCTGTGGTCCGAGTTGCGGAACAACACTGCCTGCCGCCGCAGCTCGACTCCACGCTCGCGGCATTCGAGCACCCGCTCGACGACATATCCGGCCTGCGCCTGGTCGTCCTGCACGATGACGAGTCGCGGCTTCGCACCGCCGGCGCGCGAGCTGCGCAGGAACTTGCGGTACTGCCGCCCTCCTTCGGACATCAGCGCGTTCGCGGCATCGAGCACAGGCTGCGTGGAGCGGTAGTTTTCCTC
>JALHTE010000273.1 GCA_022865595.1 Steroidobacteraceae bacterium | reverse complement strand
TTCAGCGACCTCTCGCAGGGCAATCGCATCCGCATCGATCCCGTGCCGCCGAGCCGCGGCCTGGTGCTGGACCGCAACGGCGTTCCTCTAGCGCTAAACCGCCCTTCCTACCAGCTCGAAATCACCCGCGAGCAGACCCCGGACCTCGAAGGGACGGTGTCGCGGCTGATCGAGCTCGACCTGCTTCCCGCCGAGGAGCACGACCGCATAATGCGAACCATCAAGGCACGCCGCGCGTTCGACTCGGTGCCCGTGCGGCTGCAGTTGAGCGAGGAGGAACTTGCGCGCTTCGCCGTCCGTCGCCAGGACTTTCCCGGTGTCGAGGTCAGGCCGCGCCTGACGCGGTATTACCCGCTGGGCGGCACCGGCGTACACGCGCTGGGCTACGTGGCCGCCATCAGCGAGGCGGACGAGAAGCGCATCGACCTGGCCAACTACGCCGGCACCACGCTGATCGGCAAGCTGGGCGTGGAACGCGCCTACGAGGACGAACTGCACGGTGAGACCGGTTACCAGCAGCTGCTGGTCAATGCCCAGGGCCGCCACGTGGAGCGCGTGGGAACCGAGGCCGCGGACCTGAAGCGGCGCGAGCCAGTGGCCGGCAACGACCTGTACCTTGCGGTGGACGCGCGGGTGCAGAAGGCCGCCGAGGACGCGCTTGCCGGCCAGCGCGCCGCCGTCGTCGCCATCGACCCGCGCAATGGCGACGTGCTCGCGTTCGTGAGCACTCCGACCTTCGACCCGAACGGTTTCGCGCGCGGGCTTTCGTACGCGGAATACGCCGCGCTCTCCGAGAACATCGACGTGCCCCTCTACGATCGCGCGCTGCGCGGCGTCTACCCGCCCGGCTCGACCATCAAGCCGCTGATCGCGCTCGCCGGGCTCGAATACGGCATCGCCGAACCCGACAAGACCGAATTCTGCCGCGGCTACTTCCAGCTCGGCGGCGACAGCCATCGGTATCGCGACTGGAAAAAGGGCGGGCACGGCACGGTGGACATGCACTCGGCGATTGCCCAGTCCTGCGACGTCTATTTCTACGGGCTCGCCCAGCGGCTCGGCATCGACCGCATGCACGATTTCCTCGCGAAGTTCGGTCTCGGCGCCGAAACCGGCATCGACATCGCCGGCGAGCGCACGGCGCTGCTGCCTTCGCGCGAATGGAAGAAAACGGCGTTCAAGCGCAAGGACATGCAGGTCTGGTTTCCGGGCGAGACCGTCATCGCGGGCATCGGCCAGGGGTACATGCTGGCGACACCGCTGCAGCTCGCGTACGTGGCAGCGACGATCTCGATGCGCGGCAAGCGCTACGCGCCGCGACTCGTCACGCGCATCCGCGATTCGACTACTGGCGAGATCAGGGAACTGCCGCCGAGGGAACTGCCGCCGGTCGAGGTTAGCGACCCCTCGCACTGGGACGTGATCATCGGCGGGATGATCGGCGTGACCAACGACTGGAACGGCACGGCGCGCCGCCTGCAGGTCGGAGCGCCTTACAAGATCGCCGGCAAGTCCGGCACCGCGCAGGTGTTCGGAATCAAGCAGGACGCAAAATACAAGGAATCGGAAGTGGCGGAACGGCTGCGTGATCACGGCCTGTTCATCGCCTTTGCCCCCGCTGACGACCCGACAATCGCGGTGGCGGTGGTGGTGGAGAACGGACGCAGCGGCAGCGGCACGGCCGGGCCGATAGCGCGTAAGGTGATCGACGCTTACCTGCTGCCGGAATCTGTTGCAGGTCCCACTACCGGCACGGTCGCGTCACCAGCCACGGGCGCGCCGTCGAACGAAGCTGCCAGCGCGGCGGCAACACCTGCCCCGGGCACGCCGTCAAACGAAGCTGCCGGCGCAGCGGTACCACAGCCCGCGGGCGCGACGGGAGGAATCGAGGAATGAGGACCGAGATTGCCGGACCCGGGTACTCGAGCCGTACTCGCCGCACACTGACGCTCACCGGACGGCTGATGGACGTCCTGCACCTCGACGGGCCGCTGCTGCTTGCGGTGCTGTCGGTCTGCGCGGCCGGACTCGTCGTGCTCTACAGCGCGGCCGGCGAGGACATCGGCGTGTTCGTCGCGCAGGCCGCACGCGTGGGTCTCGCGCTGGGCGTGATGGTCGCCGTCGCACAGGTGCCGCCGCGCCTGATGCGCGTCGGCGCACCGTGGCTCTACCTGCTCGGCGTCCTGCTGCTCGTGGCCGTTGCGGTAAAGGGCGACGTGTCGATGGGCGCCCAGCGCTGGCTCGACC
This sequence comes from Steroidobacteraceae bacterium, assembly GCA_022865595.1. Classification (GTDB taxonomy): domain Bacteria; phylum Pseudomonadota; class Gammaproteobacteria; order Steroidobacterales; family Steroidobacteraceae; genus RPQJ01. Next base: position 21,584 of record JALHTE010000273.1, on the reverse strand, counting down.
TGGGTGTCGTGCGTTTCCAGCCCTCGGAGATGTTGAAAATAGCGGTACCGCTCGCCTGTGCATGGTACCTGCACGACCGGCCATTGCCGCCGGACCTGCGCTCGCTGCTGGTACTGGGCGCGGCGGTGGTGGTACCGGCGCTGCTGATCGCGGAACAACCCGACCTCGGTACGGCGCTGCTGGTGACCGCCGGCGGCGCGATGGTCGTGCTGCTGGCGGGACTGCAGCTGCGCTACATTGCGAGTCTCGGCGCGGCATTCCTGGCCGCGGTGCCCGTGGCGTGGCACTTCATGCACGACTACCAGCGCAAGCGCGTGCTGATGTTCCTGAATCCGCAGGACGATCCGCTGGGTGCCGGATACCACACGATCCAGTCGCAGATCGCGATCGGCTCGGGCGGCCTGTTCGGCAAGGGCTACATGGGCGGCAGCCAGTCGCAACTCGAGTTCCTGCCGGAACGCTCGACGGATTTCATCTTCGCGGTGATCGGCGAGGAGTGGGGCCTGGTAGGGCTTGGCGTGCTGATGGCGCTGTACATGCTGGTCGTCGCGCGCGGGCTCTATATCGCGGTCCAGGCGCAGGATACGTTTTCCCGTCTGATGGCTGGCGCGCTGACCCTGACGTTCGCCGTCTACCTGTTCGTCAACAGCGGAATGGTTGCGGGCCTCCTGCCGGTGGTTGGCGTGCCGCTGCCGCTGGTGAGCTACGGCGGCACGTCAATGGTGACCCTCATGGCAGGCTTCGGTATCCTGATGTCCATCCACTCCCGCCGGAAACTCGTCTCGACGTGAATACCCGCAATCCGTGGCACCTGCTGTCGCGCTACCAGAATTGTGCCGCATGGGTACTGGTTTCCGTATTGGCAGCGGGTCCAGCGCGAGCGCTCGACACCAGCAGGGATGACGTGGCCGGATTCGTCGCCGAGATGAGCACCAGGCACGGCTTCGACGCCGTGGCGCTCACGGACCTGATGTCGAAGACGGAATCGCGTCCAGGCATCCTGGAGGCGATTGCGAGGCCGGCCGAGAAGCGGCTCACCTGGCAGGAATACCGCGCGATCTTCATCACCGACCGGCGCATACAAAAGGGCGTCGAGGTTGCCGGCGTGCAGTCCGCTGCGCTCGAACGCGCTTCCGCCGGCGGCGTCCCGGCCCAGTACCTGGTCGCGATCACCGGCGTAGAGACCTTCTATGGCCAGATTGCCGGCAAGCACCGGGTGATGGACGCGCTCGCGACGCTTGGATTCGACTACCCGCCGCGCAGCCGCTTCTTCCGCGAACAGCTCGAGCAGTTCCTGCTGATGACCCGCGAGGAGTCGCTCGACTCGCTTGCACCGCTTGGCTCGTACGCAGGCGCGATGGGCATCCCGCAGTTCATGCCCGGGAGCTTCAGGACGTTCGCGGTCGACGGCGATGGCGACGGCCATCGCGACCTGTGGAGCAACTGGAGCGATGTGTTCGCGAGCGTATCGAATTACCTGCTGAAGAACGGCTGGCATCCCGGCGAGCCGGTGATGGCGCGCGCCGACGTCACCGGCGCCAGGCTCGAAGGACTCTCCGACGACAAGCTGGCCCTGTCGGAAACCGTGCGCTCACTGCGGGAGCGCGGCGTGAAATTCGAGACCACCCAGCCGCCTGAAGCGCCCGCGGTACTGATTCCGCTCCCGCTCGCCGACGGCGTCGAATATCGAGTCGGTTTCAGTAACTACTACGCGATCACCCGCTACAACCGCAGCGCGCTCTATGCGAGCGCCGTGAACGACCTCGCCGAGGCAATTGCGGCGGGCGCTGCCATCCCGGAGAACCCTGCCGCGGCTGACCCGCCGCAGGTCGACGCCTCCGCGGCGCCGCCGATTAACCAACCTGCCGCTGAAGCCCCAAGCGCAGATTCCGCCTCTCCCGTCGATACCGACGCAGGCAAACCCGCAGACGCTGCCTCGAAACCGGCGCCAACATTTTCATTCGAATCAATATCAAGCATCCCGAAATGACCCGATCACACCCGACAATTGCCTCGCTTTCCCTTCTACCAGCCCTGTCGCTGGCGGTCCTGCTCGCAGGCTGCTCCGGCTCGAAGGACGGGGATGCTGCCGAGCCCGCTGCTTCAGGGGCCGCGACGACGGCCACCGCAACTTCGCCCGCCGCCGGCGCGGACGCTTCGGCTGGTTCGGCTGCACCAGCTGCCGGACCGGCGGCGACTGTGGATCCTGCTGCCGCCGGGGGCCCGGCAACCCCACTGCCTCCGCCGCCTGACTTGAAGGCGCGCAGCTTCATCCTGGTGGACGCCAACAGCGGCCGCGTACTCGCGGCTCTCGATCCCGATTCGCGACAGGAGCCGGCCAGCCTCACCAAGCTGATGACGGCCTATGCCGTGTTCCACGCGCTCAGCGAAGGCCGCATCAAGCTCACCGACATGGTCACGATCAGCGAGTACGCCTGGAAGCAGGAAGGCTCGCGGATGTTCGTCGAGGTCGGCAAGCAGGTGTCGGTCGACAACCTGATCCAGGGCATGATCGTGCAGTCGGGCAACGACGCCACCGTGGCCCTCGCAGAGCACGTGGCAGGCACCGAGCCCACCTTCGTGCAGATGATGAACTCATACGCGAAGCAGCTCGGAATGACTGGATCGCACTTCACCAATGCAGCCGGCATGCCCGACCCGGACCACTACATGACGGCGCGCGACGCCGCCACGCTGACGCGGGCCGTGATCAACCAGTACCCCGACTACTACAAGTGGTACTCGCAGAAGGAATTCACCTGGAACGGCATCACCCAGCCGAATCGAAATGGCCTGCTTTGGCGCGACCCGAGCGTGGATGGCGTAAAGACCGGGCACACCGAGTCTGCCGGCTACTGCCTGATCACCTCTGCGAAGCGCGACGGGATGCGACTGGTGTCGGTGGTGCTCGGCACCAACTCGATGAAGGCGCGCGAGGACGCGAGCGCCGCGCTGCTCGGCTACGGCTATAACTTCTTCGAATCGAAGCGCATCTACGGTGCAGGCCAGCCCCTGACCACGGTACGTGTCTGGAAAGGCGCGCAAGCGGAGGTGGGGCTGGTACTGCACGAAGACCTCTATGTCACCGGCCAGCGCGGCCAGACCGGTAGCGTGCAGGCCGAGTTCGAACTCCCTGCGCGACTCGTCGCGCCGCTCGCGGCCGCTACCACCGTAGGCAAGGCGAAAATTGTCGTCGACGGACAGCCGATCGCCGCCTACGACCTTTACCCCGCGCAGGACGTCGCGGCAGGCGGCCTGTTCCGCCGCATGATCGACACCGTGCGGCTGTGGTTCAACTGACGTGGCCACTCCCTACGCCACCTGCTACCTGGACGGCGAATACCTGCCGCTCCTGGAGGCGCGTATCTCGCCGCTGGATCGTGGGTTCCTGTTTGCGGACGGTGTCTACGAAGTGGTCCCCGTGCACCGCGGCCGGCCATTCCGCCTGCGCGAGCACCTGAAGCGGCTCGACGACAGCCTGCGCGGCATCCGCGTGTCCAACCCGCTGGATGAGTCGGGGTGGTCGGCGGTGCTGCAGAGACTCGCGAGCGAGTCCGCAGCACGCGAGCTGCTCATCTACCTCCAGGTGACGCGCGGCACCGAATACGGCCGTAACCACCTGTTTCCGAAGGATGTGAAACCCACTGCGTTCGCGTTTGCGAGTCCCTATCCGGAGCCTTCCGCCGCGACGCTCGAGCAGGGACTGCGCGCGGTCACGCTGGAGGACATCCGCTGGGACCGCTGCGACATCAAGTCGATCGCGCTGCTCGGCAACGTGTTGCTCAGGCAGGAAGCGGCCGACCGCGGCGCGGACGAAGCCCTGCTCACACGCAACGGGCTGTTGCTCGAGGGCTCGTCGAGCAGCGTGTTCCTGTGCGTCGGCGGCACGCTGGTGACGCCGCCCAACAGCCACCGCATCCTGCCCGGCACCTCGCGCGATGCAGTCCTGGAACTCGTGGCTGGCTGGTTGCCGTGCGAGATCTGCGACGTCGAGGCGCGCGACATCGCGAGCTGCGACGAGGTGTGGATCGCATCCGCCGGCCGCGGCGTGCTGCCGGTGACCTCGGTGAACGGCAAGCCCGTCGGCAGGGGCGGTCCCGGACCGCTGTGGTCCGAGATGTACGCGCGCCTTCAGCAGCACCTCGACGACATCGCGTCCACGCCTGCGATCTGAGCGATGGCCAACGACACGCTGCTCGAGTTTCCCTGCGACTTCCCCATCAAGGTGATGGGCGCAGCGACCGACGATTTCCGCAGCCTGGTGCTCGGCATCATCACGCGGCATTTCGGCGCGCCGGTCGAGGGCAGCATCGAGGAGCGCCCGAGCGGCGGCGGCAAGTACCTCGGCATCACCGTCACGGTGCACGCCGAGAGCAAGGCGCAGATAGACGCTGCCTATGTCGAGCTCACGTCCTGCAGCCAGGTGCTGGTCGCGCTCTGATCCGCCTCGGGAAGTCCCAGTGATTCGAGCAGGCGCGGTGCCAGCGCAGCCGCGACCAGCCGTAAGTCCGTCGGACCGCCCAGCTCGCTCACCTGCGTCATCTGCAGCCCCGCGTAGCCGCAGGGATTGATGCGGCGGAACGGCTCGAGGTCCATCGCGATGTTGAGCGCGAGCCCGTGGTAGGAGCGCGAGTGGCGGATGCGCAGCCCCACGCTCGCGATCTTGCGGCCGACCACGTACACGCCGGGCGCGTCGCGGCGCCCGATGGCCTCGATGCCCCAGTCGGCCAGCGTCGCGATGATCGCACGCTCGATGCCCTCGACCAGCGCACGAACGCCGAGCCCGGCACGCTCGAGGTCCACCAGCGGGTACACGACCAGCTGGCCGGGACCGTGATAGGTCACCTGCCCGCCACGGTCGATCTGCACCACAGGTATGTCGCCGGTCGCGAGCAGGTGCTCCGGACGCGAGTTCATGCCCAGCGTGAAGACCGGCGGGTGCTCCAGGAACCAGAATTCATCTGCAGAATCCGCGCTCCGCGAGTCTACCTGCCGCTGCATCGCGCGCCACGTGGGCTCGTACTCGACCAGGCCCAGCCAGCGCAGGACGGGCGATGGCATCTCGTGTGCGGCCGGCATCTGGGATTTGGCGCGGACGGCGGGGCGAGGCGGGAAATCGTGGCGCGACGCGCTCAGCGCCGCGCGACGCCGCCTTCACCCAGTCCCGCGTTGTTGCGTGCCAGCGCCTGCTCGGCACGATAGCTCGAGCGCACCAGCGGCCCCGCCACGCACTCGATGAATCCGCGCGCGAGCGCCTGGGCACGGTATGCCTCGAACTCTACCGGCGTGACGAAGCGCTCCACAGTTAGGTGGTTCACCGTGGGCCGCAGGTACTGGCCGAGCGTGAGGATGTCGACGCCCACGCGGCGCAGGTCGTCCATTGTTTCGAGCACTTCAGTATCCGCTTCACCGAGACCGAGCATCAGGCTGGTCTTCACCAGCACAGTCGGTCGGTACCGCTTCGCATGCTCGAGCACCGCCAGCGTCTGTTCGTACGACGCACGTGGATCACGCACCGGGTGCGTGAGCCTGCGCACCGTCTCGACGTTCTGCGCGAACACCTCGAGACCGCTGTCGACGACCGTCTCGACATCGGCGAGCACGCCCTGGAAATCCGGCGTGAGCGCTTCGACCGCGGTGTCCGGATTCACACGCTTGATCGCGCGCACACATGCCGCGAAATGGGCCGCGCCGCCGTCCTCGAGGTCGTCGCGATTGACCGAGGTGAGCACCACGTACTTGAGGCCCATGAGCCGAACGCTGCGTGCCGCATTCTCGGGCTCCTGGACGTCCAGCCAGCCGCGCGGGTTGCCGGTGTCCACCGCGCAGAAGCGGCAGGCGCGCGTGCACACCTCGCCCATCAGCATCAGCGTGGCCGTACCCGCATTCCAGCATTCGCCGATGTTCGGGCACTTGGCCTCCTCGCAGACCGTGGCAAGGCGGTGCTCGCGCACCGTGTGGCGCACACCGTCGAAACCGTCACCGCCCGGCATCGGCGCGCGCAGCCACGACGGCTTGCGACCGGCCGGCAACGGCGTCGGCGCGCCACTGGACTTGATGCCGTCCTTGATCGCGGTCGTGCCCTGCCCGGTCACGTACTTCTCGCCGCTGCGTGCCGGCGCGGTGACGACGGGAATGCCCTTCAAGGTGCTCATGGGCGCCATTCTAGCCGCTGGGACACTGTGCCGTTGAACGCAACGGTTCAGCCGCCGCGCAGCCGCTGGTCCAGTTCCGCAAGCCTCTCCGGCGTGCCGATGTCCATCCACTCGCCGTCGTGCAGCTCGCCGCCGACGCGGCCCTTGCGCGCCGCGCTGCGAATCAGCGGCGCCAGCTTGAATATGCCGTCCTCGCAGCCGGCGAACAGTTCCGGCCGATAGACGCCGACGCCGGAGAACGTGAGCCGCGTGTCCTCTCCGCCCTGTTCGCCCCCGCCACGCTGCCCGCCCTCCCTGCCCGGCTCGCGCGCAGGCTCAACGATGCGCCCCTCGCTCAACACGAAATCACCGCGTGCGTTGTGCGCCGGGTTCGGCACCAGCACGAGCTGCGCCAGGTCGTCGGGTCGCAGCGACCCGCGCAGCTTCGCGTACGGGTAGTCGGTCCATACGTCGCCGTTCAGCACCAGGAACGGGGCAGGTCCAAGCAGCCGCAGTGCGCGAAAGATCCCACCGCCGGTCTCGAGCGGCTCGGGACCCTCGTCGCTGTACTCGATGCGCACGTTGTAGCGCGAGCCGTCGCCCAGTACCGCGCGGATCTGCTCACCGAGCCAGGAAACATTGATCACGACCTCGCGGAAACCCGCCATCGCAAGCGCATGCAGGTGGTGCACGATCAGTGGCAGCCCCGCCACCTCCAGCAGCGGCTTCGGGCGATCCAGCGTGAGCGGTCGCATGCGTTCACCGCGGCCAGCCGCGAGCACCATCGCCTTCATGCGCGATTCACCTCGAGGCTCAGGCGCACCGCAGGCAACACGCGCTCGCGTACCAGCTCGCCGAGCGCGGCGAGGTCCGGGTGACGCTCGCAGGCCTGCTCGACGTAGCCGAGCGTGCGCGGCACGTCCGGCAGGTAGCCCGACTTGCCGTCGCGGTGCCACAGGCGCGCGAAGATGCCGCTGGCCTTCAGGTGCCGCTGCACGCCCATCAGGTCGAACCAGCGCAGGAACTGCAGCTCGTCGGCGCCTGCCTCGAGGCCGGCGGCCAGGGCTTCACGCCTGAACTCACGCGCCCAGTCGACGACCCTGTGCTGCGGCCAGTCGATATAGCAGTCCCGCAGCAGTGACACGAGATCGTAGGTGAGCGGACCGTTCACCGCGTCCTGGAAATCGAGGATGCCCGGATTGTCGCGCTCGCAGACCATCAGGTTCCGCGAGTGGTAGTCGCGGTGCACGAACACCCGCGGCTGCGCGAGCGCGTTCGCGACCAGCAGGTCGAACACCCTGCCAAGGTCGCGCAGCTCGTCGTCGTCGAGTGCCAGCCCCAGATGCCGGCCGAGCAGCCAGTCGGTGAACAGGCTCATCTCGAAGCGCAGCAGCTTTTCATCGTACGGCGGCAGGCTTGCCGCGTGGGCGCTGCCGCCGGCCTGGATCCGCACCAGCGCGCTGATCGCGTCAGCGTAGAGCCGGCCTGCCCGGCCGCGGTCGGCCAGCGCGTCCAGGTAGGTGACCGACCCCAGGTCCGTGAGCAGCAGGAAGCCCTGCTCCTCGTTCCGGTCAACCACCCGGGGCGCGTTGACCCCGATCCCGGCCAGCATCCCGGCAACCGCCAGGTAGGGCTCGACATTCTCCTTGTCCGGGGGCGCATCCATGGCGATGCAGCTGCTCTCACGCCGCGTTACGCGGAAATACCTTCGAAAACTGGCGTCTGCCGATGCCGGGGCCAGGGTGGCGTCACGCCAGCCAAGGTCGATCTCCAGCCAATGCCTGAGCAACGCGAGCCGTGGGTCGTCTCGGCGGGGTTCGGTCAAGGTGGGCCTCGGAAAGTCGGATGGGATCGGGCGCGGCAATTATAATCGCAACGATGAAGCCGCCTGCCCGCATCGTGTCCTACCGGCGACGGCTGTTCCTGGCACTCGTCTCCTGCCCCGCGATCGCCTTCCCCGCGGACGTTGCGGACCAGTCCTGCCGGATCCAGGTGGTCGAAGACCCGCGGCTCGAGGGACTGCGCGCAGCAGACCCGGACGACCCGCACATCAACATCACCAGCGACCAGGGAGACCTGTCGCGCGCGGGTGACGCGCAACTGTCCGGCAACGTCTCCATCCAGATGGGACAGCGAATGCTGACAGCGGACAAGGCCACCGTCGATGCCGAGAAGCGCAGCATCACGGTGCAGGGCAACGTGGAGTACCTCGACCCGACGATCCACGTAACCGGTCGCGACGGACAGTTTGCGGACGGCGCCGGAATTTTCGAGGGCGCGAAATTCGAGCTGGTGGATGGCTCGGGTCGCGGTGCCGCAAAGGACGCAAGGCTGCACGACGAAACGGTGCTCGACCTCGAGGTCGTGCGCTACACGGCCTGTCCGCCGGGCAACGACGACTGGGAGATCAAGGCCCGGAAGATCTCGCTGGACCAGGAGTCGAGCACCGGGACGGCGCGCGACGTCCGGCTGGACTTCAAGGGCGTACCGATAATGTACTCCCCGTGGCTGTCGTTTCCGGTGGGCGACCAGCGCAAGTCCGGATTGCTGTTTCCGGCATTCGGCACGGGCGGCAAGAACGGTACCCAGCTCGTGGTGCCCTGGTACTGGAACATCGCGCCCAATTACGACGCCACGCTGACCTCCCGCTGGTATTCAGCGCGCGGCTACCGATTCGACCCCGAATTCCGCTACCTGACGGAGCGCAGTCACGGGGTGCTGGAGGCGCAGTTCCTGCCGCACGACAAGGAACTCAACGACTCGCGCGGGTACTACTATTTCAAGGAAACCACGCTGTTCGAGCCGCGCACGCGGTTCCTCGCCAATGCCTCGTACGTCACCGACGACTCGTATTTCGAGGATTTCGGCTCCGGCTTCGAGAACACCAGCATCATCTTCCTGAACCAGCTCGCGGAAATCCGCCGCGATACCGAGCACTGGTCGATGATCGCGCGCACGCAGAATTTCCAGGTGATCGACAACCAGCTGCCTGAAGACGAACGGCCGTACACGATGCTGCCGCAGGTGGTCGTCGCCGGGAACTGGAGCCAGCTTTCGCACGGCCTGGGCGCCAGATTCGACGCCGAGGCAGTCAACTTCTATCGCACCACCGGGCCGCAGGGCTTCCGCGTGGATGCCGAGCCGGCCATCACCTGGGGCACCGGCCACAGCGGCGCCTACCTGGACGCGACTGCAGCCTGGCGATACACAACCTATGAGCTGCACGACACCGCTCCCGACACTGACGACAGCCTGTATCGCTCCCTGCCTCTATTCAGCGTGGATTCGGGCTTCGTCCTCGAGCGCCCGACGGGATCGAAGCAGCAGCGCGTGCAGACGCTCGAGCCCCGCGTGCAGTACGTCTACATCCCGTTCCGGAACCAGGACGCGATACCGATTTTCGACACGGACACACCTGACCTCAACATGGTGCAACTGTTCCGCACCAATCGCTACGTTGGTGCCGACCGTGTCGGCGACGCGAACCTGATGAGCGCGGGCGTGACTACCCGGCTGCTGGACGGGGGAACCGGGCAACAGTTCCTTACTGCGACCGTCGGCCAGGCCTACTACTTCGAACAGCCGCGCGTCACGCTGCCGGGCGAGACCGCGAGCAACCGCTCGAGTTCCGACCTGATCGCCGAAGTCGAACTCGACGCATTCAAGCACTGGAACGGTCGCTTCGCCTACCAGTGGGACCCGGACGCCAACCAGACCGAGCGCAGCGAGTTCGGCGTGCAGTACCGGCTGGCCAGCGACAGCGTCGTTAACTTTGCCTATCGTTACCAGCGCGATCTGCTGGAGCAGTTCGACGTGTCGGCGGCCTGGCCGATCGGAACCCAGTGGCACGCATTCGCGCGCTGGGTGTATTCATTGTCCGAGAACAAGACGCTGGACCAGTTCGTAGGCCTCGAATACTCATCGTGCTGCTGGGCAGTCCGCGTCGTGACCCGGCGCTTCGTGAGCAGCCGCACCGGCGGCTCCGACACCTCGGTCGGCCTGCAGCTTGAACTCAAGGGCCTGTCGAGTGTCGGAGTGGACAACGAGGCTTTCCTGCAGGATGCGATTCGTGGATACTCCGCGCTCCCTGCCGAGCCAAAGCCCTGAGATGCCATTGATTTACAAGAGTTTTCTTGCAGGCCTGTTGCTGCTCGCCGGCGTGGCGACCGCCGCCTGGGCGCAGCAGCCCGAAGAGGTCCCTGGCGCCCCGCCAACGGTGGCCGTCCAGGGCGACCTGCCGGCAGCTCGCGGACCGGGTGCCGAGCCAGCAGCAGCGCCGGCCGGCCGCCCCGATGCGCCTGCCGCAGCAGGCGGCGTATCGCTGAATCGCGTCGTAGCGGTCGTGAATGACGGTATCGTCCTGCAGAGCGCGCTGGACCAGCAGGTGCAAGTCGTCACGGGGCGCCTGCAACAGGCGGGCCAGCAGTTACCGCCGCGGGATATCCTCAGGCAGCAGGTGCTCGAACGGCTCGTGCTGCAGGAAATCCAGATGCAGCGTGCCGACCGCGCCGGCATCAAGGTTTCGGACGAGCAGCTGAACCAGACACTCACCGAAGTTGCGGCCCGCAACAACGTCAAGTTCAGCGACCTGCCCGCGGCACTCGAGTCGCAAGGCATCAACTACCGTACCTATAGAGAGGAAATCCGCCAGGACCTCATCCTGGGCCAGCTGCGGCAGCGGGACGTGTATTCGCGCATCTACATTCCGCCGCGCGAAATCGACCAGTGCGTCGCGAAGGCCCTGGCTGCGCCAGAGGACCGACTGGAGTACGACGTCGCACACATCCTGGTCGCCATCCCGGCGTCGGCGACGCCGCAGCAGGTCGAGGAACGCGCGGCGCGTGCCCAGGGCGTCTATGAACGCGCCAAACGCGGCGAGGATTTCTCCGACCTCGCGGTCTCCTATTCGGATGCCGGCACCGCCCTCGACGGTGGCAAGCTCGGCTGGCGCAAGGCGAGCCAGCTTCCGTCGATAGTGTCCGAGATCGTGCCGAACCTGCAGCCGGGTGACGTGAGCGAGATCATCCGCACGCCGAGCGGGCTCCACATCTTCAAGCTGGTCGATACGCGAAGCACGCAGCCGGCAGCGATGGTCGCCCAGGTCCACACGCGGCATATCCTGATGCAGACCAACGCGATCGAGGACGACGAGACTGTGCGGCAGAAGCTGCAGGAGATCCGCGACCGGATCGTGAACGGCGAGGACTTCGCTGCCATCGCGTCCGTGTCCTCCGTCGACCCTGGCTCGGCAACACGCGGCGGCGACCTGGGCTGGACCAGTCCCGGCTCGTTCGTGTCCGAGTTCGAAAAACAGGTGGACCAGCTCGACATCGACGAGATCAGCGAACCGTTCAGATCGCGGTTCGGCTGGCACATCGTGCAACTGCTCGGCCGTCGCACCTACGACGCCTCGGAAGACACGACGCGCAACAAGTGCGTACAGCAGATGCGCGAGTCGCGCGCCGACGAGGAAACGGAGCTCTGGCTGCGCCGCCTCCGCGACGAGGCATACGTCGAATACCGCAAGTGAGCGGTACTGGCAGGATCCCGACGCTGGTAGTCACGACTGGCGAGCCCGCCGGGATCGGGCCGGATCTCTGCGCCGCCATCGTCGCGCAAAACTGGAAGTGCCGCGTCGTGCTGCTCGGCGATCGCCGGCTGCTGGGCCGCGTCCGTGGCACCCGGCGACGGATGGACTCCCTGCCGGACTACGATGCCGAGGCGCCTGCGCGCCGTGGCGTGCAGGTCCTGCACATGCCCCTCGCCGCCCCGTGCACCGCCGGACAACTCGACGTCGCAAATGCCCGCTATGTCCTCGGGCTTCTGGACCGGGCAGCGGAGGGCTGCGTGCGTGGCGAGTTCGCCGCGATGGTGACGGCACCGGTGCACAAGGGCGTGGTAAACGACGCGGGCATTGTGTTTACCGGCCACACTGAGTACCTGGCCAGGCGTTGCGGCGTGCGCAGGCCCGTGATGATGCTCGCCGGCGGGGGGCTGCGCGTGGCGCTCGCCACCACGCACCTGCCGCTCGAGAAAGTACCGGCTGCGATCACTCCCGCAGCGCTCGCCTCCGTGATCAGGATCCTGGATACCGACTTGAGGCGCCTTTTCGCGATCCGGCGGCCTCGCATCATCGTGTGCGGCCTCAATCCGCACGCTGGTGAGGGCGGACACCTCGGCCGGGAGGAGATCGAGGTTATCGGGCCTGTGGTCTCGCGGCTGCGTCGCTCGGGCCTCGATCTTGTCGGCCCGCTGCCCGCGGACACCGCCTTCCTGCCGGGGCAGCTCAAGGGCTGCGACGCCGTGCTGGCCATGTACCACGACCAGGGATTGCCGGTGCTCAAGCATGCTGCGTTCGGAAACGCTGTCAACGTGACGCTCGGCCTGCCGATCGTGCGCACGTCAGTGGATCACGGCACTGCGCTGGACCTTGCCGGCACCGGCCGCGCCGATCCCGGCAGCATGCTCGCGGCGCTCGCGATGGCGGAGCAGATCTGCCGGCCGGTGCGACGGTGAGCCGCGCGAAGAAACGCTACGGACAGCACTTCCTGCACGATCGTGGAACGATCGAGCGCATCGTGAACGCCATCGACCCGAAGCCCGGTGATCGTATCGTCGAAGTTGGCCCGGGGCGCGGGGCCATAAGCGGGTCGCTGCTGTCGAGAGCGGGCCGCCTCGACGCGATCGAGATCGATCCGGACGTGGTGCCAGGCCTCACTGCGCGCTGCGAGGGCCTGGGCCGACTCGACGTTCACCTCGCCGACGCACTCGAGTTCGACTTCCGTGCGCTGCGCGGCGACGGGCCGCCGCTGCGACTGGTGGGCAACCTTCCCTACAACGTCTCCACGCCGCTGCTGTTCCACTTCGTGTCCCAGATCGACGCGTTCTCGAGCATGCACTTCATGCTGCAGAAGGAAGTGGTTACGCGGATGGCTGCGACACCCGGCGGAAAGGAATACGGCCGCCTGACCGTGATGCTCGCGCCCTGGGTCAGGGTCGAGTCCCTGTTCGACATCGGGACCGGGGCGTTCACGCCGCCACCGAAGGTGGTCTCTACCTTCTTTGCGCTGCACCCCCACGCCAGCCCGCCGTTCGCCATCGCCGACCACCGCGCATTCGCCCGCGTGGTGTCGGCCGCGTTCTCGCAGCGACGCAAGACGCTGCGGAACGCCCTTTCCAGCCTGCTCGACAAGGACGCGATCACGGCGGCCGGCGTCGACCCTGGCGCCCGCGCCGAGACGCTCGCGCCGGAGCGATTCGCGGCGCTGGCCGCCCAGTTGCCTCGCTCGGGCCCTTGAGGGCGCTGCGTCACCCGGTTGCCAACCGCAATTGGTGCCCCGGGGCGCGGGACCTATAATCAGCAGACGCACACTCGCGCCGGCCCGCCGGAGACGAAAATGAGCAATTACTCGAAGATCCTGATCTGCCTGGACCTGACCGAGGAAAGCGCGAAAGTCGCAGAGCGCGCCAGGACCCTCGCCTCGGGTGCCGGTGCCAGCTTTACGCTGCTGCACGTGGTCGAGTACGTACCGGTCGAACCCATGGGCGAGGCCCTGCTGCCGGCCGTGCAGATTGAAGGCGAACTCGTGGAACGCGCGACCAGCCGCCTCGCCGAATTTTCGGCCACGCTCGGCTTCGACCAGTCCGAGCGACTGGTGCTCACAGGCAACATCAAGTCCGAGGTGGTCCGCGTCGCCGAGGAGCGCGGGATCGACCTGATAGTGATCGGCAGCCGCGAACGGCACGGCATGTCGATCCTTTTCAATTTCACAGAAGATACAGTGCTGCACGCCGCACCATGCGACGTGCTCGCCGTCCGCCTCCAGAAGAGCTGAGCTGAATCGAGGCCACTGCAGTGACCGACCCATCCTCCCACCGCATCAAAGTGGATGTAAGCACCAGCTACATCGAGGACCAGTCGAGCCCGGGCGACGGCCGGTTTGTGTTCTCGTACACGATCACGATACGCAACGAGGGCTCGGTCCCGGCGCGCCTGCTGACCCGACATTGGATCATCACCGACTCGAACGGCAAGGTGCAGGAAGTGGTCGGCGACGGCGTGGTCGGCGAGCAGCCCCACCTGCAGCCCGGCGAGGGCTTCCGCTACTCGAGCGGTGCGATCCTCGAGACTCCGGTCGGTGCCATGCAGGGCAGGTACCGGATGCTCGCGGACGATGGCGAGCACTTCGACGCGACGATCGCCCCGTTCAGGCTGGCGATGCCGGGCCTGCTGCACTGACGCGGGATGGCGACATACGCCGTCGGCGACGTGCAGGGCTGCGCCGAGGAACTCGAGACCCTGCTCGAGCGCCTTGCATTCTCGCCCGACCGCGACCGGCTGTGGTTCGTCGGCGACCTCGTCAATCGCGGTCCGCGCTCGCTGGACGTGCTGCGGCTGGTCGCGCGGCTTGGCGACGCAGCGGTCATCGTGCTCGGGAACCACGATCTGCACCTGCTGGCTGCAGCGCGCAACGACGCCGGGCTCAGGGCCCAGGACCAGTCGCTGCTCCCGATTCTCGAGGCGCCGGACCGCGAGTCGCTGCTCGACTGGCTGCAGTCCCGGCCCATGCTGCATCACGACGAGGCGCTCGAAGTAACCATGCTGCACGCGGGCCTGCCGCCGCAGTGGGACCTGGACACGGCACGCCGCTGCGCCAGTGAACTGGAGCAGGCACTCCGAGGTGAGCACAGCGGCACGCTGTTCGAGCAGATGTACGGAAATGAGCCAGACGTCTGGAGCGAAGAACTCGAGGGCGAGGAACGGCTGCGCTTCATCACCAATGCGCTCACGCGCCTTCGCGCCTGCAGTGCGGACGGCCGCATGCTGCTGAAGTTCAAGGGCACGCTGGCCCAGCTGCCCGCCGGCGCCGTGCCATGGTTCCGTGCTGCCGGGCGACGCTCGGCAGGCGCACGCATCGTCTGCGGACACTGGTCTGCTCTGGGCTATCGCGATGAAGCCGGCGTTCTCTCTCTCGACACCGGTTGCGTCTGGGGCGGTGCGTTGACGGCTCAGCGACTCGACTCGCCCTCGGCACCCATACAGGTCCCGAGCGCACAACCGCTCGCGGAGTTCAGCGACTGCTGATCCCGCTACTGTTGCGGCACGGGCTCCAGCACGTCGATCGAGAGAGCGATGATTCCGCGGTTGAGGGTGCGCGGGAAGCAGTTCATGTCCTGCGCGACGATTTTTGCGCCCAGTGGCACGAAGACTTTGTCGATCATCTGCTCGACCAGATCGCAGTCACCAGGCTGCAACAGTCCGAGCTGGCTGTCGCGGAAGTCGATGCGCCGCGCTCGGGCCGGGAATTCCGCCGTCGTATCGGATGTGCCCGGAGCCTTGCCACTGGCCTTGGCCGCGAGTTCTCGCCTGGACTCGTCTTTCGCGAGCTGCGAGAGGACTTCAGGCGTTGCGGCCCGAGGCATCGCTGCGACGATTTCGAGACTGGGCGTCAATTCCGCGCCACTGCGCCGGTTGAAGCAGCCTCGCGCCGTAACCTTGAATCCGGACCTGGCGCCGATGGCTTTCAGGATGGAACTGACCTTCGACTTCAACCCTTCGCAGGAGTAATAAGACGTGACACTGTTGTACGGGAAGTAGATTTCCTGCTCGATCCAGACGGCCATGACCGGCACCGGGCCATCCGGCGCCGGCACGGCCTCCGGCGACTCGGCGACCACGGCAAATGGCGCCAGTACTGCAAACATCGAAACGACCAGTGAACGAACGACCTTCATGACACCCTCCTGCCCCACCAGGGGCACCGCCCGCCCCGTACGGGTATTGCGCGCTGCGACAGGACCAGCAGCCTATCGCTTGAAGTTGGACTCCCCCATGCCAGACAAAGTTCGACAGCGGCCGGCGCCCTTTCGGGGTCGTGCTGCTGGTCAGGTTGGTGATGCGCCAACGCCTCCGGACACCCGCCTGAGGGTAACGAAACTCATTGCGTGAGCGTGCCTGTCGTCCGCGGCATGCTCCTCGCGCGCGACCTCCTCCCATTCGGCGACGTCGAAGGCGGGGAGGAACGTGTCGGCGCCGACCGTCGCGTGGACCCGCGTCACGTACAGCGTGTCCGCGACCGGCAATGCCAGGCGATAGATCTCGGCCCCGCCGATCACGAATACCTCCGTCGCCGGGTCCGCGGCTGCAAGAGCCGAATCGAACGAATCGACGACCGTGCAGCCCTCGATTGCGAGACCGGGCTGCCGGCTGACGACGATGTTGTGCCTGCCTGGCAGTGGGCGGCCGATCGAATCCCAGGTCTTGCGCCCCATGATGATCGGGCTGCCCATCGTCAATGCCTTGAAGCGCCGCAGATCCTCGGGCAGGCGCCAGGGCAGCGAACCCCGGAGGCCGATCCCCCCATTCGCGTCGGTCGCGACGACGATCGAGACAGCGGTCACCTGCGTCGGCTCTTCCCCGGACTTTTCCCGGCGCGAGGCGTCGCGCGCCTGGACTCGGCCTTGGACTTCGACTTGGCTTTGCCCTTCGCCTTAGCCTTAGCCTTGGTCTTGACCTTAGCCTTGGCTTTTCCCTTCACCTTGCCCTTAGCCTTCGCCCTGGTCTTGGCTTAGGCTTTGGCTTTGGCTTTGGCTTTGCCCTTCGCCCTGGCATTTTTCTGTTTGCGTTTCTTGCGCCTGGCTGCCTTCTGCTTGTCCAGCGGGTCCTCGGACAGCATGGTGCCCCGGCAATTGGCGGCACCGCAGCAGCACTGGTAGTTCACGAGTTCCTCAGGATCGTCGGTGCTCTCCCAGGTAAGGCCGTACTCGTAGCCGAGTTCCTCGCCCGGCTTGACGTCCCGGATTGCCTCGATGAAGACGCGCTCGTTCTCGATGACCGTGTCGCAGTTCGGGTCGCAGGAATGGTTGATGAAACGCGCATCATTGCCGTTCACCCCCGCATCGATGACGACGCGCGAACTCACGATGAACAGGAATGTATGCCCGTCGTCCTGCCCCTTGTCCTCGTAGCGCGCATCGGCCTGCTTGTGGGTGATGCGCTCGCCCAGGTACTCGACAATCCGGGTGCCATTCGCGATGTGGCGCGTCGCGTACACGCCCCTGCCGTGGATGCCGGACCGGCGCACCTCGAACGGCGGCATATCGTCAGGCGCGACCTCGCGGCTTGCGTGACGCATGTGCGGGTGATGGCTCATCCCGGCGTGGGCGCCCGGTGCGGGCGATCTCGCGGATTTCTTCATACAGCTATGGGTGCCTTGATTGCTGGGTGGGATTGGTAACCGACGACCTCGAAGTCGTCGAAGCGGTAGTCGAAAATGGACTCTGGCCGGCGCTGCAACTCGAGCCGCGGCAGCGGCAGCGGGTCGCGCGCGAGTTGCAGCCGGGCCTGCTCGAGGTGATTGACGTAGAGATGGCAGTCGCCCCCGGTCCAGATGAACTCGCCGGGCGCGAGGTCGCACTGCTGGGCCAGCATGTGTGTCAGCAGAGCGTAGGAGGCGACGTTGAACGGGACCCCGAGGAAGATGTCCGCGCTGCGCTGGTAGAGCTGGCAGGACAGCCGCCCGTCAGCGACGTAGAACTGGAACATCGCGTGGCAGGGAGTGAGCGCCATCTGGTCGAGTTCACCGACGTTCCACGCGTTGACGATGATCCGGCGCGAGTGCGGATCGCGCTTCAGCAGGTCAACGGCCGCCTGTATCTGGTCGGTCGTCCGGCCGTCCGCGCCGCGCCAGGAGCGCCACTGCACCCCGTACACCGGCCCGAGTTCGCCGTCAGCGTCGGCCCATTCGTCCCAGATAGTCACCCCGTTTTCGCGCAGGTAGCGAACGTTGGTCTCGCCGCGCAGGAACCACAGCAGCTCGTGCACGATCGACTTGAGGTGCAGTTTCTTGGTCGTGACCAGCGGAAATCCCGCCGAAAGGTCGAAGCGCATCTGCCAGCCGAACGTGGCCAGCGTTCCGGTGCCCGTGCGGTCCGTCTTGCTGGCGCCGTGCTCGAGCACGTGGCGCATGAGGTCGAGGTACTGGCGCATGGCTCAGGCGTAGTTCCCGGACGGCTGCTTCCGGCCATAGGCCACCGCGAGCATCCACAGGCCCGCGACGATCATCGGCAGCGACAGCAACTGGCCCATCGTCACCCAGCCCAGCAGCAGGTAGCCGCGATTCTCGTCAGGGACGCGGACGAATTCGACCGCGAAGCGGAAAACCCCGTAGCAGACGAGGAACAGTCCCGACGCAGCCCATCGGGGCCGGGGCGTGGCCGTGAACCACCAGACGACCAGGAACAGCACCAGCCCTTCGAGCAGGGCCTCATAGAGCTGCGATGCGTGCAGCGGAACGCCGTCCACGATCACGGCCCAGGGCACGTTGGTCGGCTTGCCCCACAACTCGCCGTTGATGAAGTTGCCGATGCGTCCCGCACCGAAGCCGATCGCCGGCAGCGGCGCGGTGAAATCGAACACGTCGACCAGCGACCGGCCACGACTGCGCGCGAAAGTCGCCAGCGCCACCACCACTCCGATCAACCCGCCGTGGAAGGACATGCCGCCTTCCCAGATGCGGATTACGCTGGCCGGGTCGGCGAGGATCCGTTCCGTGCCGTAGAACAGCATCCAGCCCAGGCGCCCGCCGAAGATCACGCCGACAGCGCAATAGAAGATCAGGTCGTCCACGTCCACCGGCGTCCAGGTCGAGTTCGCCTGCGCAGCACGTCGTCGTGCCAGCCACCAGGCGGCCAGGAACCCCAGCAGGTACATCAGGCCGTACCAGCGCACGTGCAGGGGCCCGATCGACAGGGCGATCGGGTCAGGATTCGGGTAGACGAACATGGGCGATTATCCTACCGGCTGACGGGCACACGCGCCCGACTTGATAAGTGCGCCATCGTCGCACGACTCATTCCTGCACCACGCGGCAGGTGAGCGATTTAAGGTAGCGCGTCTCCGGGATGGCGGGATGGATCGGGTGGTCCGGCGAGTGCCCGCCTACCTCGATGACCTGTGCGAACCGGTTCAGGTGCCGCGCCGCCTGCTGGATCGTGGCGATCAGGTCGTCCTGCGCCAGGTGATGCGAACAAGAGCAGGAAACCAGGATGCCGTCGCGCGGCAGGAGCTGCATGGCGAGCTGGTTGAGCCTTCGGTAGGCCGCCTGCCCTTTCGGAAGATCCCGGCGACGCTTGATGAATGCAGGCGGATCCACGATCACCACGTCGAATTTTTCGCCGGCGTCGCCCAGCGCCTTCAGTGCGTCGAAGGCGTCATCGCGCAGCGTGCGCACCTCGAGCCCGTTCTCGACGGCCGTCTCGGCGAGCAGCTCGAGCGCCGGCGCAGACGAGTCCACGCAAACGACCTCGCTCGCCCCGGCCCTCGCCGCCGACAAGCCCCACGCGCCGAGATAGCTGAACACGTCGAGCACCCTGAGACCCCCGACATACTTCATCGCGGCCCGCCGGTTCACCGCCTGGTCGTAGAACCATCCTGTCTTCTGCCCGGAGCCGATCGGTACCTTGAAGCGCACGCCGTTCTCCTCGACCCAGGCATGCGGCGGCGCCTCGCCGAGCGCGGGCTCGACGACTGACGGCAGGCCCTCGAGTTCGCGGGCCCCGGAGTCGTTCTTCCAGATGAACGCACGCGGGTCGATCACCTTGCCGATCGCCTCGACGACCTCGTCCTTGCGTGCTTCCATGCCGGCCGTACCGATCTGTCCGACAATCACGTCGCCGTAGCGGTCGAGCACCAGGCCGGGAAGCCCATCCGATTCACCGTATGCAAGCCGGTAGAACGGAGCCTCGTAGAGGCGCTCGCGCAGCGCCAGCGCCACGCGCAGCCTGTGCACGAACAGCGACGGGCCCGGCAGGAAACGGCCGTCGCGGCTCAGGATCCGCGCGCAGATCAGCGCGTGTGGATTCACATAGGCGTAACCGAGGAATCGATCGCGGTCGCCGATGACGCGGCAGGCGGCACCCGGAGCGAAACCCGTGAGCGGCGTGCGCGCGGTGTCGACCTCGTTGCTGAAGATCCACAGGTGGCCGGCCGCAATGCGACGGTCCTCGCGAGGCTTGAGCCGCAGCTCAGGCAAGTCCTGCCCTTCGCGCGCCGTGTCCGGAGCGTGCGTCATCGGTGCATCGTCCATTCCGATATAGTGCCGCCATTCTATCCGAGCGCCGTGCCATGCACCCTCCTGCCGCCGACCGACGCGAGAACCGACTCGCGCGCGAAACCAGCCCCTACCTGCTGCAGCACGCGCACAACCCGGTCAACTGGTACCCGTGGGGCCCCGAGGCGCTCGAACTCGCGCGGGCCGAGGACAAGCCGATCCTGCTGTCGGTCGGCTATTCGGCCTGTCACTGGTGCCACGTGATGGCACACGAGTCGTTCGAGGACGACGAGACCGCGGCGCTGATGAACGAGGCCTTTGTCAACATCAAGGTGGACCGCGAGGAACGCCCGGACCTCGACCGCATCTACCAGGCCGCGCACCAGATGCTGACGCAGCGAGGCGGCGGATGGCCGCTC
Organism: Steroidobacteraceae bacterium; assembly: GCA_022865595.1. Classification (GTDB taxonomy): domain Bacteria; phylum Pseudomonadota; class Gammaproteobacteria; order Steroidobacterales; family Steroidobacteraceae; genus RPQJ01. The sequence goes on along the minus strand of JALHTE010000273.1, from coordinate 980 downwards.
ACGATGTTCCTCTCGCCACGTGACCAGCGACCGTTTTTCGGGGGCACGTATTTTCCACCCGAGCCGAAGTACGGGATGCCGGCTTTTCGCGAAGTCCTGCAGCGCGTTGCCGCCTGGTACCCGCAGCATGAAGCCGACGTCGAGCGCCAGGGTGCTGCGCTGGTCAAGGTGCTGGGCGAGCTGGTCCCGCCGGCCGCGAGCGAGGCGACCGCACTCACGCGCGCGCCGCTGGAGGTGGCTCGGGCGGCACTGCAGCGCGACTTCGACGGGCAGTTCGGCGGCTTCGGCAGCGCGCCGAAGTTCCCTCACCCGATGAACATCGAGTTCCTGCTGCGAACGTGGCGGGCAACGGCCGACGGCGATGAGCCCGACCTGCAGTCGCTGTACATGGCGACTCTCACGCTCACACGGATGGCGGAAGGTGGAATCTACGACCAGCTGGGGGGCGGCTTCAGTCGCTACTCGGTGGATCCGTACTGGATGATCCCGCACTTCGAGAAGATGCTCTATGACAACGGCCAGCTGCTGACCGTGGCCGCGCAAGCCACTGTCGCCACCGGCGAGGCGCTGTTCCGGCGCGTGGCCGGCGAAACCGCCGACTGGATACGCCGCGACATGGAGCACGCGGCAGGCGGCTTCTACTCGACGCTGGACGCGGACTCCGAAGGCCACGAAGGCAGGTTCTACGTCTGGACACCGGACCAGGCCGGCGAACTACTGGACCCCATCGAGTACCAGGTGCTCTCCCGCCGTTTCGGCCTCGACCGTGATGCCAATTTCGAGGGGGCATGGCACCTGCATACGTTCAAGCCCCTGGCGCAGGTTGCAGAGGAAACGCAGCTGGATGAAGAGCGCGCAGCCGACGTGCTCGACTCGGCGCGCGCAAAACTGCTCGCAGCGCGCAACCAGCGGGTCTGGCCGGGCCGCGACGAGAAGATCCTGACCGCATGGAACGGGCTCGCAATCGCCGGACTCGCGTC
>JALHTE010000272.1 GCA_022865595.1 Steroidobacteraceae bacterium | reverse complement strand
CTGCGCCGCGGGCACGAACCAGTTGACCAGCACGCCCCAGAGCCCGACACCCACCAGGCACATCAGCACCCAGGTCGGCATGTTGAGGCCGAGGAAACTCCAGTCGATCTTCGCGCATTCGCCGGAGCCGGACAGCACCTTGCCCAGCACTTCGTGCAGCGGCAGTACGTCCATCATGTAGTCGAGGCTTGCGCCGCACTCGGCGACCGACCCGGGCGGCTGCGCGATGATCCAGATGTGGCGTGCAGCGACCAGGATGCCACCGAGCGCCGCCACGTCTATCAGCACCCCGTAGGCCCGGGCCCAGCGATCGCCCGGGTCGTGGATGAATGCCGCGAGGAACAGCAGCCCGGCCGTGATCACCGAAACGCGCTGCAGGACGCACAGCGGACACGGATCCAGGCGAAGGACGTACTGGACGAAGAGCGCGTAGGACATGAGTCCCACGCAGGCAAGGAACCCGAGCAGGTTGCCGGTGCGTCGAGTCAACCACGCGGGTAACACAGCGTTCGCCTGGGTCATCGGCCGGCGCCACCTGCCCGGTCGCCGCGCGCAGCCCCCAGTTCGGTCTCGACGTCTTCGATCGACAGGTGCCGTATGTCCTTGGCGAACACCATGTAGATCACGTACTCGCAGATGTTCTTGGCGTGGTCACCGATGCGCTCCAGTGCCCGCGCGACGAACAGCACGTCGAGCGCGCGACGGATCGAACGAGGGTCTTCCATCATGAACGTGATGCACTGGCGCTGGACCGCTTCGTATTCCTCGTCCACCGTGCGGTCCTTGCGAGCCACCGCGAGTGCCGCCTCGGTGTCCATGCGCGCGACCGCATCGAGCGCGCCGTGCAGCATGTCGGCCACGAGGTCGCCGATGTGCTTGATCTCGCGATAGCGGTCGGCCGGGCGTTCGAGCGACGCGAGCCGCGACGCTATCCGGCCGAGCTTTTCAGCTTCGTCGCCGATACGCTCGAGGTCCGTAATGGTCTTGATGACCGCGACGATCAGCCGCAGGTCCGATGCAGTCGGACTGCGGGTCGCCAGGATGCGGCTGCAGTCTTCGTCTATCGCCACTTCCATGGCGTTGACCCTGTGGTCGAGGCGCACCACTTCCTCGCCGAGCCGGCTGTCACCCGTATAGAGCGCCTTTACGCCGTCGAGCAGCTGCTGCTCGACCAGGCCGCCCATCTGCAGGACCGAGGAGCGAACGCCCTCGAGGTCCGCATTGAAGCGACTCATGATGTGATGAGAGAGATCGGACGTTTCCATGCAGGCCTCCGGGGAATGCGACCGTATACATCAGCCCGATCTGACGGGCAAGCCGCCTGACCACGCTGCCGGCGCTGTACAACAGCGCGGCCCCGGTGCACGAACGCGCACCGGGGCCGCGACGGCAAGGCAGCCTGCTAGAACTTGTAGTTCACGTCGAGCTGCAAGCGATTGTAGTCCATGCCCTTGCCGACCCCATACGGTCCGGCATAGGGCCCGCTCGGGACGTCGCCGCTGACTGCATACACGTCCTTGTTGGTGGTGTTCAGGAAGTAGGTCGCGTTCACGGTTACGTTCTTGACCGGCGCGTAGCCAGCCTTGAACACCCAGCCGTCCACGTCGGTCACACCGCCACCAAAGTCGGAATCGATGAACTGGGCAAACATCGCATCCTTGTCCATCGATTCGTAAAACAGGCCGGCTTCCCAGGTCTTGGCGCCAGAGGCCTTGCCCAGCGTGGCGCCGACAGCCCAGGCGGTATCGTACTCGACGCCGGACGCCATGTTCTGCGACCAGTCGACCCAGAAGCTCAACGGCAGGTTGGCCACCGTCATGCCCATCTGTCCCGACAGCTCGAGGATCTCGTAGTCGTACATCAGCACGTTCGACGCAGTGCTGGAGCCGTTCAGGTTGCGCTTGTAGGTGGTGTTGCCGAATGCATTGCCGTTGTAGAACGGCGCGTTGCCTTTGCCATTGGTCAGGTTGTAGTACTGCGCGGCAACCTTGGTCTCGCCGCCGAACAGCGGGAACACCAGGCCAAGCTGTGTACCGAAGATGGTCGGGTCCACGTTGACGTTGCTCGGGTTGCTGTTGGAGTTCTCCTGCACCATCCAGGCATAGCCACTGCCGAAGAACATGCCGCGGTTGAAGGTGACGGCGACGGCTTCAGGATTCACGTCGCCGTCCCAGAACATGCTCTGGCCCGGACGCCAGAAAGGCAGGGGCTGCTTACCCAGCAGCAGGTTCGCACCGTCCATGAATTTCCAGTCCGCATATGCCTGGGTGATGTAGACGCCCTTCTCGGACGACTCCTGCGTGAAGGTCTGGTTAGTCGAGCGCGGATCGCCGTCGCCGGAGGCGATCTGGAACACGACCTTCGAGTTATCGGTCACCTTTGCCTCGGCGCCCAGCCGGAAGCGGAACCGGGTACGCACCTGGTTGGCCGCATCGTCGACCGACAGCGTGGACGGCGTGGTGGTGGTGGGTGCGCTGCCCGTTACGCGCTGCTTCTCGATGTATTCCTCGCGCACGCGGAAGTCGCCCTTGAACTTGATGCGGCTCGCCCAGTCGGCGCCCTTGACCTTGCTGAGCTGGCCAGACGCCTCGGCCGACTCCTGGCGCAGCGTCTTGGTCTGTTCCTTCAGGTAGTCGATCTCGGAGTCGCGCTGCTCGCTGACTGCCTTGAGCTGGTTGTTCTCGGTCTGCAGCGCGTTGTTCGCCGCCTCCAGCTTGTTCAGGCGGTCGGCGAGCGCCTGCATCTGCGCCTGCATGGCCTGGATTTCCGCCTTGGATGCGGTGCCGCCGGTGGCGGCCGAAGCATCGACCGAAGCCATGGCGAGTGTCGCGGCAACGGCCGCGGCGAGCAGGGTATTTCTCACGGTGGTCCCCTCACGGTAGTGGTAACTGAACGACATAACTACGACCCGCAACGCAACTGACACACACGAGCGGATTCGATGGGCGCCTTTATAGGCGCGCTCTGTTACAGGGACGTGTCAGTGATTGTGGCGGGAATGCAACGAACCGCCGTGATCCGCTTTATGCCCGGGGAATTGGAACCCAGGCAGTCGCTCAGTGCGTGACGCGGCTGATCCTTGCCGCGGGGAAATGGCAGGTGAAATTGCTGCCCTTCCCGTCGATGCTCTCGACCTCCAGCCAGGCGTCATGCCGCTGCAGCGCGTGCTTTACGATGGACAGGCCGAGCCCCGAGCCGCCGAGCTTGCGCGATCGACCGGCGTCCACGCGGTAGAACCGCTCGGTCAGGCGTGGCAGGTGCTCGGCAGGAATTCCGATCCCGGTGTCCTTTACGCTCAGGTGGCCGCCACGTGCATCCGCCCACCACCGCACGACGATACTGCCCGACGGCGGCGTGTACTTGACTGCGTTCCAGACCAGGTTGGAGGCGATCGAGTGCAGCTCGGTTTCAGAGCCGAGCAGGAATGCGTCTGGCTGCGCGCCGACTTCTATCGGCGGCGCCGGCTCCGGCTGGGCGAGTACCTCCTTGCGCAGCGCGGCCAGCAGGCCGGCCACGTCCACCGGGCTCTTCTCGGCAGGACCGCCCCTGGCCTCCAGCCTCGAGAGTTCCAGCAGGTCCTCGACGATTCCGCGCATCCGGTCCGACTGGCGGCGCATTTCGGCGACCGGTTCGCGCCACACGGTGTCGAGCGTCGCGTCGTCTTCCATCGCGTCGAGATAGCCACCGATCACCGTGAGCGGCGAGCGCAGTTCGTGGGAAGCATTGGCGACGAAGTCCTTGCGCATTGCATCGACGCGCGCCTCGCTGGTCACGTCGCGTACCAGCAGCAGTTGCTGCTCTCCCAACGGGTTGCGGACCAGGTGGAACTCGAGCCAGCGTTCGTCCTGCCCCGGCATTTGCACCCGCGGCGGCGGGTGGCCATCCGGGTCCTCGAGGTACGCGATGACCACCGGGTGCCGCACGATGTTGTCGACGCGCATGCCGCGATCGCCCTTGCGGTTCAACCCCAGCCAGCGGCCAGCTGCGGCATTCACCCAGCTGATCTCGCGCGCGCGGGTCAACAGCACGACCCCATCAGGAATCGCGGACGCCATGCGACGGAATTCACGCAACAGGGCCGTGACGCGCTGCTCGTGAAAAAGCTTGCGACGATGCAGGCGACTGGTAGAGGCGACCACTTCGCCCCACAGGCCGGTGATGTCGGGCGGCGATTCGGCGTCCTTGTGGCGCAGCCAGCGCTCGAACCTGAGCAGGTTGCGGACCTCGAACGCAAGCAGCACTGCAAGCGCGAGCGTGAGGGAGACTGCCACGCGGCCGGCCAGCAAGCCGATTCCGGCTGCAACCAGCAGTGCGGCGATGATTCCGACGACGTGTCGAATGGCGGGTCGTGACACTATGCACCCCCGCGAGGTGCTACTCCGGGCGCGCCGAGAATCGATAGCCTGAACCGCGCACCGTCTGGACCAGCGCATCCAGGCCCGAGGGCTCGAGCGCCTTGCGCAGGCGGCGCACGTGCACGTCCACGGTGCGCTCCTCGATATAAACCGCGCCGCCCCAGATCCGATCCAGCAGCTGGCCGCGCGTGTACACGCGCTCGGGATGCTCCATGAAGAACTTGAGCAGCCTGTACTCGGTGGGACCCAGCGACACCGGCTCGCCGGCTGCAGTCACGCGATGGCCGAGCGTGTCCATCTTGAGGCCGCCAGACTCGATCGTGCCTGCCTCGTCGCCCGGCAGCGTGCGGCGCAGCACCGCGTTTATGCGCGCCACGAGTTCACGGGTGCTGAACGGCTTCGTCAGGTAATCGTCGGCGCCCACCTCGAGCCCCGAGACCTTGTCCTGCTCGGCCGCGCGCGCGGTCAGCATGATGACTGGAAGGTCCTCGGTCTCCTTGTCCCTGCGGATGGCGCGAGTCAGGTCGAGGCCGCTCTGGTCGGGCAGCATCCAGTCGACCAGCAGCAGGTCGGGACGGCGATCCGCGATCTTGCCGCGGGCCGTTGATGCGTCCTCCGCCTCGAGCACCTCGAAACCGGCGCGCCGCAGGCCAAAGGCGATCATGTCGCGGATGGACTTCTCGTCCTCGACCACCAGGATCTGCCTGCCCGTCATCTTGCCTCGATCGCCGTTGGGATCCCGCCCGGATTAGGCCCACCGATTATGACACTACGGTTACGGTCCCCGGCGACGGCCGCGCCACGTCGTCGCGGACATAAATCGGTAATGCGAGCGCAGCATCCACGCCGCGTCCCGCTGCGAACTCGACAGCACCGAGTCGCGCGACCGCGTCCGCCCTCGGATACAAGTCGTCGTGCACGCTGATTCCGGCGGCCTCGAGCCTTGCGCGCAGTGCCGGGTGCCGGCCGATACCGTTGCCCGCCGCATGGTGCAGGCCGCTGATTCCATCCGCCACACGTTCGGGTGGCGACACATGTTCCGCGCCCAGCGGTTCGATACCGGGGTCTTCGACCCGCCCGATACCGGCCTCGCCGCGCCGTTCGAACACGGCCCAGTAGAGTTCGCCCATGCGGGCGTCGTTGCATACCAGGATGCGTTCGCCCTCGTCCGCCCCGACCTGCTCGGCCACGGCTGCAAGGCTGGAGACCGGCGCCACGGGCAGACTCGCCCCGAACGCGAGGCCCTGCGCCACGCCAGCCGCGATGCGCAGGCCCGTGAACCCCCCGGGACCCCGACCGAACGCGAGCCCGTCGAGACTCGCAAGCGCGACGCCCGCCTCCGTGAGCAGCGAATCGATCATTGGCAGGATCAACTCCGCATGGCTGCGCTCCGTGATCTCGAAGCGCATGCGGATTTCTTCGCCGAGCATCAGCGCGGCGGAGCAGGCTTCGGTGGACGTGTCGAGTGCAAGGAGTCGCATCAGGCGAGCGTACGGGAGAAGGCCGGGAGCGGGAAGTGGCGATGCTCGAACACGGCCGCCAGACCAAGGACGAAGGCGACTGTCACCGGCGCGGCCGCGGGTCAGATGCTTTCGTGGATTGCCGCTGCCAGCCGATCGGTCAGGAACTGCTGCACTTCCTCGAGTTCGCGAGTGCGCTTCATCGGCGGCAGGCTGGTGATGAACGCACGTCCGTAGCCCTTGGTCACCAGGCGGGTGTCGCAGATCATCACCACGCCGAAGTCCGCTTCGTCGCGAATGAGCCGGCCTGCACCCTGCTTGAGTGCGATTACGGCCTGCGGGACCTGCTCCTCGAAGAACGGATTGCCGCCGCGAGCGCGGATTTCCTCGAGCCTCGCCTTGAGCAGCGGATCGTCGGGCGCCGCGAATGGCAGCTTGTCGATCACGACCACCGAGAGCGCCGTGCCCCTGACGTCCACGCCCTCCCAGAAACTGCCGGTGCCGAGCAGCACGGCATTGCCCGCCTCGCGGAACAGGCGCAGCAACTGGTCGCGCGAGCCGTCACCCTGCACGAACACCGGCACCGGCGGCTTGTCGCCCCAGGCGCGGCGTAATTCCTCCGCGCCCTCACGCAGGGCGCGGTGGCTGGTGAAGAGCAGGAACGCGCGGCCGCCGCTCGCCTCGAGCACCGGCAGCGCCGCCGCGATCACGCTGCGCGTGTGGCCGGGCGAACCGGCATCGTCGAGGCCTTTCGGCAGGTAGAGCAGCGCCTGCCCGGCGAAATCGAACGGGCTCTCGAAGCGCACGCACTGCGCGTGCGAGAGGCCCGAGCGACGCTTGAAATGCGAAAAATCATCGCCGACCGCCAGCGTCGCCGAGGTCAGGATCCAGGCGCTCGCCTGCGCCTGCATCAGCGCGGAAAGCTGTGACGCCACGTCCACCGGAGCGTAGTGGCAGCTCACGCTGCGTGCGTTCGTCTCGGCCCATCGCACTCCGCCATCCGCTTCCTCGCGCGTGAACGACTCGAGTCGCTCCGCGCACTCCGCCAGCCGCTCGCGCAGCCGCGCGATCGCGCCCTGACCGTCGGTCGCGAGCGGCGCCAGCGCTAGCCCAAGCTCCGCCGCACGACTTGCGAGGCCCGCGAGTGCCTCGATCATGCATTCCGGCCACTGGGAGTGCTCGAGGCGCGCGTCCATCCCGCCGGCAGCCGACACCAGCGCGCCGACCTGCGCGTCAAACCCTGTCTGCGCCGCGTCCACGCCGGTTCCCATCTGTTGCGCGAGCAGCAGCTCACCGGCCACGTCCTTTGCGATTGCGGCGAGCTGTCGCGTGCTCACGCTGTAGCCGAGGAACTGCGCGGCCACGTCGGGCAGCTGGTGGGCCTCGTCGATCACGATGGCGTCTGCGCCGGGCAGCAGGTCGCCGAAGCCTTCCTCCTTCAGCACCAGGTCGGCCATCAACAGGTAGTGGTTGACGACCACGATGTCGGCTGCCTGCGCCTCGCGGCGCGCGGCCAGCACGAAGCACTCGTCGTACTTCGGGCACTCGGTGCCGACGCAGTTCTCGCGCGTGGACGTGACCCAGGGCCAGACGGGATCCTGCTCCCCGAGCCGCGACAGCTCGGCAATGTCGCCGCTGCGAGTCGTGTGCGACCAGGCACGCACCTTCGGGATCGCGGTCGCCACCTCGCGCCGCAACCCGCGCGAGTACGCCTGCTGCTCGGCGAGCTCGAGCCGATGGCGGCACAGGTAGTTCGCCCGCCCCTTGAGCAGCGCCACGCGCACCGGCCGCCCGAGCGCGCCGCACACGGCCGGCAGGGCGCGGTGATAAAGCTGGTCCTGCAGCGCGCGCGTGCCGGTCGAGATGATCACGCGCCGGCCCGAGGTAAGCGCGGGCACCAGGTACGCGAAGGTCTTTCCAGTCCCGGTGCCAGCCTCGACGACCAGCGTGTCGTGCCCAGCCATCGTGGCCGACACGTGATCAGCCATCGCGAGCTGCCCATCCCGCATCGCATATCCGGGCAGCGCACGAGCCAGCGGCCCATTCACGCCGAACAGTTCCTCGAGATCAGTACTCATGTCAGAGGAAGACTGCGCGGAACCGCAACAGCGCCGTTGCCCCGGGTGCGAGCGGCTGCCCGAAGATCCATCGCACGTGCGTGTACGCGCCCTTGCCGCTCGCGCGCTCGAACGTGACGCCGCCGTCCAGCGAGAGTTCGATCCTGCACCCGGGCCCGGCGGCCGACCCGGGCACGTAGTCCACGCCGTAAGGCAGTTGCTTGGTGACCATGACGTCGTCGACCGGCTCCTGGCCCGGGTTCGTCACCCGGACCGTGTAATACAGCTGCTCGCCGGCCTCGAGCCGGCGAGCCTCGACGAACTGTCGGACAATTTCCCCGCCGGGCCCCTCCCTGGCCACCAGCGTCTGCACCTCGATACGGGTCTCGAGCGGCCCGCTCCCCGTCGCCACGACGACCGGAACCGCGGCGGGATCGTCCTGCCCAACGGCCGCAACGGCATGGGTGGCAAGGCCCAGCGCGACCAGTAAAAACCAGCTCCTGCGCGACGAAAACGGTGATTTCACTTGCCGAAGGCACATGAGCGCGACTCTGCGGGAGGGCGCGGCCGGAGACAAGCGGCGTATGGCAGACGAATCCGTGGAAACCGAATTTGACATCACCCCTTTGTGGAGTTATTGTGCATTGCAGCAATTGCTGCACCGCAGCAGCCGTCGCACAACCAGGAGCATAGTCATGATCGAACAGATTCAGGATTTCGTGAGCGAGCAGACCGCCGCCATCACGAGCAAGGTCAAGCAGATCCGCGAGGAATCCACCACGACCGTCCGTGACGCCGTCGTCGAGTCCGCCGGAAGCATCAAGTCCCTTAAGTCGCCGGTCCGCGTGATCGCGCGCTCGGGCGTCAAGCTGACGAGCGTGTCGCAGACCGCCGTTGCCAGCCTGATCGAACTGCAGTCGGACGTGCTGACGTCTGCCCTGTCGGACGTCGCGCTGCGCCTCGAGCGTGCCGCCCGCGCCGACGGCATCGTCGACCTGGTCCGTGACCAGTACGAGCTGGCCTATGCCACGCGCGGCCGCGTCGTCGAAGACGCGCAGCGTGCCATGCAGATCTTCAAGGTCGCCGGCCGTGACATGAAGGGCGTCGCGACGCACGTCTACGAGACCATCGTCGACACCGCCGAAGAAAAGGCTGCCCCGGTCGCGAAGGCCGCGAAGCGCGCCAAGCGCAAGACCAAGCGCGTCGTGCGCAAGGCCAAGACCAAGACGCGCGCCCGCAAGACAGCAAAGGCCGCCTGAGCGATTCGACGGCCGCGCAAAGAACTCACAACGATCTCCCCCTGATTGCGCCCTCCCCGGAGGGCGCTTTTTTTTGGCTCATCAGCAGCGACTGCGGTCATTCGCGCGAATTGCCGCTTCGGCCCAAGACCCGCGCGAGGCTATAATCAGGCCAAGAGGATCAACACCAACCCGGGCTGCGGCTTCTTCTGCGGCGACCGGCGGAAGAAGGACAGCCAGCCGATGACCACGACCAACGCCGCGCTTGCCACCTGGGTCGCCGAGACCGCGAAACTCACCAAGCCAGACCGCATCCACTGGTGCACCGGGTCGGACGTCGAGCGCGATGAACTCACGCGCCTGATGCTCGAGAGCGGCGACCTGCTCGAGCTGGACGAGGCCAACTTTCCCAATTGCTACCTGCATCGGTCCAATCCGTCGGACGTGGCGCGCGTCGAGCACCTGACCTTCATCTGCACCAGCAACCGCGACGACGCGGGGCCGAACAACAACTGGATGGCGCCTGCGGAGGGCCACCAGAAAATTGACGCATTGTTCGACGGCTGCATGAAGGGGCGCACCATGTACGTCGTGCCCT
>JALHTE010000271.1 GCA_022865595.1 Steroidobacteraceae bacterium | reverse complement strand
GCCACGTTGTGGCCGACGCCGAGCGTGAAAATAGTCAAGGGTGCCGACAACCTCGGGATGTACAATCGGACCGAGGCGAGCCACCGCCAGTTCTGCAGGACTTGCGGCGCGGCGGTGCTGGTCGGGCACCCGGCGATCGGAATGACCGACGTGCCCGCGGGATCGATCTCCGGATTCAAGCATGCGCCGACCATTCACGTGCACTACGGCGAGAAAGTCATGCCGTTGCATGACGGTCTGCCAAAATTCAAGGATTTTCCGAAGGAATTCGGCGGATCGGGCGACATGGTTCCCGAGTGAAACAAAGGGCCGCTGAATGCCGTTCAATCTGAAGGTCTGGTTGTCGCAGAAACTCGCCCGTGACGAGCCAAGGCCGGTGCAGATTCCAAAGGCGCCCAGGAAGATCGCCGAACCCTTCCATGCCGTGAGTATCAAGGCAGGACACCAGGCCTGCCAGGGCGTTAAGCAGTTTGCCGGCATCCGGTTTCTTTCCATGAAGGCACCGAGCCTGCCGCTGCCTGACTGCGACGCGCCCGTGTGCCGCTGCAGCTACAGGCACCACGCCGATCGCCGGTCCGGCGAGGACCGTCGCGGCCAGCGGGTCTGGCAGCAGCGGGCAAGCACCGGGATCGACAGGCGGGAGCGGAAACAGGGCCGACGTGCGACGGACCCGGCAGCGTGGAACGTCGTCGACTGAGTTGCTGGAAAAAAAGAGGCCCTCCGAAGAGGGCCAATCAGGGGGAGAATGGGCGCAGCTTATTGATGCGCCGCATCAATTGCGATACGTAAGAACCGAGACGATCGCTGCCCTATCCCGGGCCCGATTCGACGCCGACAATTTCAGCCTCGGTATCCATGAAAGGCACCAGGTCCCCGACCGACCCGCCCATCAACGACTCGGCCAGCGGCGATACATACGAAATGAGGCCCCTGGACGGGTCCGACTCGTCTTCACCCACGATACTGAATTCGACCCGCTCACCGGCCCTGGTCTCGAGCTCGACGCGGGACCCGAACCTTACCTTGTCCGTCGAGCCGGTCGGCTGGGCCAGTTCCGCCGTCGCCTTGCGCTGGCGAAAGTAGCGCAGGTCACGCTCGATGCGGGCAACCAGGGGCTTGTCGCCGGCCGCCCGCGCGTCGGTCAACTCGCTATCGAGACGGTGCAGCGTGCGTTCGATCTGCGCCAGGCCCGTTGGCGTAACGAGGTTGCGATGTGGACTGACTACGAGTTCCGGCAGGTCCTCGCCCGCCTCTCCGTCGAGTTCCTTTACGAACGCCCTGCTCATGAACGTGCCCCCTGCACAGTGCGGCCGCCCCTGCGAGCCTGTACCGGCGTTGCGCCGAAGCCCAGGGGTTTGCGGTGACTACCGCGCCGGGCGTTTGTCGCGCGCGTCCAGGTCGACGTACACGAGCACGCCACAACGTGGGCAGGTGGCCGTATCCACAATCTCAAGCTCGAACCAGCGGCGCCCGCAGTCGCACCGCACCTGGAGGATCCACTGGGCGACGGCACGACCGACGAGCCGTTCCTGAACAGTGATTCCTTCGGGCATTGAGAGGATCCGGGGCGGCACCAGGTCATCATCGGTCTCGTCGGATTTCTCGGCGGAATCGGCGTCATCCGCGTAGTCCGTGTGGCCGGCATCGCCGACCCTTGCGCGCACGTCGAGGTAACGCAGCAAGAGGTCGGGGCTCAGCAGTTCCTCGGGCTCCTGCTCGACGGCGGTTGATTCATTGGCCGGCCAGGTTTCGCCCCCGGACTTGTCGTAGCCTTCCCGCACGCTCATGGATCTGCCCCCTGGAACCTGTCCGCAAAGATACTACGGCCGGCGGGCGGCGTCAGGTCTTGCCGGCAAGGTGCGCCCGGACCGTGTCGTTTATCAGCCGAAGCTCCGCCAGGGTCGTCTCAATCTGGGCCCGGCGCTGCTCGAGTTCCGAGATGGCCCCGTCGGTGCGGTGCAGCACGTATTTCATCTGCTGGACGCGCCCTTCGCCGCGCGCACCGTAAAGGTCGAGGTAGTGCTTCATTTCCGCAAGAGAAACGCCGATCGCCTTCGAACGCATGATCAGCGCGAGGCGCGCCCTGTCCCGCCGCGTATACACGCGCGCGCCGTTTATCCGCCTCGGGCTCAGCAGGCCCTTGTCCTCGTAGAAGCGGATCGCGCGCGCCGAGATGCCGAAGTCTTCGCACAACTGCTTGATGCCGAAGAGTTCCGATGTGGCCTCGTCGTGATGCGCCGCAAGCACCTCCCGCGCGGTACTTGCGGCGGTCCGACCCCGGCCCCGCGGGCTACGCTGCGGACTGTTCCGGGCCGGCGCCCGGGCCGGTGCGCGACCCGCGGCCATCTCAGATGACCCGCTGCAGCTTCATCGCCAGGCTCATGTCGCCAGCCACGGCGAACTTGCCGGTCATGAAACCGGTGACCGGGTCGAGCTGGCCGCCGAGCAGCGCCTCGAGGTTCTCGTGAGTGATCGTGATCGTGCAGTCGGCCTCCCGGTCTTCGTTGCTTACGGTGTTCGGTACCGACTTGCCGTCGATCACGATCACCCCCTCCGCGCCGCAGTCGAACTTGAGCACGGCGTCGAGGCCGCTCTGATCACCGACCTTGCCGCGGATGGTCTCGGTGCACTGCTGGAAATCCATGTGGGTGTTCCTCTGCTGTTGAATTGCCAGCCGGCATGTTAGACCGTGTACGCCCCAAATGAGAAGCCACTGCCTCTATGGCTAATCGGTTGACGTTAACGTCAACTACAAGCCTAATACCCTCTCTGCAGGCAGCCCGGACCACGCAGCGCATGCCAAACCAGTCGACGACACCGGAATCAGCGACCGGCTACCGCAGTGCGTTCAAGGCCGGCCTGTTCGCGGGCAGGATCGCCTGGGTCACCGGCGGCGGCAGCGGTATCGGTCGCTGCGTCGCGCACGAACTCGCCTCGCTCGGCGCCACCGTCGTCCTGAGCGGCCGCACGGCCGCGAAGCTCGATGCGGTTGCAGCCGAGATCGCCGCCGACGGCGGACGCAGCGAGGCGCTGCCGCTCGACATTCGCGACGAGGATGCTGTCAAGGCGGCCACCGCCGAGGTGGTGCGCAGGCACGGCCGCATCGACGCGCTGGTGAACAATGCGGGTGGCCAGTTCCCCTCCCCGCTGGCGTCGATCAGCAAACGCGGCTTCGACGCAGTGGTCGGAAACAACCTCACCGGCGGCTTCCTCGTGATGCGGGAGGCGTTCGTGCAATCCATGCGGAAGCACGGCGGTGCGATCGTCAACATGACGGCGGATTTCCGCAATGGCATGCCCGGCATGGGCCATTCAGGAGCCGCCCGCGCCGGCATGAGCAACCTCACCATGAGCGCCGCCTTCGAGTGGGCCCATGCAGGCGTGCGCGTCAACGCCGTGGCTCCGGGCTGGGTTGCTTCGTCCGGAATGGATACCTACCAGGGCGCGGTTCGCGCGCTGCTGCCGAAGCTGAAGGCCCACGTCCCACTGCGCCGGCTCGCGACCGAGGCCGAGGTAAGCGCTGCCATCGTGTTTCTGCTTTCGCCGGCTGCCGCGTTCATCACCGGTGTCACGCTGCAGATCGACGGGGGCGCCTCGCTCGGCAGCGCCGTATTCCCAAGTATCGACCACGACCGTTCCGTGCCATTCGAAGGCTTCCATCGGGCCGTGACACCGGAGGTGCTCAAGTAATGCCCGTCATCACCTCGCAGCTCGACACCCGCGGCGCCGCATTCCTGGCCAATGCAGAGCGCATGGAGAAGCGACTCGCGGAGATCCGTGCCCTCGAGGCGCGCGTCGTTGCCGAATCGGGGTCGAAGAAGGCGCGGTTCGATGAACGCGGCCAGCTGCTGCCGCGTGAGCGCGTCGCGCGACTGATCGACCGAGGCAGCGACTTCCTCGAGCTGAGCGCGCTCGCCGGCCTTGGCATGCACGACGATGACGGCAAGAAGAGCGTCCAGGGCGGCGGGTCGATCGCCGGCATCGGTGTCGTGGCCGGACGAAGGATCGTGGTCTCGGCAAGCGACAGCGCGATCAAGGGCGGCACCATCGCCCCGATGGGCCTGAAAAAGGCCCTGCGAGCGCAGGAGATCGCCCGTGAAAACAAGCTCCCGCTGGTATCCCTGGTGGAGTCGGGCGGCGCCAACCTGATGTACCAGGCCGAGATCTTCGTGGACGGCGGGCGGAGCTTTGCAAACCAGGCACGGCTCTCGGCTGCCGGTATACCGCAGGTCGCGGTCGTGCACGGCTCTTCCACCGCCGGTGGCGCGTACCTGCCGGGACTCTCCGACTACGTGGTCCTGGTAAAGGACCGCTCGAGCATCTACCTCGCAGGACCACCGCTGGTGAAGGCTGCGATCGGCGAGGACGCGACGGACGAAGCCCTGGGTGGCGCCGAACTGCACGCAACGGTGACCGGCCTCGGCGAATACCTCGCCGATGACGACGCACACGCGATTGCAATCGCGCGCGAAGTCGTGGCGGCGCTGCGCTGGGACGAAGTCCAGTCGGGCGCTGCGGCCACCCCGCCGCGCTACGACGCCGACGAGCTCATGGGCATCGTGCCGGCGGACGAGCGGACCCCGTATGACGCACGCGAAGTGATCGCGCGCATCGTGGATGGCTCGGATTTCCTGGAGTTCAAGGCGCCGTACGCCACCGACACGATTTGCGGCCACGCCCTGATCGAGGGGCATCGCGTTGGCGTACTCGCCAACAACGGCCCGATCCAGCCCGGCGGTTCGGTCAAGGCGGCGCAGTTCATGCAGCTCTGCGACCAGACCGCTACACCGCTCGTGTTCCTGCAGAACACCACCGGTTACATGGTCGGCACCGCGGCGGAGCGCGCAGGCGCCATCAAGCATGGTGCGAAGATGATCCAGGCCGTTGCGAACGCACGCGTACCGAAGTTCACCATTGTGCTCGGCGGCTCGTTCGGGGCTGGAAACTACGGCATGTGCGGCCGCGGCTTCGACCCGCGATTCATATTCTCCTGGCCTACCGCGCGTACCGCCGTGATGGGTGGCGCGCAGGCGGCGATGGTGATGGACATCGTGGGTCGAGCGAAGATCGCCAGGTCCGGCACGGTCGTCAGCGAACAGGTGGAGGCTGGCCTCAAGGCCATGAGCGAGCAGCTCAGACGCCGGCTGGATGCCGAGAGCGACGTGCTCTTCGGCACGGCGCGGCTGTGGGACGACGGCATCATCGACCCGCGCGACACCCGCCGCGTGCTGGCGCTGTGCCTCACGATTGCCCGCGAGGCAGACGCGCGCCAACTGCACCCGAACAGCTTCGGCGTGGCACGAATGTAGCCGCGCCGCAGCACCATCCCGATATCGATACCGCCCGGAGTGTCCCGCATGCAGCTTACTGACCAGCATCGCCAGCTAGATGAGACCGTCACCCGGTTCGTCCAGAACGAGATCAATCCGCACGTCGACGAGTGGGAACGGGCGGAAGGTTTCCCAGCACACGAGCTGTTCAAGAAGATGGGAGACCTCGGGCTGCTCGGCGTCAAGTACCCGGAGCAGTACGGAGGCCTGGGCCTGGACTTCAGCTACTCCATGGTCATGGCCGAAGCACTCGGCGCCGCCGATTGTGGCGGCGTGCCGATGGCGATCGGTGTGCACACCGACATGTGCACCCCGGCATTGGCGCGTTTCGGAACGGATGAACTCCGCAACGAGTACCTGACGCCCTCGATCGCCGGGGACATGGTCGGCTGCCTGGGCATCAGCGAGCCCGGCGGCGGCTCCGACGTTGCAGCGATCAGAACCACAGCGCGCAGGGACGGCGACGACTACGTGCTGAACGGCACCAAGATGTGGATCACCAATGGCATGCAGGCCGACTGGTGCTGTCTGCTCGCCAATACCGGCGACGGCTCCCCGCACAAGAACAAGAGCCTGCTCATCGTGCCGATGGACGCGAAAGGCGTGTCGCGGCAGAAGATCCACAAGATCGGCATGCACAGTTCCGACACCGCTCAGCTGTTCTTCGACGAGGTCCGCATCCCGCGCCGCAACCTTATCGGCCAGGAAGGCATGGGTTTCACGTTCCAGATGCTGCAGTTCCAGGAAGAACGGCTGTTCGGGGCGGCGAGTTCCCTGCGGGGCATGGACCGGATGATCGACCTGACCATCGACTACACGCGCGAGCGCAAGGCGTTCGGCAGGAGCATCCTGGACAACCAGGTGGTTCACTTCCGGCTCGCGGAACTGCGCACCGAAGTGGCCGCGCTTCGTGCCCTCACCTATTCGGCCGTCGAGCAGTACGTGAGCGGCAAGGACGTGACCATGCTTGCCTCGATGGCGAAGCTCAAGTGCGGACGCCTGACGCGCGAAGTTTCGGACTCGTGCCTGCAGTACTGGGGCGGCATGGGTTACACGGCTGAGAATCTCGTGGCCCGCTCGTATCGCGATTCGCGACTGGTGTCGATCGGGGGCGGCGCGGACGAGGTGATGCTCGGCATCATCGCCAAGCTCGAGGGCACGCTGCCGCGGGCAGCGCGCTGACCGTGGGCGACCCGACCAGCATTGCCGTCACCCGCGACGGCGCCGTGCTGCACCTGACCTTGAATCGTCCGGAGCTGCGCAATGCGATGTCACTCGCGATGGTGCACGAATTGTCGGACGCGTTGCACGCCGCCGAGGGTGATGGGAACACGCGGGTCATCGTGCTTCGCGGCGCCGACGGCAATTTCTCCGCAGGCGCCGACATCAAGGACATGGCCGCCGCCCGCGCACGCCTCGCGGAAGACCCGGATGCGCTCGTCAAGGTGAACTCGACATTCGGCGAACTCTGCGGCGCGTTCTCCGACAGCGGTCTTGCGATCGTCGCGGTGCTCGAGGGTGCCGTGATGGGTGGCGGTTTCGGGCTCTGCTGCGTGGCGGATGTCGTGATCGCCTGCGAAAGCGCGCTGTTCAGGCTGCCCGAGACGTCACTCGGCTTGCTGCCCGCGCAGATAGCGCCGTTCCTGGTCGAGCGGCTCGGCTATTCCGAGGCGAAGCGACTGGCAGTCACCGGCGGCCGACTCACCGCACAGGACGCGCTCGCCATTCGCCTGGTGCACGAGGTGCACGAGGCCGCAGGCCTCGACGCCGCCGTTACACGTACTGTCGGCGAGATACTGGCCTGTGCCCCCGGAGCGCTCGCGGCCACCAAGGCGCTGGTCCGCAAGGCGCGCTGGTCGAAGGCACCGGACCTGGTCCAGGAATCCGCGCGGGCGTTCTCGCGCGCAGCGCTCGGAGCGGAGGGCATCGAGGGCATGGGTGCATTTATGCAGAAGCGAAAACCGCAATGGTCGCCGCCGTGAGCTACACGAAGGTACTGGTGGCGAACCGGGGTGAGATCGCCTGCCGCGTGATTCGCACGGCACGCAGGCTCGGCTACCGTACTGTTGCCGTATTCAGCGAGCCGGACGCCGCCGCCCCGCACCGCGCTCTTGCGGACGAAGCCGTGAATATCGGGCCCGGGCCGGCGTCGGAGAGCTACCTGC
>JALHTE010000270.1 GCA_022865595.1 Steroidobacteraceae bacterium | reverse complement strand
GGCGCACCCCCGTATTTCGAGGTGATGATCGTCGACTCGCTGTCGCCGTCCCAGGAAGATGCGCAGCGCCGCGCGCTCCGCAAGGCGCGCCGTGCGGACGACCGATTCGTCTACGAACCGGTGTTCGTCCCGAGCCTCGAGGACGCATTGATCGGCGCGCTGTTCAATTTCAATATCCAGAGCGTCGTGATACGCCCCGGGCTGCAGCTCAAGTCGCGAAACGAGATTCCGTTCCTGCGCCGCTACCTGCGGCGCGTCGGCAACCGCGACCTGGACAGCTACGATCCCGACACCTGGGAGATCGAGCTGTGCCGCCTGATCCACCAGATCCGTCCCGAGATCGACATCTACCTGGTGACCGACGAGTCGGTCGAGGCGATCGCCGGCCTGGAGCTGCGTGGCTGTCGTCGTGTCTTCTACAACCAGGACGATTTCCTGGAGCTGCACGTCAACATCCTGCGGGGCATCGACTCGCGGCACGATACGCCTTTCTTCAACGCGCTCCGGGAGTATTCCCGCAAGCCGACAGGCGTGTTCCATGCGCTGCCGATAAGCCGCGGCAAATCCATCGCGCGGTCGCACTGGATCGGCGACATGCTGGATTTCTATGGCATCAACATCTTCCTGGCCGAAACGTCGGCGACCTCGGGCGGCCTGGACTCCCTGCTTGCACCCACCGGGGTGCTGAAGAAGGCGCAGGAGTACGCGGCGAGGGCCTTCGGCGCGGACCGCACGTACTTCGCGACCAATGGCACTTCGACCTGCAACAAGATCGTGGTCCAGGCGATCGTGCGACCAGGCGATATCGTGCTGGTCGACAGGGACTGCCACAAGTCACACCACTACGGCATGGTGCTTGCCGGTGCGCAGGTCGTCTATCTCGACAGCTACCCGCTGAACGAGTACTCGATGTATGGGGCGGTGTCACTGGTCGAGATCAAGCGCCGCCTGCTGCAACTCAAGGCTGCCGGCAAGCTCGATCGGGTGCGCATGCTGCTGCTGACGAACTGCACCTTCGATGGAGTCGTCTACAACGTCGAGCGGGTGATGGAGGAGTGCCTGGCGATCAAGCCGGACCTGGTGTTCCTGTGGGACGAGGCCTGGTTTGCCTTCGCGCGCTTCGGAACGATCTACCGCCAGCGCACGGCCATGCACTGCGCAGAGATGTTGCGCGATCGATATCGCACGCCTGAGTATCGGGAGCGTTTCAATGCGCAGCAGGAGGCACTGCGGGACGCAAGTGCCGAGCAGCTCGCCACGACTCCGCTTCTGCCTGACCCGGACAAAGTCCGCATTCGCGCCTACGCGACGCAATCGACCCACAAGACGCTGACGTCGCTCCGGCAGGGATCGATGATTCACGTCCGCGACCAGGACTTCAAGGGTGAAGTGGCGCAGGCCTTCCACGAGGCCTACATGACCCACACCTCGACCTCGCCCAATTACCAGATCCTGGCATCGCTGGACCTCGGCCGGCGGCAGGTCGAGCTGGAGGGGCTGGAGCTCGTGCAGAAGCAGGTCGAGACAGCCATGGCCGTCCGCAAGACCGTCAATTCGCACCCGCTGATCAGCAAGTACTTCCGCGTGCTTGGCGTGCGGGACATGGTGCCCGCGGAGTACCGGCCCTCCGGAGTCGATTCCTACCTCGACAACGAGGGTGCATGGAGCGAGATGTGGGATGCCTGGTCCGAGGACGAGTTCGTGATCGACCCGTCGCGCATCACGCTGGCGGTCGGCGGCACGGGCTACGACGGCGACACGTTCAAGACGGCAGTGCTGATGGACCGTCATGGCATCCAGGTCAACAAGACATCCCGCAATACCGTCCTGTTGATGACCAACATCGGCACGACGCGCTCTTCCATCGCCTACCTGATCGAGGTGCTGGTCGACATCGCGCGCGAGCTCGACGAGCGGCTCGATGATGCCGGTGGCATGGAGCGCCGCGCCTTCGACAACAAGGTACGGTCGCTGATGCAGGAGCTGCCGCCGTTGCCGGACTTCAGCCGCTTCCATGCCGCTTTCTGTTCGCAGGACGGCAGCGGCACGACGGAGGGCGATATCCGCGCAGCCTTTTTCCTCGCCTATGACGAGCAGAAGTGCGAGTACTTCTCGCTTGGCGGCGACGGCATGGAAGCCGCCATGACGGCGGGCCGGGAGCTGGTCTCGACGTCGTTCATCATTCCATATCCGCCGGGATTTCCGATCCTGGTACCCGGCCAGGTCATCTCGGGCGAGATCCTGGCCTTCATGCGCGCCCTCGACGTCAAGGAGATTCACGGCTACCAGCCGGAATTGGGCCTGCGCGTCTTCACCCAGGCAGCGCTCGACGTCCTCGTCAACGGCAGGCCGGCGGCCTGACCGCGACGAAGACACCAGGAGACAGTCCAATGGATTCAAAGAAGAGACTCAAGAACATTTCCGAGATCCGGCGTTACTTTCATCGCAACGAAACGCCGATCTATTTCGTCAGTGCCACCAATTTCAACCTGCTCGGCATCGACGAGTGGGTGCGCAATTTCAAGTACATCAACTACATCGACTGCTACGACGGCAAGCACCCCAACGTGTTCTGCCCGCCGGAGATGCCGCACGCGGAGTTCGAGTCCATCGAGGACATCAACAACTACCTGCTGCAGCACAAGGCGGTGATCGACCGGATCGAGGGCCGCGGCGGGAAGCCGAAGCTGGTCTTCCTGATGTTCGACGAAAAAACCGAGAAGCTGGCCCGGGAGATCGGCTGCCAGGTATGGTTTCCGAAGGCAAAGCTGCGCAACAGCGTGGACAACAAGATCGCGACGGTGCGGATTGGCGACAAGGCCGGCGTGCCCAGCGTGCCGAACACGTTGGCGGAGGTGAAGGACTACAAGCACCTGACGAAGCTCGCGTCGGATGCGGGCCTCGGCCGGGACCTGGTGCTGCAGTCCGCCTATGGCGACAGTGGCCACACGACGTTTTTCATAAAGTCGGAGAAGGACTTCACGGCGCACGCGTCCGAGATCGTCGGGATGGGCGAGATCAAGATCATGAAGCGCATCCGCTGCCGGGGATCCGCGATCGAGGCCTGCGCGACGAAGAATGGAACGATCGTCGGGCCGCTGATGACGGAACTGGTCGGCTTCCCGGAACTGACGCCTTATCGGGGCGGCTGGTGCGGTAATGAAATTTTCCCCGACGCCTTCACGCAGAAGGTCCGCAACAAGGCGCGCGACTACACCTTCAGGTTCGGCGAGCAGCTGCGCAAGGAGGGATACCGTGGCTACTTCGAGCTGGATTTCCTGACCGACCTGAAGTCGGGCGAAATCTACCTCGGTGAGCTCAATCCCCGCATCACGGGCGCGAGCTCGATGACGAATCATGCCGCTTTCGCGCACGCGGATGCGCCGCTGTTCCTGTTCCACCTGCTGGAGTTCTCCGGCGTACCGTTCGATCTCGACATCGACGAGTTGAACGCGCGCTGGGCGGCACGCGAGAACATCGACAACTGGTCGCAGATCGTCATCAAGCACACTGAGAACACCGTCGATGTGCTGAGCGAGGCGCCTGCGTCGGGTATCTGGCGCATGAGCGACGACGGCAAGGTGGGCTACAGCCGCTTCGACTACCATCGCCGGGCCGTCGAGTCGGAGCGGGAAGCGTTCTTCCTGCGCATCCTCAAGCCCGGTGACTATCGCTACGAGGGGGCCGACCTCGGGATCCTAGTGCTGCGAGGCCGGGTCATGACGCCCAAGTTCGAGCTCACGGACCGAGCGCGGCGCTGGATTCATGCGATCCGGGCGATGTATCGCGGCAAGCCGCTGCATGCATCGGCCGCGCCGCTCGAGCGGCAGTTCAAGATTCTCTGATCACGGCCGCCAGCGGGGCAGGCGCACAGGGTGAGCCTCAACTTCGAGTTGATGACGGAAGACCGGCCCGGCCCGCGCTGGCGTGCGCTGTTCGACCGCCTGTGGCCGCACCATCGCGCCTGGTACCTGGGTGAATCGCTCAAGGATCGGCCGACGTACCTGCAGTGCAGGCGCGCGATCCACCAGCACATGCCTGAACTGCTCCCGGTATACCGGGACTTGTGCGAGCTCGCGGGTGGCGGCGACATCGAGGCACGTTTCCTGAGCCTGTTCTGCCCACCTGCCTACCTGACCGCCTGCTCGCAGGCGGTCTGGCAGGGCTCGCCCCCGTTCCTGGTGCGCAACTACGACTACAACCCCGCGGCGTTTGACGCCGTGGTGCTACGGACCCGATGGCTGGGCCGCCGGGTGATGGGCATGAGCGATTGCCTGGGCGGACTGCTCGACGGCATCAACGATGCCGGCCTCGTGGTGTCGCTGACTTTCGGCGGCAGGCGTGTGGTGGGTGACGGCTTCGGGGTCCCCATCATCCTGCGCTACGTGCTCGAGACCTGCGAAACGGTGGAGCAGGCGATGGCGGCACTGAAGCGGATTCCGTGCCATATGGCCTACAACGTCACGGCGCTGGATCGTGGCGGCGATCTGGCCACCGTCTTCCTCGGGCCCGACAGGCGGGCGTACGTGTCGCGCGCCACCGTTGCCACGAACCACCAGGAACGCGTCGAGTGGGCGACCCACGCTGCGGCCACCGCATCGGTCGAGCGGGAGAGGGTGTTGCTGAACGAACTGAGCCGCGGCCGTCCGACACGCGAGGAATTCATCGCAGCATTCCTGCGGCCGCCGGTGTACTCGCTGGCGTTCGACCGCGGCTTCGGCACGCTGTATACCGCAGCGTATTCGCCGTCCGATCGGTCGCTCGATCTGCGCTGGCCCGGCACGCAATGGATGCTGGGACTGGACGACGCCGTAGACGGTTCGCTGCGAGTCAGCTACCCGCCACCCGGCACTGCCATTGGCTACGCCTGACCCCGATGAGGCCACCGCTGCGCTAGCCCTCATCGCAGTTGCGCGCAGCTTGTCCCGTCTCTTTCGATATTCGAACCACCGTGGCAAAAGCGAACGTTACCGGCCTGCGGCGGGTCCGAGGCAGCAATTGTCCGGCGAGCCGGCCGGTGGTATTTTCAATCCGGGCCGTGGTTTCCGCGTGGGCGGCGAAACCTGTCAGCGGCGGATCCTCAAGACCCGGGCATTCGCCGCAAGCACCTCAGCGGCGCACGACAAGGCGGCCGAATGTTCCTGCGCATCAATAATGTCCTGACAGCTCCCGAGATCGCACGGCTTGTGGAGCTGAGCCGCGAGTTGCCCTTTGTCGAAGGACGCGTGTCGAACCCGGCGAACCACACAAAGAACAACCTGCAGGTGGATCCGGTCGACGCGAAATCGCTTGAGCCCGCGCAGCTCGTGCAGGCGGCCCTGGTGCGTTGCCGGGAGTTCGTCGACTTCACGCTGCCGAAGCGCCTTGCCGCTCCGCTGTTGTGCCGCTACGAACCGGGCATGAATTACGGGGCTCACGCGGACGCAGCGATTCTCCAGCTGCCTGGCGGCCGTCTGCGCTCCGACATCTCGTGCACCGTGTTCGTCTCGGACCCGGCGGCCTACGAGGGTGGGGAGCTCATGATCGTCCTCGGCAACCAGACGTTGACGTTCAAAGGTGCCCCAGGGGATGCAATCGTCTATCCATCGACGACCCAGCACGAAGTCCTGCCGGTGCGTTCGGGCGAGCGCCTTGTCGCGATCACTTTTGTCGAGAGCCTTATCGCCGACCAGCACCAGCGCAGCCAGGTTTACGAATTGAGCGAGATCGCGGCGCTCGCAGGTCTGAACATGAAATGGGAGACTCGTGTGCGACTCGAGGTCGTGCGCCAGAACCTCTTGCGGATGTGGTCGACGAGCTAGGTCGCCTCGTCAGCCAGCACCCGGGCGATGGTAGCCTCGGTGTGTGACAGTGCCTCCAGCCAACGCATGCCCCGGCCAATCTCTTCGCGATGATCGCGTCGCGCCTGGTTCAGCAGCTGCGTGCGCAGCGCCGGGCTGTAGTCGTAGTCGGGTGATTTGGAGTAGTGCGCCAGGGCCGGATTCGAGCCCAGCTGAGCCAGCCAGTCTGCGGTGACCGGCAAGTCGAGGTGACTGGTGATCCGTTGCATTTCCGGCCCGATCCCGGCCAGCAACGTGTCGAAGTCCACGGCCAGCAGTCTTTCGGGGAACTGGTCGAGGATCTCCCGGCGGGTCAACGATTCGGCGAGCCAGCTCATCGCTGCAAGTTCCCCGGGCGACAGCGCATGCAGCGGGCCGACCGGCGTCGCTATGTACGAGCGCAGGCGACGCATGCGCTCTATCCCGTGGCCGCGCAGGTCCGCCTGCGAGTTCTGTCCGGCGAGCAGTGTGGCGAGGTAAGGCTC
>JALHTE010000269.1 GCA_022865595.1 Steroidobacteraceae bacterium | reverse complement strand
GATATAGCCGGCGCCGACCACCACGGCGCGCCGGGCTCCCGCAGCGAGCCGTCGTTGCACCTCCGCCGCGTCGTCGAGGGTGCGGAGTTGCAGCACCCCCAGCGCGTCGATGCCCGGCAACGGGGGTGTGACGCCCGACGCGCCGGTGCTGATAAGGAGTTCGTCGTAATCCTCGACCGCCTCTTGCCCGGTGTCGAGTTTGCGCACCGTCACGGTATGCGCCACGGAATCGACGGCGATGACCTCGTGGCGGGTCCGAACGTCGATGCCCTTTGCCCGGTGCTGTTCCGGCGTCCGGGCGATGAGCTGGTCCGGTGACTCGACGAGACCTGCGACCAGGTAGGGGAGGCCGCAGGCGGAGTAGGAGGTGCGGACCCCGCGCTCGAAGGCCACGATTTCGAGGGTCTCGGCGGATGTCATCCTCCGAGCCTGAGATGCCGCGGACATGCCGGCTGCGTCACCGCCGATGATCACCAGTCGTCGTACCATCCTCACGTCTCCCGCGCAGACGTCGTCGTCGTTGACCTGCTGCACTGCATTCGATTCTGCATCAGGCAGCTATTCCCGGAACGGTATCCGGGCGTCCTGCTCGAAGTGCTTCTTGCGCTTGCGGCCGAAAGCCCAGAACACAGCGCCGCCGAGCAGCGCGATGGGCACGAGAACGAAGGCGATGAAGTTGACGGTATCCATGGCTGACCTGGCGTGACGACGCCGCAGCATTCCTTGGCAAGTTCGTGAACGGCTAGGTGTCGGTCAAGACAGACATTCTCTGCCCATCTGCGCAAAATCTTCGTGCGGTGACGTACAGAGCTGCAACCCGTCGTCTTCTATGCTGGGCATCGCCGCTCAGCCTGCGGCCGCTCGAGCGAATCGCTCGCTGTGCACCGCGAGTTCGCGCCCGTGTCGGACTCGCCACATTACCGATAAACCAGGAGTTCTCGATGAATGAAAAGATCGCAAGCGTGCACTGGGAAGGCCGGGGAAAGAAGGGGCAGGGCAAGATCAGCACCGAGACCGGTGCGCTGAAGGACTATCCGTATGGCTTTGCGAGCCGCTTCGAGGACGACCGTCGAGGCACGAACCCAGAGGAAATCCTCGGCGCAGCGCACGCTGCGTGTTTCACGATGGCGTTCTCGTTCGCCTGCGACAGGGCTGGCCTGGCGACGCGCGATGTCGACACGCAGGCCAGCGTGCGCCTGGTCAAGCAGGGTGAAGATTTCGTCATCGATCGAATCGCGCTGACGCTGCAGGCGACGATACCTGGCATCAGCGAGGCGACATTCCAGGAGATTGCGAATGCTGCCAAGCGTGATTGCCCGCTCTCGAGGGCGTTGGCAAGCGTTCCGGAGATCACGCTGAAGGCAACACTGCGGTAGGGACGCCGCGCGCCGAGAGGGCGACGTCATTGAACCTGCCCCAGGCTGATCGATTGCGATTCGATATAGATGCGGGTGATCTTCGGGTATTGTCGGCGAATGTCCCGTTCGATGTTCGCGACGGCGGTGACTATTTCGTCTGCGGTCGAATCGCGCTCAAAGTCCACGTCGAGCGTCACCAGTACTTCGTCGGGCCCGAGATACATCGACAACGGCATGGCGGCGGCCCGCACGCGCGGATCGCGCACCGCGATGTCCCGGATCGCCAGCGCCGTCTCCGGCCGGACTCCTTCGCCGATGAGCAGGCCCCTGGATTCGCCGATTAGCAGTACGGCGACGCCCGCGAGCAGGATGCCGATGACGACCGACGCGGCTCCATCCAGTATCGGTAGGTTGAGGCGATGACTCAGGTATACGCCGATGGCTGCGACTCCCAGCCCGAGGACGGCGGCCGAGTCTTCAGCCAGCACTGTGTACGTTATGGGGTCCTTGCTGGATTTGAGTGCGCGCCAGAATGAAATGCCACGGTTTGTCTTGAGGAACTGCCGCAGTGCAATTGCTAAGCTCCCGCTTTCGAATACCGCTGCTGCGCCGAGCACGAAGTAGTTCCAGGTCGGATCCCGCAGCGGAGGAGGGTGGAGCATATGCAGTACGCCCTCATAAGCGGATATCCCGCCGCCAAGACCAAAAATGAGCACCGCGACCATGAGGCTCCAGAAATAGAGCTCCTTGCCATGCCCGAAGGGGTGATCGGGAGTCGCCTCCCGCTGGCTCAACTTCCTGCCGACAAGCAACAGCACGCCGTTGCCGGAGTCCACTGCCGAGTGGATCCCTTCCGACATCATCGCGGAGCTCCCGGTGATCCCGGCGGCGACAAATTTCGTCAGTGCGATGGCGAGGTTCGCAACGATTGCGCCGTAGACGACAATTTGCGACCCGGTCGATGATGATCTACGACGTTGGCGTACGGCGTGCGGCGCGAGTGTCATGAGATGGCCAGCCGATTCCGACGTCTTGCCGTCGAATTGTTCGCGGTCGGCCTCAGCATCTGCGCTCCTTACCACTACGTCGACGCGTGTGCGCCAGGTTTCACTAGTAGCTCACACGTCAAGCACGCCTTTGAAAACACGCTAATGTCCCGCATCCGGGCCGTCTGTACGTTGAAGCACCAAGGGACGAAGTCGTGGCAGGGTGCCCACTGCACGCCATCTGGTCCGACCATCGGTTTTTCGGGAATCGGGTCGGTCATCCGCAATGCGTCT
>JALHTE010000033.1 GCA_022865595.1 Steroidobacteraceae bacterium | reverse complement strand
TCGACCGGCAGATCCTCGGCATACTCGCCGTGCCCATAAAGGCTGACCTGAGCCTCACGGATACGCAACTCGGTCTCATGGGCGGGTTCGCGTTCGCGCTCTTCTACACCGCGCTCGGCATCCCCGTCGCGATGCTCGCCGACCGCAGCAACCGCACCAGGATCCTGACCGTTGCGCTGGTGCTCTGGAGCACGATGACGGCGGTATGTGGCTTCGCGCAGAACTTCTGGCAGCTGTTCCTCGCTCGGGTCGGGGTCGGCGTGGGCGAGGCGGGCGGCGTGGCGCCGTCCTACTCGCTGGTGTCGGATTATTTCCCGCCGCACCAGCGTGCACGCGCGCTTGCCGTGTACTCCTTCGGCATACCGATAGGTAGTGCGCTCGGCATCATTTTCGGCGGCTTCATCGCGCACTGGATCGACTGGCGCACCGCCTTCATCGTCGTGGGCGTCGCGGGCGGACTGATCGCGCCGGTGTTCAAGCTCGTGGTGCGCGAGCCGCCGCGCGGGCGCTACGATGGAGCGCGCGGCGCGGGCAGCTCGGCCAGCTTCCGCGAGGTCATGCGAGTGCTGCTGGCGAAGCGCTCGTTCTGGGGCATCTCGTTCGGGGCCGCCGCGTCCTCGATGATGGGCTATGGTGCGTTCTTCTGGCTGCCGTCGGTCTTTGTGCGCAGCCATGGCATGACGCTGGTCGACGCGTCGTTGTATTACGGGGCGATCCTGCTGATCGGCGGTATCGCCGGCATCTGGCTCGGCGGCTGGTTGGCGGACCGCTTCGGCGCCACACGCCGGCGGCTCTACGCGCTCATCCCGGCGATCGCCTTCATCGCCACCTTGCCTTGCTACATCGGCGCCGTAACCACGAACTCTCTCACGGTGTCGTTCGTGCTTTTCCTGGTGCCCACGGCGCTCGGACTCGTGTGGCTCGGACCGGTACTGTCGGCCATCCAGCACATCGTCCCGCCCGGGATGCGCGCCACGGCGTCCGCGATTTTCCTGTTTGTGAATAACCTGATCGGCATCGGGCTCGGGTCGGTTGCTCTCGGCATGCTGTCTGACGCGCTGTCCGTGCGCTACGGGGCCGACTCGCTGCGCTACGCGATCCTCGCCGGCACGGTGCTCTACCTGGTCGCAGCGGCGCTGTTCCTGGTTTCAGCGAAGCGCCTCGAACGGGACTGGGAGTAGCGCGGGGCTCGGGCGAGCGGCAGGTACACGCGCAGCCTGCTCGCGCCGAAACGGGCTTTCCGTCGTACTGAAAAGTCCTCGTGTCGATGGCTCGATTTATCCGGATCGACTTAGTCCGGAAGGCGAGCTGTATCAGCCGAGGCCGACCGTCTTCTCGTACAGGCCGGGGAACCGGTCTTCCGGATCGTATGCGCGCTTCAGCGCTTCGTACGCCCGCCGGTCGTAGTTGGCCCAGAACGCCTGTTCGTCGAAGGTGCTTCGCGAATACAGGCTCTTCTTGCCGCCGTGCCGCGCCACCAGCTGCTCGACGATCGCGTTGTAGTGACCATCCTGCTCGCGGCTGCGCACGGTGTCCCAGAATCCGAAATTGACGTACGGCGTGTCCGTCCGCAGCTGGTACAGCGGATGGCGGTCGCTCATGACCCTGAACGGACAGATCCACACGGGCGTGATACCGACCTCGGCGTGCAGCAGCGCGAGGAAACTGCCGGCGGCAGCGAGCGGGATGTCGACATCCTGGATCACCGATTCCTCGCGCGGCCGGAGGTGCTGCAGCGCCTTGAGCGGGTAGCGCTGGCCGGCGCGCATGATCTTCTGGTAGGTGACGCTCGAGAGGAGTCGTGGTCCTGCCAGCAGTCGGATGGGTGCGAGGTGTGCGCCCACGTTCCTGCTGCACCAGAACCAGTCGGTGTCCCAGCGCCACAGGTAGTGCCTGGTCGAGAGGTAGTCGTCTGCGCGTCCGCGAAGGCTCTGCCAGTACTGCTGCATCCACGTGTAATTGCTCGCCGCCGCGCCGCCAGGCAGCTGCTCGAGCATCGTCGCGCGGGTCAGTACAAAATCGTCGGTACCGAAAAAGACCCCATCCAGGTAATCGCAGCTCGGACTTGCGCACTCCGCGGCGACCGCTTCGAAGTACTGCTCCGAATCCGAGAACCGTTCGTGGCGCAGGTGCACGTAAGGCGTGACCGGGATTAGCCTTACGGTCAGTCGCGTGGCGTAGCCGAGACTGCCATAGGAGTTCGGGAAACCGAAAAACAGGTCGGCGTGCTCCGTCGGCGAGCAGCGCAGCACGCCGCCGTCGGCCACCAATACGTCGAACTCATCGACGGTCTCGTGCACCAGGCCGAAGCGGAACGCGCTCGACTCGATGCCGACACCGGTGGTCGCGCCGCCGACAGTGATGCTCTTCAGTTCGGGTACGACCGCCGGCGCCAGACCCAGTGGCAGAGTGGCATCTACGAGATCAGCATAGGTCGTCATGCCCTCGACGTCCGCCGTGCGCGCCACGCGGTCGATCGCGATTACGTGGTTGAGCGTGGTTCCGTCGAGCAGCACCCGGTTGGCGCGTTGCCGGGGACGGAAAAGGTTGCTGGTGCGCTTGCGCAGGCGTACCGGGCCGGTCGAAGAGCGCAAGGCCTCCGCGAGCCTCTCGACGTGCCTGCGATGTTCGTCAATCGTCGTGAGCTGCATCGCTCACCGGACCGGCTCGTAGCGGGGAACGTCGCCCCGGCTCAGGACGAGCTGCCAGAGATGCAGGAAACGGGCGCGAAACCCGCCGGCGGTGGAGTTCAGGTAGTACCGCCACATCCGGTAGAAGCGTTCGTCAAACCGGGGGTCAGTGCGCAGGGCCGGCCATGCCGCGCGGAAGTTTGCATCCCACGCCAGCAACGTGCGGTCGTAGTCCGGCCCGAAATTGTGCCAGTCCTCGAGGACGAGCAGCCCTTCCTTGGCCGTGGCGATCTGGCGCTCGGACGGGATGACGCCGCCCGGGAATATGTACTTGTCGATCCACCGATCGGTCGTCGCCTGGCTGACGTTGCCTCCGATCGTGTGCACCAGGGCGAGGCCGCCCGGCGCGAGCCGCGCACTCGCGATTTCGAAAAATTGTCGATAGTTCTTCGGTCCAACGTGTTCCATGAGACCTATGCTGACGACGCGATCGTAGGCCGCGGGATCCGATGCGGCCTCGCGGTAGTCCTGCAGCCGGAACTCGACCGGCAGGCCATCGCACCGGGCGCGGGCGAACTCGACCTGTTCCCGGCTGATGTTGTAGCTGACCACTCGGCAATGGTGGTGTCGCGCGAGGTGGTGGGCGAGTTCCCCGAAACCCCCGCCGAGTTCGAGCACGGTCATGCCCGGCTGCAGGTGGAGTTTCCTGGCAATCAGGTCGAGCTTGAGGCGCTGCGCCTCGTCGAGCGGGCGATCAATTCCGTCGGCGCCGTAGTAGGCGCAGGTGTATTGCATGGTCGGGCCGAGCATCGCGACGTACAGGTCGTTCGAGAGGTCGTAGTGCCGACGCGCGACTCGTCTCGAAAGCGCTCGTGCCTGCAGGTTGCCGATCCTGGCGAGCACGACCTGCGCCAGGGTAGAGGCGGTCACCAGCCTCTTGTCGAGTCTTGCCCTGTGGACGCGCGCGAAGAACTCGTCGAGGCGCGCGACGTCCCACCAGCCATCCGTGTAGGACTCGCCGGCGCCCAGGGTTCCATGCGCGAGCACGCGAGCGTAGAACCGTTCGTCGTGCACGTGGATATCCCAGGGGTCGCCGCCATCGATTTCGATGTCAGCAGCCCGAAGCAATTCTGCCAGTTTGTCCTTCGCTGCCATCAGCGTCGTCCGGCTCCACATCGCAGGACGTCCATTCTACG
This sequence comes from Steroidobacteraceae bacterium, assembly GCA_022865595.1. GTDB lineage: Bacteria > Pseudomonadota > Gammaproteobacteria > Steroidobacterales > Steroidobacteraceae > RPQJ01. The sequence continues at coordinate 8,677 of JALHTE010000033.1, read as the reverse complement.
GTGTCATGACGCTGGCCATGCCTCCGCAGGTTGCTCACCCGCCCTTGGCGATGGGGTAGCCGTGGTCGATCCAGTCTGTGCCGAGGTTGTCCGCGATGTAGAGGACCTTTACCTGCTTGAAGCCCAGCGCATGGAGTGCGTCGTAGGCCGCAGCGATATTGGGGCAGTCGCTCCAGGGGCAGCAACCGCAATAGATGACGATCGCGGTACTCTTGGGCAGCTTCGCAACCCGATTTCGCAGCAGCTGGAGGCCAGACTCCTCACTGGCCGGGCCGACGAATTCGGATCCGGGGATATGAGCCTGAGTGTAGAGAATGTGAAAGCCAACATGCAGGACCAGCGGTTTTGGCTTGGACGCATTCTTGAGATCTGCGGCCAGGTCGGCAGGCTGTATCAGGGCGGCCGACGGGATCGATGCAGCCGGTTTGTGCTGGGCCAGTGCAGGTCCCGGCTGCGTCAGCAGGATGAACGCGAAGGCGACCGGAAGTAAGGCTTTCAGTACGTCGTGCTTCATGGCGATGGTTCCGTGATTTGGATGGATAGGTCCTGGTTGTGGTCCGGGGATTCAGACTCAACGATGTCTCGCGGCGCTGGCGGTGCACGGTCGCGGCCTGCGAACCTTACAGTGTCTGAAGGTACAGGATCACCGCCCAGATATCGTCGGATTTCAGCACGTCCTTGAACGGCGGCATTGAAGATCCAACCGGGACGCCGCCCTCGGCGACGGTCCAGTAAAGGTAGCCATCGCTGACCATCGGCATCCGACTCAAATTGACCAGGTTGGCCGGAGGTGGTTGGAGGCTCTTGCCGGCGGGACCGTCGCCGAAACCCTGCGGCCCGTGGCAAGTGGCACAGTTCTGCTCATAGATCTGCCGCCCGTGTGCGACGCTCTCCGCAGTGCCCGACAGCGGATTCGTCGCGCCCGCGTACTCTGGATCGATTCCGTTCTGCATTACGAAGTGGTGACGGACCGAGGAGCCGGACATCATGCCCATGCCTCCTTGTGGCCCCATGCCCATGCCCATGCCGCCTTGCGCAAAAACGACGCCGACGATGGTCAGACTGATGATGGCGACTGCGGTTGTAATCGAGGTCTTCATGTCGTCCTCCGTGTGACTGGATGGCCGGAATTGTCCCTCCTGACCCGGATGACCGGCCCGACTAGATCCGCCGGTCCGCGGTGGATCGTTTGGCATATACGGTATTTTACGCGCATAGGCCCCGGGCTTCAGTCGATCCGACATCGCCATCCCGATGTGGACGTCCGCAGCCCGGTACTCGACGATGCGCGAACCGAAGCTTGAGTCCGCTGTGCAGAGCGTGGTTCTCTTCCCTGACGTCACCCAGGGTTGCATAGTCTTTTAGACCTGCAGGAAGACGTGTCCGGTTGCCACTGGAGCCTGGGTGCAGGTCACTCGCCGCCCAGCCGCGCGGCCGGCACGTAGCCACGCGGGATGGAGCCCAGAAGCGCCCGTGTGTATGCCTGGCGCGGCGCCATGTAGATGCTCTGCGAATCGGCCACTTCGACGACCCGGCCCTCGTTCATCACCAGCACCTCGTCGGCAATGTACCTGACGACTGCGAGGTCGTGCGAGATGAACAGGTACGCGAGGCCGAACTCGTCCTGCAGGTCCTTCAGCAGGTTCAGGACCTGCGCCTGCACCGATACGTCGAGTGCCGAAACCGACTCGTCGCAGATCAGCACGTCGGGTTTCATCGTCAGGCAGCGGGCGATCGCGATCCGTTGTCGCTGACCGCCGGAAAACTCGTGCGGGTAGCGGTGCAACGCCTCCGGAGGAAGGTCGACGCGGCGCAGCAGTTCGCGCGCCATTCCCAGCCGCTGCCCGTCATCATCGCCGATGCCATGGACGCGCATCGGTTCGAGGAGGATCTGGCCGATCGTGAAGCGCGGGTTCAGCGAAGCGTACGGGTTCTGGAAGACGATCTGGATGCGACGACGGTACGGCTGCATCTCGCGCTCGTCGAGCTCCAGCAAGTTGCGTCCCTCGAACAGGACCCGGCCGGCGCTCGCCTCGTGAAGCCGCATGATCGTCATCCCGACGGTGGTCTTGCCGGACCCGGACTCGCCCACCACGCCAAGCGTACGTCCCGCTTCGAGCCTGAACGACACGTCCTTCACAGCGTCGACGTAGTCCTTGTGAAACAGTCCGCCATCGACGCGGAATCGCTTGGCCAGTCCCTGCACCTCCAGGATCGGCTGGCCGCCCATCTTGCGGGGTGGCTCGTCGTCCGGCAGCCGGCCCTGGCCGGCCATGAAGTCATCGATGACGGGCAGCCGACGGGGCCGCCGGTCCAGGCTAGGCCGGCAAGCCAGGAGTGCCTTTGTGTACGGATGCGCCGGTGACTCGAAGATCGCCCGCACGGACGCGCTCTCCTGCACCTGCCCATTTCGCATCACGATGACCTCGTCGGCGATCTCGCCGACCAGTGCCAGGTCGTGTGTGATGAACAGCAGCGACATGCCGTGCCGTTCCTTCAGTCCTGCCAGCAGCTCGAGGATCTGCTTCTGGATGGTGACGTCGAGCGCCGTGGTCGGCTCGTCGGCGATCAGCAGCTTCGGCTCGCAGGCAATCGCCATCGCGATCATGACTCGCTGCTGCTGCCCGCCGGACAAATGGTGGGGGAACGACGTGACGCGCAGGTGCGGGTGGGGAATGCCGACCTCGTCCAGCAGTTCGATGGCCCGCGCTCGGGCCGCACGGCGCCCGAGCCCGAGGTGCAGGCGCAGGGACTCGCAGATCTGGTCACCTACGGGCAACACGGGGTTCAGCGAGGACATGGGCTCCTGGAAAATGATAGAGATGTCCTTGCCACGAATGCCGCGCAGTTCGACCGGCTCGCAGTGCAACAGGTCGATGCCGTCGTACAGGATCCTGCTCGATGGGTCCACGACTGCATTCGCGGGCAGCAGGCCAAGGATGGACATCGCCGAAACAGTCTTGCCGCTGCCGGACTCTCCGACCAGCGCCAGCGTGGCGCGTGTCCCTATCGTGAAGCTCACGTCGCTGACGGCAGGGGCGACGGCGCCGCCCTCGACCCGGAAGCCGACGCCGAGATTCCGCACCTCGACCAGCGGGCCCGGGACTTGCAGGCTGGCTGCGGAGTTCATGTCTTCATCTCAGCTTCGGATCCAGTGCGTCGCGCATGCTGTCTGTCAGCAGGCTCAAGGCCGTGACCAGCGCGGCCATCGCAGCGCCCACCACCGCCAGTTGCCACCACTTTCCCATGACCAGCTCGTTCTGTGATTCGGCAAGCATCGTGCCCCAGGAGACAACTCCGACAGGGACGCCCAGGCCGAGGAATGACAGGATCACCTCGGTCTTGATGAAGGCGACCACCAGCAGCGAAAACTGCACCAGCACGACATGGCTGGTGTTCGGCAGGATGTGCGCGAACATGCGTTTCGTGTGCGATACGCCGATGGCCTTCGCCGCGAGCACGTACTCACGCTCGCGGTGCTTGAGATATTCGGCGCGCACCAGCCGGTAGACGCCGGTCCAGCCGGTGAGCCCCAGGATCAGGATGATGGTCGTCACGCCTCGCCCAAGGACCGCCGCGAAAGCCAGGATCAGCAGGATGTAGGGAATCGAGGTGAATACGTTGTAGAGCCACTCCAGCAGGTCGCCGAGACGACCGCCCCAGTAACCAGCCAACGCGCCCAACAGGGCGCCGAGCAGCGTCGCGATCAGGGCCGCCGCCAGGCCTACCGTGATGGATACCTCGGAGCCCTTGATGGTCTTCTTCAGTACGTCGCGGCCCCACTGGTCGCCGCCGAGGGGCAGGGTCTCGCTGCGCGCAGGCAGTGTCGCGCGCAGCTCCTCGGCGCGTCGCTGCCACTCGTCATAGCGTGGTGCCAGCGGGTCGATGTCCGACAGGTCGGCGGCCGGAGCTCGCTGCTGCGCAGGTGCCTCACTCTCCGCTGCTGGCTGGTTCAGCACTCGCGCGGTGAGCGCGGGCCGTGCGTATGAAATGCCAGCCTCTCTCTCCCAGTCGGCGGCCACGAGCCCCGTCATTGAGGCCAGCATCAGGGCCAGGAAGGCAGCGACGACAAACATGCACGCGACGGCAACACGATCTCGCCGCAGGCGCCGCCACGCGAGCGCCCACAGGCCCGGCGACGCGGCCGATGCTACGCCGGCGCTCACTTAAAGCTCACGCGTGGGTCTGCCACGCGGTACAGCACGTCGACCATGAGGTTGACGAGCATCGTGAGCATCGCCAGGTAGACGGTGATCGCCTTGATGACGGGGAAGTCACTGCGATTGACCGACTCGATCACCTCGCGTCCGAGGCCGGGGATTGAGAAAAAGATTTCGAGCAGGAAAGAACCGACGAACAACCCGGGCAGCCCGATGCCCACGTAGGTGAGGATGGGAATCATCGCGTTGCGCAGGACGTGCCGCAGCATGACGCGGGTCTCAGTCAGGCCCTTCGCGCGCGCGGTGCGGACGTAATCCTGGCCGATCTCGTCGAGGAAGAAGGACCGGTACAGCCTGAGCGACGGTGCCACGCTGACCAGCACTCCGAGCAGCACGGGCAGCGGCGCGTATCGGGTGAGGTTGGTCCAGAAGTCATCGCTCCAGCCCTGCACCGGGAACCAGGCGAACTTGAAACCCAGCAACCACTGGAAGACGATGATGTATACGAGGAAGCTGATCGACATCGCAACCGTGGTCAGGAACATTACCGAGCGATCGGTCAAAGAGCCGCGCACGTAGGCGACCAGCAGCGCGAGCGTCACGGCCAGCAGCGTCTCGAGCAGCAGCATCGGCACCATGATGGTCAGAGTCGGACCGACTCGTGTCAGCAGCACTTCCGAGACCAGCTGGTTGGTTGACCAGCTGCGACCGAAATCGAAGGTGAAGACCTGCTGTACGAAGATCCACAGCTGTACCCACCACGGCTGGTCCAGGCCGAGCTGCCGCCTGATATTCTCGATCTGCGCCGGGTCGGGCACCTTGCCAGCCAGTATCAGCGCCGGGTCGCCGCCGACCCAGTTGAAAAGCACGAATACCAGCAGGATCACCCCGGCGAGCGTCGGGAGGATCTGCCACAAGCGCCTGACGATGTATGCGCCCATCGCGTGCCTCAATCCGCCTGCGCGCGGCGGCGGGCTGCGGTATCCAGGTCAAGGTACAGCAGGCGTGTCTGGTAGAGCGGGTGCTTCAGGTACCCGAGCACCCAGGGGTAGCTGAGGTACGTCCAGTCGCGATAATGCAGCAGTCGCCACGGCGCGTAGACAATCACGAGGCGGGTCATTTCGCGGTATAGCCGGTCTCGCTCCGGGCTGTCGGGCAGTTGCAGTGACTGCTCGTAGAGCCGGTCGTACTCTGGCAAGTGGAATCGCGTGTCATTGACGTCCGGTGCATTTGGACCATACAGCAGCGCCAGGAAATTCTGGCCGTCCGGCCAGTCCGCGATCCAGGCTCCCGTGGCGAGCATGTACTTGCCGGCCTTCCGGTCCCGCAACTGGTCCGAAAACTGGACGGCGCGTGCATTGAGACGAATACCGACACTGCGCAACGACCTCTCCCACAGCGCGGCGTATTGTCGGCTGTCGGCTCCCACGGTGTACATGTAGTCGATGGTCAGCGGGGCTCCGTCCGGTTGGTCCCGCCAGCCGTCGCCGTCGGCGTCGACCCAACCGTACATATCGAGCAGCGCTGCGGCACGCGCCGGGTCGTAATCCTGCTGGTCGGTGACGAAAGTGGGGTCATAACCGATCATGCCAGGCGGAATTGGACCGTTGGCCGGCAGCGCCTGGCCTCTCTCAATTACGGTAAGCGCCTGGTCACGATCGAACGCCAACGTGATTGCACGCCGCAGCGCGACGTGTTCAACCGTGTATCCGCCGACGACGGGGTCTTCCATGTTGAACTGCACATACCAGAGCGCGGGTTCGACGTTGTGCTGCCGCCGGACGCCTGCGGCGGCGAGCGCCGGTGCCAGCTTTCCGGCGGGTACCGCCTGGCCGACGAACGACATCGGCACTTCCTGGATCAGGTCATGGGCGCCGCTCATGAAAGTCAGGTAGCGGGGCTGGTCTGTGTCCATCGGATAGATTTCGACCCGGTCGAGCTGCGGCAGCGTCTTACCCTGCAGTTCAGCGATTACCTCCCGTTGCTCAGGAAGGTCCAAGTCGGCGAAAGTCGTGTCGAGGACGCGGCCGCGATAGTCCGGATTCTTCTCAAGCACGATCTTCTGCCGGCGCGTCCACTCCGCCAGGCGGAAGGCGCCCGTGCCGACCGGATGCGACATGGTGTCCTCCCCGTATGCGACGATGACCTCGCGCGCAACTGGTGCCGTCTGCGCCAGGGCAAAGCGGTACAGGAACGTGTAGTCAGGGTTCTTCAGCCGCAGACGCAGCGTGTAGCGATCGACGACCTCGATCCCCGCGATGGGCCGCTCGTAGTCGAATTTGCCGGTTTTCAGTGCGTCTTCGTACAGCTCGTCGAGTCCCAGCAGGTTGTCCTGGAACAGCCAGGAGTAGGGGGCCCGGTTGCGCGGGTCGCGCAGTCGCTTGATCGCATAGGCAGCATCGGCCGCTGTCAGTTCACGCCGCTTGCCACCGAATGCAGGGTCATCCGCGAAATAAATGCCAGGTTTCAGGCGAAAGGTATACGTGCGCCCGCCATCCTCCGCCGTGGGAACGGATTCGGCGACGAGAGGAACCAGCCTGAAGGGACGCGCGAGATAGTCGAACTCCAGCAACGGCTCGAAGATTTCGGCACATATCGCGGTGGAGTAAACGTCGTCGACGCGCTGCGGATCGAAACCCGTCTCGACCGAGCGGAACGCAAACCGCAGCACCTTCTGCTCTGCCGCCGCGGCCGGCGTGGCAGCGAAGCCCGAAAGGCATGCCAGCAGCAGGATCGCGATTCTGGTGACGACCTGCAGCAGTCGTCCCGGCCCGGTGGAAGCGCTCAAGCGCCCCGGGGCCTTGCGCGACCTCGCGCCGGTTGCCGCTCGCGGACGTGCGTCACGCAGGCACTTCGGGTCATTCAGTCGCTCCAGTTCTGTTAGCCGGGTACCAGGTCATGTGGCTGCGTCCGGCAACAGGATGCTAACGTTCCTGCGGGCTCAATGCCATGTATTCCGCAAGGTCATTGCTCTTTCCGGCGGAAAAATCCGCCGCGAAACGGACAAGGCCCGGATTTAAACTGAACGCGCGCTTCGGGCATACTTTGCCTCATGCCCTTGATCAAAGCGCCTCGCCGGGCTGCAGCAGCCTGCGCCTGTGCACTGACGCTCCTGACGACGCCTGCAACAGCGGCGGTGCTCGATACCCCTGCGCCCGTCGCAGTTGGTCGTTCTTTGCCGGACGTGACGATGGCCGGCTTGAACGGTCCGCCGCGATCGATTTCCAGCTCCCGCGGCCGGCCGTTGATCATCAACGTGTGGGCCAGCTGGTGCGGACCCTGTCGGGCCGAGGCGGCTTCGCTCGAAAGGCTTGCGTGGAGCGAGGCCGGAAGTCGGTATGTCGTGATTGGCATTTCGATCGACGACGACCGGGACGCGGCGTTGAGGTGGCTCAGGCACTCGAACGCTACGGTCAGTCATTACATCGACTACAGGCTGACGCTGGAGCACATGCTCGGCGCCTCGACCGTCCCACTAACGGTGCTTCTCGACGCGGGTGGTCGCGTCGTCGCGAGGTTCAGCGGCGCCCGGGAATGGGACAGTGTCGAGTCAATCAGGACGATCGAGCGCGCGTTCGCAGGCGCGGGGGAAGCCCGTTCCCGCTCTGCGCCTGAGTAGCACCAGGTCCGGCTCGGTTCCCGGTCGCGCGCCGCGGGAAATGCCTGCGTAATTAGGTACATATAGCTGCCAAGCGGCGCTCCTATGCCACCGGGACTGGCATAGATTCCAGTATTCAGATCTGTGCTGTCGGCAGGCAGCGCCGCCGCGAGAGTCCATGCGGATCGACCGCTACATCCACGACGAACGCCTCACCTGGGGCGCGGGTCTCGTGCTGCTGCTGGTCACGACTGCGCACACGGCGGGCATCGCGGGCCTGCTCACCGCGCGTCCTCCGGACACTTCCAGTGACGCGCCGCCGCTCTTCCAGGTCAGTCTCGAGCGCTTGCCACCGCCGCCGCTGCCGCTGCCGCGCGAAGAGCAGGCCGAACCGGTCGGCGGCGTCCAGGACAAAGTGGAGCAGGTACCGCGCAAGACTCGGCCCGTCCCGATCCTCGTGGACACGCCGACCACGAACCCCGTTCCGCCGGACACGCAGGTGAAGAAGTACGCGATGGGCGACGAACTGCTCGAAGGCGAGCCGGGACCGCCGAGCCCGCCCGGAGCAGAAGTCGATGGCATCGGCGACCAGGCGAGGGACGAGCCGATCGTGCAGTCGAAGGTCGCGCTCCGGCGCATGAAACCGCCGATCTATCCGCCACGGTGCCTGCGGTCGGGTGCCGAAGGCGTGGTGAAAGTCCGTGTGCTCGTGGGCGAGGACGGCTCGCCCCAGGAAGTCACGCTGGCGAAGTCCAGTGGTGACTCCGCCCTCGATGAGTCGGCATTGATGGCCGTGCGTGACTGGATCTTCGTGCCTGCCATGCGCAATGGCCTGCCGGTGCGCTCGTGGGCCGTGGTACCGATCGAATTCAAGATCATTGATTGAAGGGAACTCCCCATGCATACCACCGAAGCCCTG
>JALHTE010000268.1 GCA_022865595.1 Steroidobacteraceae bacterium | reverse complement strand
CGAAGACCTCAAACACGATGACCACGGCGATCACAATGATCAACACTTCGGCAACCACGATTCGCAGATTCTACGACCTTATCTCCATGGGTGCCACGTATTCACTTTATGACTTTAGGTACTCTAATGTGACAATGTGATACGTGGCACCCTTTTTTTGCATGGATAGGGCGCCTATCGCGCCGATGGCAGGTCTTCAATGAAGCTGTTCGTGTATCAACACATCTCCCTCGCATCACGCCGCGGATTGCGACCGCTGCTGTTGGTCGCTGTCGTGGCGGTTTGTGCAGTGACCCTGGCAGGCTGCGGTCTGTTTTCCGGCAGCGGGGACACCGCGGGGGCTGACATTCTCCTCCCTGCGGTCGAGGCCGTGCCGGCGCGCTTCGGCGGTCTTCCGCTCGAGGAGGAGCTGAGCGGCGTCGTCAGGGCCAGGAACCAGGTGGTGATCCGGGCCGAGATTTCCGGCGCGGTGGTCGAGGTGACGGCGCGCAACGGCGACACGGTTGCCCGGGGCCAGGTCCTGGTGCGCCTCGACGACAGCCGATTGCGCGAGCAGCTCCGGCAGGCCGAGGCGAACGCCCGGCTTGCCGCGGCGACGGCATCCGAGGCGCGTGCCCAGGTCGCCGAGATCGAGGCGGACGCGAAACGCACGCGCGCCCTGGCGCGCGACGCCCTGGTCAGCGAACTCATGCTGGAAACCAGGGAGGCACAGCTGGCGGCGGCCGAGGCGCAGGCGGCCCAGGCGGAGGCCCGCGTCGACCAGGCGCGGGCGGTGGTGGAGGAGCGGAAAGCTGACCTCGCACGTTCCGTGGTGCGTGCTCGGACGGCGGGCCGCGTCGGCCAGCGCGACGTCGAAGTCGGCATGGTGGTGGATGCCGGTGCGCCGCTCTTCCTGCTCGGCGATTTCCAGGATCTCGTCGTCGAGGTCCCCTTGACGCAGCGCATGCTGCGCAGCGTGTCGGAGGGAACTCCGGTCGAGATCGGCACCCGGGACGTCGAAGCGGAGCCGTTCCTCGCATCGGTTTCCCGCATCTCGCCCTTCCTCGAGGAGTCGAGCTTCAGCACCGAGGCTGAAATCGACGTGCCGGATGGGGGTCGGGGGCTGCGTCCGGGGATGTTCGTGACGGTGCGGGTTCTCTACGGGAGCAGCCGGCAGGCGACCCTGGTGCCGGCGAGCGCTGTCTGGGAGAACCCGGGCACCGGCGAGCCGACCGTCTTCGTGATCGAGGATTCCGGCGGGCTGAGCGAACCGGACAGCCCCGTCATGGATATCCCCGACACCGCTCGCGCGACCTCCATGCGCACGGTCGAGGTTCTGGCCGAGGGGCGCGGGCAAGTCGGCATTCGCGGCGTCGAGGCGGGCGAGTGGGTCGTGACGCTCGGGCAACACCTGCTCTACCGCGGGTTCCAGACCGGCGGGGTCGAGGGCTCGGTGGCGCGGGTTCGGCCGACCAGTTGGGAGAGCGTCCTCGGACTCCAGGAGCTGAGGCGTGAGGACCTGCTGGCCGCCTTTCTCGCCAAGCAGCGTCAGCTCGCGAAGGCTCTCGGCGCGGAGCTGCCGGAAAGCCCCGAAGCGGCCGACGCAGCCCTTCGGGATGCCGGAGTCGCTCGGGAAACGCCGGCGACGGTGAACTGAGATGGCGGGTATCTCCGATCTGGCGATCAGGCGGCCGGTGGCGACGGTCATGCTGTACCTGATCCTCATCGTGTTCGGGTTGGTGGCCCTGCGCATGCTGCCGGTGGACCTGCTGCCGAAGGTGGAATTCACCGAGTTGACGGTGCGGGTGAGCTACCCCAACGTCGGGCCGGAGGAGATCGAGCAGATCATCACCGACCCGATCGAGAACGTTGTTTCGGGGCTGCCGAATCTGGAGCGCGTGACTTCCCAGTCTGAGGAGGGCTCGAGCCGGATCCGGCTGCGGTTCGCGCGCGGAACCGATATCAACGAGGCCGCCAACGACCTGCGCGCCGCGCTCGACCGGCTGCGCGACGAGCTGCCGCAGGAGGCGGAGACCCCGCAGATCTTCAAGCTCGATCTCGACATGATCGAGGTCGTCAGCCTGGCCGCCACCTCGAGCCGCGATCTCGAAGAGCTGACCCGACTGCTCGAGCAGGACCTGTCGCGCCGCTTCGAGCAGATCCCCGGCGTCGGCGCGATCATCATCCGCGGCGGGATCAACCGGGAGATCCGGGTCAATCTCGACCGCGATCGGCTGCGGGCCTCGGGCTTGACTGCCCTCGATGTCCAGCAGGCCCTGCTGCGTGAAAACGTCACCCTGCCGGCCGGTAACGTCAAGAGCGGTTTGAGCGACATGTACGTGCGCGCACTCGGCGAATACCAGTCGGTTGAGCAGGTGGCGCGGACCGTCATCTCCAGCGCACGTGGCAAACCGATCCGTGTCCAGGACGTGGCAAGGGTCGAGGACAGCTACGAGGACGCGCGCTACCTCGTCGAGATGAACGGCATGCCGGCTGTCAGCGTCGGGATCCAGAAGCAGAGCGGCGCCAACACCGTCAAGGTGGCGCAGTTGGTCCGCCGCGAGGCCGAGCGCATCAACGACGAGCGCAGCGACGTCCACCTGACGGTGGTCACCGACCAGAGTGATTTCATCCGCCAGTCCATCGACAGCGTCCGCAGCTCTGCGATGTGGGGCTCACTGCTCGCCGTTGCTGTGCTCTACTTCTTCCTCCGCAGCCGCTCCTCGACTACCATCATCGCCCTGTCGATCCCGATCTCGGT
>JALHTE010000267.1 GCA_022865595.1 Steroidobacteraceae bacterium | reverse complement strand
GTCGCCGAGCCGGCATTCGCCATCGCGCAGGGCACGACGGCCGCCTGCAGCCACGCGAGGCAAAAAAGCGCCAGCACGCCCCTCGCCAGGGCGCGTTGCCGCCGTCTTACCCAATGCAATGCCAAGTCCACCGGATCTGTTCCTTTGTGCTGGCCAAACCTAGCGCGATCCCGGCTGGGAGGCAAGGAATAGGCGCTGCCGCCGCGACGCGCTGCAGAAAGTACTCCGGGATGGGTCACAATCACGGACATGATGCGCGTTCCCGCCGCCCTGGCCGCACTTACCTGCCTGGCCGCATGCCATGAGCCGGATCGGCCGGCCCAATGGCTCGAAGCCGCCATTGATGTTCCCGTGCCTGCCACTGCGGGAAGTCGCTACCCGAACCTGGCCCCACTGCCAGGCGGCGCGGTGATGAGCTGGCTGGCGCCGGATGTGGGCGGCGGGTTCGCCCTGCGTCAATCGACCTGGACCGGTGGCGCGTGGACTGCGCCCGGCACCGTCGCGGCGGGCAGCGACTGGTTCATCAACTGGGCCGACTTCCCCTCGGTTGTGCCGGTGGCCGGCCGCGTCTGGGCGGCGCACTGGTTGCAGCAAAAACCCGGCGACGTCTATTCCTACGACGTGAGGATTGCCGTCAGCCAGGACGCCGGCGAGACCTGGTCTCAACCGATGTCGCCGCATGACGATGGCACGCCGACCGAGCATGGATTCGTGTCGCTGGTGGGCGACGGCGATTCGGCCCGAGCCGTCTGGTTGGACGGCCGCCAGACCTCGGGCGAACACGATCACTCGGGCGGCTCGGGCAACGGGGATAGCGGCGGCGGCGGTGCGATGACGCTGCGCAGCGCGCTGGTCGGTCCGGATGGCCTCAAGCTGGGCCCGGACGTCGAACTCGATGCCCGCACCTGCGACTGCTGCCAGACGGATACCGCGCGGACCCGCGAAGGCCTGGTCGTGGTCTACCGGGATCGCAGCGAGACCGAGATCCGCGACATCGCGCTGCTGCGGCAGACCGCGGCCGGCTGGTCTGACCCGGTGCCCGTCGCCCGCGACGGCTGGCTGATCGATGCCTGTCCGGTGAACGGCCCGGCCGTGGATGCGCGCGGTGACACCGTCGTCGTCGCCTGGTTCACCGCAGCGGACAAGCCCCGGGTGCGGCTGGCGTTCTCGGCGAACGGCGGACGCACGTTCCGGGATCCGGTCGAGGTGGCCGCCGGAAAAGTCGCGGGCCGCGTTGACGTGGCCCTGCTGCCCGACGGCCGGGCAGTCGTGAGCTGGCTCGAGGATGAAACGGGGTCCGCCGAAATCCGCGCGCAGCCATTCACCGCGGAGGGTCCGGCCGGTGCTGTCGCGGTTATCGCCCGTTCCGAGGTCGCGCGTTCCAGCGGGTTCCCGCAGATGGTCCTGGTCGATGGCGCCCTGCTGTTTGCCTGGACCAGGCCCGGCGACCCGCCGCAGGTACAGGCGGCGCTCGCCCGCTTGCGCTGACGCCCCAGGTCCGGGCACGGCGGCGCCCGGCCGTGTGATACGATTCCGTGCCTATTTTTCCAGTCTTGACGAACCCCGGGAGCTCGACAGATGTCCAGCAGCCTCAAGCTCAACGTGCCCGCCGAGGGCCAGAAGATCACTATTTCCAACGGGCGCCTGCAGGTGCCCGACCAGCCGATCGTGCCGTTCATCGAGGGCGACGGAACCGGGCCCGACATCTGGCGCGCCTCGGTACGGGTACTCGACGCAGCGGTCGCCAAGGCCTATGGCGGCAAGCGCAAGATCCACTGGATGGAGGTCTTCGCTGGCCAGAAGTCCAATGACCTCTACAACACCTGGTTGCCGGACGAGACTGTCCAGGCCTGCCGTGACTACCTGGTCTCGATCAAGGGCCCGCTCACGACCCCGATCGGTGGCGGCATCCGTTCGCTGAACGTGGCGCTGCGCCAGATGCTGGACCTGTACGTCTGCCTGCGCCCGGTGCGCTGGTTCAAGGGCGTGCCCTCCCCGGTCAAGGCGCCCGGCAAGGTGGACATGGTGATCTTCCGCGAGAACACCGAGGACATCTACGCCGGCATCGAGTTCGAGGCCGGCAGCGCCGACAACGAGAAGTTCAAGGAACTGTTCAAGCAGTCGTTCCCCAAGCTGTACGCGAAGATCCGCTTCCCGGACAGCTCCGGCATCGGCATCAAGGCCGTGTCGCGCGAGGGCACCGAGCGCCTGGTGCGGGCTGCGATCCAGTACGCGATCGACAACAAGCGCAAGAGCCTGACGATCGTGCACAAGGGCAACATCATGAAGTTCACGGAAGGGGCGTTCCGTAACTGGAGCTACGCACTCGCCGAGCGTGAATTCGCGGACCAGACCTACACCTGGGACCAGTGGGAGCGCACGCGCGCCGAAAAGGGCGAAAAGGCCGCCAATGCCGAGCAGGACGCCGCGAAGCAGGCCGGCAAGATCATCGTCAAGGACGCGATCGCAGACATCACGCTGCAGCAGGTGCTGACGCGCCCCGAGGAGTTCGACGTCATCGCGACCATGAACCTGAACGGCGACTACCTGTCCGACGCGCTGGCCGCGCAGGTCGGCGGCATCGGCATCGCCCCTGGCGGCAACATCAACTACATGACAGGCCACGCGGTGTTCGAGGCAACCCACGGCACCGCGCCGAAGTACGCGAACCTGGACAAGGTGAACCCGGGCTCGGTGATCCTCTCAGGCGAGATGATGCTGCGCTACATGGGCTGGTACGAGGCGGCGGATGCCGTGATCACCGCCATGGACCGCACGATCGCGCAGAAGACCGTGACCTACGACTTCGCGCGCCAGATGGACGGCGCAACCGAGGTCAAGTGCAGCGAGTTCGCGGACGCGATGATCGGCAACCTGTAACAGCGCGCTGCCGGCGCTCCCGCGGCGCGGAAGGAAGCCTTGAACCAAACGTCCACCAGGGCGCGCGCCCGCGAAGAGCTGATCAGCGACTGCGCGCAGTCGCTGGTCGATGCGTTCGCGGACTACAACGCGGAATTCCGCGCCATCACGCAGCGCGCCAAGCAGCGCTTCGAAGATCGTGACTGGCGTGGCAGCCAGCGTGACGCCGTCGAGCGCATCGACCTCTACCGCAAGTATGTCGTGGGCTCGGTCGAACAGATGCGCCACAAGCTCGGCGACGACGTGCATGAGCGCGGCGTCTGGTCGAGTATCAAGAGACGTTTTGCGGAGATCATCGACCCGCTGCCCGACAGCGAGTTTCCGAAGACTTTCTTTTCGTCCGTCACGCGAACCACGTTCGACACTTCCGGGGTCGACCCGGCGGTCGAGTTCGTCGCACTCGACCTCGATCCGCTCGGCAGCGTCACGACCAACGTGGAGACCAAGGTCTACGCCAATCGCGGCTCGGTTGAACTGCTGGTCGAGGAACTGCTGGCCGACTTCCGCTTCCGCACACCCTACCGCGACTTTGACCTGAGCGTCCGGCGCGTTACCGAGGAGATCAAGGCGGCGCTGGACTCGGGCGGCGAGCGGCGCACGATCGAGCAGCTGGAGGTCATCAAGGAAGTCTTCTACCAGATGACCCGCGCATACCTGGTCGGTCGCATCAGCGGCCGCGGTTGGGCGCTGCCATTCGTGGTGGCGCTGCGTAACCAGGACAGCGGCGTGCTGGTGGACGCCATCATGCTCGAGCAGGCCACCGTGAGCGTGCTGTTCAGCTTCAGTCGCTCGTACTTCCACGTGGACCTCGCCCACGTCGGTGAGGTCGTGAAGTTCCTGAAGGAAATCCTCCCGCTGAAGCCGGTGAGCGAGCTCTACACCGTGCTCGGGCGCGCGAAGCAGGGCAAGACCGAGCGCTTTCGCGAACTGTTCCGGCACCTGCAGCATTCCGAGGACCTGTTCGACCTGGCCCCCGGGGAAAAGGGCCTGGTGATGGTCTGTTTCACGCTGCCGTCCTTTGACGTGGTATTCAAGCTGATCCGAGACAAGTTCCCCTTCCAGAAGAACATCCAGCGCCAGGACGTGCTGGAAAAGTACGACCTCGTATTCAAGCACGATCGCGCGGGACGACTGGTAGACGCGCAGGAATTCAGGCTGGTGAAGCTGCCAAAATCACGGTTCTCGCCACAGCTGCTCGAGGAACTTCTCACCGAGACCGCGAACACCGTGCACGACGAGGGCGACGAACTGGTGATCGACCACATGTACGTCGAACGCCGCATGACACCGCTGAATCTCTACGTGCGCACCGCGACCCGCGACCAGGCCAGGAAGGCCGTGCTCGACTACGGGCAGGCGATCCGCGACCTCGCCGGCACCAACATCTTTCCCGGCGACCTGCTGCTCAAGAACTTTGGCGTAACCCGCCACGGTCGAGTGATCTTCTACGACTACGATGAACTGTGCCTGGTGACTGACTGCCGGTTCAGGGAGATCCCGCAGGCGCAGCACGACGAAGATGAAATGCGCAGCGAGACCTGGTACTACGTCGGCGACAACGACGTGTTCCCGGAAACGTTCATCAATTTCCTGGGCTTCGATCCCGAGTTGAAGCAGGTCTTCCTGGAAGCACACCGCGAGATCCTCACCGCCGACTGGTGGCGCGGCGTCCAGCAGCGGCTGCGCGAGGGCGATCTGCTCGAGGTCCTGCCCTACCACAAGCATCGCGTGCGCGTTTTCAGCAGCATGGTATGAGCAGGACCGGCTATCCGCCCGCGTGGCTGCTACTGCTGTTCCTGGTACTCGCGTTTGCGTTCCAGGGCACCCGCGCCATCTGGGAGCCGGACGAGGGTCGCTACTCGTCGACGGGACTCCACATGCTCGAGAGCGGCGACTACCTGGTTCCCACCATCGATGGTGAACATGCGCACCTGACCAAGCCGCCGGTCGTCTACTGGGCACTGGCTGCGAGTTTCGCGACGCTCGGCCGCAACGAATGGGCGGCGCGGTTGCCCGGGGCGCTGGCTTTCGTCGGAACCGGGCTGCTGGTTTTCGGCCTCGGACGACGGTTCTGCCCGGCCAGGCCGTGGCTGCCAGCGCTGGTGTACGGACTGTCGCTGGCGCCGTTCATGGGCGCAAACGTGGTATCCACGGACGTGTTGCTGGTGTTCTTCGAGACCGCCGCCATGTACGCATTCGTGCGTGCGTGGCCAGGCGGCGGGCAGCTCGACCGGCGCTGGGTCCGCCTGATGTGGCTGGCATGGGGCCTGGCCTTCATGACCAAGGGTCCGCCCGGCTTGTTGCCGCTGCTCGCGGTGATGGCAATGCTCACGTTCCACGGTCGCGCGGAATTGCGCCGCCTGTTCGATCCACTCGGCCTGCTCGCGTTCGCCGCAGTGGCTTTCACGTGGTTCGGCCTGGTGATCGCCCAGGACCCGTCGAGGCTTGGCTATTTCCTCGGCTACGAGGTGTACGACCGGGTCTTCACCGACACCCATGGTCGTAATTCCGAGTGGTACGGAGCGCTGGAGGTCTACGGCCCCGTACTGCTGTTCGGAGCGCTGCCGTGGTGGCCGATGGCATTGACCGCGGCCGGCGGCCCGCGACGGGCATGGGCCGATTTCCGCGCCCGGCTCGCGGCACGTAACCACGACTGGCTGCTGCTTGCCTGGTGGTTGCTGCTGCCGCTCGCGATATTCTGCCTCGCGCGCTCGCGGCTGCAACTCTACGTGATGCCGCTGTTCGTGCCGCTGTCACTGATGCTGGCACGGCCGCTCGCCAAGTGGGATTGGCTCGGCCCGCGCAGGCTCGCGGCCGTCGCGGGCCTCACGGCCATCGGTCTGCTTGCACTGAAAGGAATTGCGGGCCACGTCCATGCAAATCGCGACGCGCGCGACATGGCCGCAGCGATCCGCGGGATCGTCGACCCGCGCAGCATCGACGAAATCGTGTTCGTCGGAATGCGGCCGTTCTATGGCATCTACGTGTACCTCGACGTCCCGGTCGAGGGAGTGCAGCTTGGCGCGGGCACGAGCCGCGATCCCTACGCGAAGTTCGTCGCAGAGGAAGACCTGTGCTCGGAGCTGGCGACTCGGGAAAGAACCGTCTACGCGATGAAGCAGAACCGTGCCGACCGCTTCGAGTCCGCGGTCCAGGAATGCAATGGCATGCAGGCCAGGCTTATCGGTCATTTCGAGGCTGACGGGAACCGGATCGCGCTATTTGCCGTCGACGCAGCCGGGTAGTACGGTTGGAAGGCGGTCGGACCAGTCATCACCGGTATCGGACTGGCTGACGGCGGCTACCGCAACTGGAAGTGGCAACGTGAGGTGTAATCGATGCGTGCGCTGTCGGCCGTTTCCGCCTTCATGCTCATCGCCTTCGCCTGTGCCAGCGAGGCCCAGGACGTCAACCTCACGCTCCCGGTCCCCGAACTCGAGCGAATGCTGGCGCAGGACCCTTTCAAGATCGTCAGCGCTGAAATCAGCCGGCCCAAGGCCAAGGGCGACATCACGCTGAAAGCGGAGGTCTCGTTCGACGGCAGGCCGCCGATCCGCGTGAAACTGCGCAAGGCCGAACCCGGAGCCGATACGTTCAACAACCAGCCCCGCTACGATCTGGCTGCCTACCGGCTTCAGGCACTGTTCCTGGATCCGGGGGACTACGTCGTCCCGCCAACAGCAGTCCGATTCCTGCCCCTGGAGGACTTCGACAAGTATTCCCCGGGCGTGAAGCGCACCTTCAGCGGCGCTGACGAGGCACTCGCCGTGCTGCAGTACTGGCTGCAGGAGGTGAAAGTCATTGCTGACGTCTACCTTCCGACGCTCTACGACACGGACCCGGTCTATGCGCGCAGCCTGGGACAGATGAACATCCTCACGTTCCTGATCGAGCACGGCGACTCCAATGTCGGCAATTTCCTCATATCCGGGTCGGAGACAGATCGCCGTGTATTCTCGGTCGACAACGGTGTCTCGTTCGCCGCTGGCGAGAGCGACCGCGGGCGAAAATGGGCCGGGATGCGCGTCGACAGCCTGCCGGCCGCCACGGTCGAGCGACTGCGCGCCCTGACGCTCGAGGAGCTCGATGCGCAGCTCGCAGTGGTCGCGCAGTGGACGCTCAATGACGGGCACTTCATCACCACGCAGCCGGGCGCTCCACTCTCTACGCGGCGCGGCGTGCGACGTGAAGGCGCCGTGCTGCAGATGGGCCTGACGAAACCGGAGATCGAGCGAGTCTGGCGCAACCGCCAGCGCCTGCTGGACATGGTGGACGACGGCAAATTGAAGACTTACTGAGGACCACTGCAAATGACTGGACCAGGCATTCCGAATCGGCACGGGCGCGTGGTGCGTATCGCGAGGATCCTGCTCGCGTCCGTCGCGCTGATTTCGCCGATCGCGCCGGCGTCCAGCGGGGCACAGCAGGTCGAGTGGAAAGGCGTCGAGCGCGTGGTCGCCTTTGCCGACGTCCACGGCGCCTACTCCGAGCTCACGGCGCTGCTGCAGTCACAGGGCATCGTCGACGGTGACCTGCGCTGGTCGGCGGGCAAGACCCACCTGGTCAGCCTCGGCGACCTGCTCGATCGCGGGGACGATTCGCGCAAGGTCATGGACCTGCTGATGCGCCTGCAGACGGAGGCGGCTGCCTCGGGCGGCCAGGTACATGTCGTGGTCGGCAATCACGAGGCCATGAACGTGCTCGGCGACCTCCGCTACGTGGTCCGCGGTGAGTACGCTTCATACATCGAAGAAGAGGATCCTGTGATCCGCGAGGCGCGCCGCAAGGAATTCCTCGCGCGCCAGCCGGGCCGCACTGAAGCCGAATTCGACAAGCTGTTTCCGCCTGGCTATTTCGGGCAGCGCAGCCTGCTCGGACCCGAAGGCCTGTACGGCCGCTGGTTGCTCGCGCAGCCGGTCGCCATTGTCGTCAACGACACCGTGTACATGCACGGCGGGCCGTCGCTTGCGCTGGGCAACCGCAGCATCGCCGAGCTGGATCGCGACTACGCGGCTGCGGTGAACACATATCTCGCGGCCGAGGCGTCGCTCGTTGAGGCTGGCTTGCTGGTATTCGAGGATTCCTACGCGCAGCGCGCCCGGAACGCCCAGGCGCGACTGGATGCGATGCCCCCCGGCGAGGCGAAGTCCGCGCGCGCCCCGCAGGTCGCGAGGTTTGCGCAGGCGGATGACGATCCACTGATCGGCTCGAACGGCCCGAACTGGTACCGTGGCGCAGCGCTCTGCAATGAGTGCGCCGAGGCCGACGTATTGCGCCCGTTCCTGCATCGGGCCGGAGTTCAACGTGTCGTCGTCGGGCACACCGTTGCGCGAAATGGAACTGCGGTGTCGAGATTCGACGGCGCGGTCGTAAAGCTCGACGCAGGCATGAACAAGGCTGTATACCACGGCCGTCCCGCGGCACTCATTTCCGACGCCTCTGGCTCGCGCGTCGCGTACGCGAACCCGACCGTGGCGCCGGCAAGCGTGCCGGCCGAGCCGCTCTACCTGAGCTCGCCGCTGATCGACGAAGACGCCGTCGCCGCAATTCTCCGCGACGGCCAGATAGAGACGACCGAGGCCTGCGGTCAGGGCGTATTGCGGGTGCGCGTGACCCGTGGCGGGCACAGCATCGACGCGGTCTTCGAGGCAACCTCGACCGAAGTCACTGATCGCGAGCTTGCGGCCTATGCCCTCGATCGCCTGCTCGGACTCGGCCTCGTGCCGGCGACGGTGAGCCGATCCTATTCGGGCCAGGATGGAGTCTTGCAGGGCCGGCCGGCCGCCTGGGCCAGCCAGCAGGATCGGCAGAACGCCGCGGCCAGGACCGCCGCCGGCCTCGCCTGCCAGGTGATTTCGAACAACGCAGGCGAGCCGCCGATCCGGCGACCGCTGCCATTGGCAGCCGTGCCGCCGCGGCTGTCGGCAGGCGGCTATTGCGACCTGAATGCGCAGTTCCAGCTCTCCTATGCGTTCGACGCCTTGATCGGCAACCAGGCGCGCACGCAGGACCGCTACCTCTACGACCTGGACCCGTCCATGCAGGCGCGCGGGATGTCGCTGGTCCTGAGCGGACATGGGTCTTCGTTCGGCACGTCGACGAAACTGCCGCCGCCGCTCGAGACGGCGCTCGCGAAGACCGGCCCGGAAATGCAGTCGCGGCTCCGGCAGCTGGATGCCGCCGCGGTCAAGTCGGCGATCGGGCAGTGGGTCGGTGACCAGGAGATCAGGGCGCTGCTCACACGCCGCGACAGGATCCTCGAACTGGCCAGAGGCTCGAACTGACCGGAAGCACCGCCGGACACCGGGGCGCAGGTCTCAGCTTCTGCTCTCCCCCACCGCGCGCAGCTCGAAACTGCTGCTGGCCGTGAGGCCATCGACGTCGCTCGCGACGACGATGACGGTGAACCCGGTCGTGCAGCCCTCCGGAGGATAGCCTTCGAATCGGTACAGCTTTTCGTCGAAGCGCAACCATCCGGGTAGCGGACTCCCATCCGAAAGCCGGGCCGAAAGGTACAGCACGTCCCCCGGATCTGCATCCACGAACGCGTCCTCGGCGACCGCGTACTCGAACCGCTTTCCAGGACAGTAATCGGCATCGCCGATCGGCCGATGCGCCTCGGGCGCCACATTGAACACGCATTCCCGCGCCTTGCGTCCGAATTCGCGGCCGATCATCGCCGCAAGACCCACCCAGACCAGCGCCAGCAGGAGGTTCAGGCCGGCGAAGGTCGGTGCCGACCAGCCGAACCAGTTGATGCCCGCGAACACGACGCCCGCCTGGATCAGGTCGCCGAATCGCCAGAAGAACGTGTCGATGGCGGTCTTGCCCTCGTACTTGGCATCCCGATCCACCGGCAGGAACAGCGCATGCCGGGTCGTGTTCATCAGCGAATAGTCGGTTGCGTTCTCGGCGATCTTGACCAGCCGCAGCAGCGTGAAAATTGGCACGAACCCACCGAGCATCGGCGACAGCGCCAGCAGCCCATACCCGATCGCCACGACAGCGGGGTGGATCAGAAGCGCACCGCGTACACCGAAGACACGGTAGATGCGCGCGACCAGGAACAGCTGGATGAAAAGACCGACCAGCGTGACCCAGAACTGGAAGTTGCCGTAAAAGGCAGCGATGATCGTGCCGGGATCGAGTGCGCCTCCACTCGCGGCTGCCTGCCGCGCCGCGTCACGCTGTACGAAATCGGCCAGGATGAATTCGCCCGTGGTATTGATCCAGTTCAGCAGCACCACCAGCAGCGCAATCATTCTCAGGTAGCTGTCGCGCAGCACCAGGCCGATTCCTCCGAGCAGCCTGGGGACCGGCTTGCCGTGTTCCGCGGCGATGGCGCGCGAACCGTCCGGCACGGCCTCGCCCTCCAGCCCCGGCAACGCCATCGTTGCCAGTAGCGCCAGGGTGGCGACCAGCATCAGCCCAACCGGGGTCAACGCCGCAACGGCGAGCTGCGCGCACTTTGCGCCAGCCAGCGCGCCGAGGTTCGCACCCACCATGATCACCGGGAAGAGCCGCTGGCCACTCTTGAGATTGAACGTGTCAGCCGCGAACGCCCACAACTGCGACGCGATCATCACGCCGTAGATGCTCACCCAGACGAAAAACACGAATGCGATCGAAAACTGTGCCCAGGCCGCCGCGGCAAACAGCAACATCGTCGCCGCGAAGAAAAGCGTCACCGCCTTGAGCAGCCGCGCACCGTCCAGCCGCCGGCGCACCGCGCCATAGACCGGCACCAGGAGCATCAGCACCAGTGCGATGACGGCCACAGCGTAGGCACGCACCTCTGCCGAGAACTTCGTGAGCATGAAGGCTTCGCGCAGGGCCTTCACTATCTGGTAGGAGAACAGCACCAGGAATGCGTGCGACGCAAACATGGCCAGGCATCGTCCTTCACCCGGACGAACACGCGTGAACAGCGTAACCAGGCGTTCGAACGGACTGAGGCCTGAATGCCTGGTGAGCATCAGGACTTCGTGGGCGTCAGCGGTCCGAGCTGCGGGTCCGCCAGCAGCAGCTTCCTCGGGTAGCCGAGCTGCAGCGCGCGCGCAGCGGCCGCCGAGGCCGCAGCCTTGTCACCCTGGTCGGCACGCGCGAGTGCGATGTACATCTGGGCGTTCATGTCCTTCTCACCAAGCATTTCGGCACGGGTCAACGCGACTTGTGCATCCCCCTGTTCCCCGGCACGACCATGATAGTAGGCAAGCATGGCCCAGGCTGCCGCGTCGGTCGGATTGACTTTCAGGTTGCCACCCGCGAGGCCGGCAGCCCGCTTGTACAGCTCGACCGCTTCCGGGCGCCGGCCAGGCACCAGCCACAGCGCATCGGCGAGCGCGCTCACGACGACGTGGTCACTCGAGGCGAGCGCCTCGGCACTTTCATATTGCTCGACGGCCTCCGGGTATCGCTTCTGGTAGTAGTAGAGAGTGCCGAGGTTCACATATGCGCTGCGCGTCGGCTCGACGTCCAGCGACGTCTCGAAAGTCCGCGTCGCATCTTCCAGCTGCCCATCCATCAGCAGCGCAGCGCCAAGATTGTTGATCACCGACGCGTTGCCCGGCACCAGGGAAGCAGACTTCCTGTACTCGGCAAT
This sequence comes from Steroidobacteraceae bacterium, assembly GCA_022865595.1. Classification (GTDB taxonomy): domain Bacteria; phylum Pseudomonadota; class Gammaproteobacteria; order Steroidobacterales; family Steroidobacteraceae; genus RPQJ01. The sequence continues at coordinate 790 of JALHTE010000267.1, read as the reverse complement.
CGACTCGTCGATGCGGCCGGTGAACAGCAGGAAACTCCCGAGGGCATTGTGGGCACGCCAGTAACCCGGGTCGATCTCGACGGCCCTGCGATAACTGCGCTCGGCATCCTCGTGCCGACCCTGGTTCTTCAATGCCTCCGCGAGCCCTATCCTGGCTTCAGAATCCAGCGGCCGGTTCGCGGTAAGCCCCGAAAAGACAGCCTCCGCCTGCTCGTGCCGGCCGCTCGCCAGGTATAAACGGCCGAGCGCCATCTCGATCTCGGCGCGCTCCGGCTCGAGCTTGAGCGCCTTGCGGCACAGTGCTTCGGCCGCCGACACCTGGTCGGTTGCCCCTGTGCGCTGGTAGCGACTCAGTTCAACCTCGCACAGTCCCGCATATGCGCGCGCCATGCCTGGATCAAGATCCAATGCCTTGCGGAACAGCGCGCCGGCCTTGTCGAAGTCGCCCAGCGTTCCCGCCGCTCGAAATGCCGAGGCGCCGGCGAGGTAGGCGTCGTAGGCCTCGAGGTTGGCTACGTGCTTGCGCTTCAGGCCGCGCTCCTCTTCCGGCGTCAAGACAACTTCGAGGGCCTCGGTTATTGCGCGGGAGATGCTGTCCTGGATGGCGATGACGTCCGCCCAGTCACGATCGTAGGTTCCGGCCCAGACGTGGTAGCCGGTTACGGCATCGATCAGCTGGACCGTGACACGCAGCTTGTCGTTGTCACGGCGTATGCTGCCTTCGAGCACGTTGCGCACACCGAGCGCCGCGCCAATCTTCCTCACGTCCGCGTTCTTGCCCTTGAACTCG
>JALHTE010000266.1 GCA_022865595.1 Steroidobacteraceae bacterium | reverse complement strand
GCGCGGTGCTCGACGGGGACCTCGATCCGTTCCTCGAGGCGAGCCTGAAGCAGGGGCTGTGAGCGTGGCGCGTAGTAATGAGACGCGGTGGGGCGTCGAGGGATTGCTGGCATGACAGACGAAAAAGCCGAGGTCGAGGTCAACCACCTCATCGCCGAAAGGCGCGCCAAGCTGGCGCAGCTGCGCGAGCGGGGCAATGCGTTTCCCAACGACTTCCGCCGCGACTCCACCTCCGAGGAACTGCACGTCGGCTACGACGCCCATCCGCCCGAGTGGTTCGAGGCGAACCCGACCGTCGTGACCATCGCTGGCCGGATGATGTTCAAGCGCGTGATGGGCAAGGCGAGCTTCGCCAAGCTGAAGGACCGCACCGGGTTGATGCAGGTGTTCCTGCAGCGTGACGCGCTCGGCGAGACCTACGAGGAGTTCAAGGGCTGGGACGTCGGCGATGTGGTCGGCGCCGAGGGCACGTTGTTCAAGACGCGCACCGGCGAACTCTCGGTACGCGTCGAGCGCCTGCGACTCCTGGTCAAGTCGCTGCGCCCGCTGCCCGACAAGTGGCATGGACTCTCCGACGTCGAGCAGCGCTACCGGCAGCGCTACGTGGACCTGATCGTCAACGACGATGCGCGGGCGGTGTTCGTCGCGCGCAACCGCATCGTGCAGTTCCTGCGCAGCTTCCTCGAGGCGCTGGACTTCATGGAGGTCGAGACGCCGATGATGCAGGTCATCCCGGGCGGCGCCGTGGCCCGGCCGTTCGTGACCCACCACAATGCGCTCGACGTGGACATGTACCTGCGCATCGCGCCGGAGCTCTACCTCAAGCGCCTTGTCGTCGGCGGCTTCGAGCGGGTCTACGAACTGAACCGGAATTTCCGCAACGAGGGATTGTCGACCCAGCACAATCCCGAGTTCACGATGCTCGAGCTGTACCAGGCCTACGCCGACTACCACGACCTGATGGACATGGTGGAGCGCATCTTCCAGGGCCTTGCGGACACGATCGTGGGTTCCCGGCAGGTCGAATACCAGGGCGAGACGCTCGAGTTCGGCACCGCATTCCGCCGTGTCACGATCGAGGACCTGGTGGTCGAGCACGTGCCGGGCTTCGACCGCTCGAGCATCCGGGAGCTCGCCTACCTGCGCGAGGTCTGCGGGAGGCTCGGCATCGCCGTGAATGCGGCCGACGGCCCGGGAAAGCTCCAGGTCGAGATATTCGACAAGACGGGCGAACACCAGCTGCGGCAGCCGACGTTCGTGTATGCATATCCTGCCGAGGTCTCGCCGCTCGCGCGTCGCAACGATGCCGACCCGTTCATCACCGACCGCTTCGAGTTCTTCGTCGGTGGCCGCGAGCTGGCAAACGGATTCTCTGAGCTGAACGACCCTGATGACCAGGCCGCGCGTTTTCGCGAGCAGGTCGCGCGCAAGAGCTCGGGTGACGAGGAGGCGATGTTCTACGACGCCGACTACGTGCGTGCGCTCGAATACGGCCTGCCGCCCACGGCCGGGCTCGGCATCGGCGTGGACCGCATGGTCATGCTGTTCACCAACCAGCCGTCGATCCGCGACGTACTGCTCTTCCCGCACATGCGCCCCGAATAGCGGCTCCGTCGTCGACGCCCTTGGGCAACCTGCAGCTGTTCGTCGCCTGCGTCGCGATCTGGGGTTCGACCTGGCTCGCCATCAAGTTCCAGCTCGGTGTCGTCGCGCCGGAGGCGAGCGTCGCGTACCGCTTCCTGCTCGCATCGCTGCTGCTGTTCGCGTATTGCCTGGCCAGGGGTTTGTCGCTGCGATTCTCGCGGCGCGACCAGGGCTGGATCGCGCTGCAGGGCCTGCTGATGTTCGGTGCGAGCTACGTGCTGGTGTATTTCGCCGAGCAGCATCTCGCATCGGGCCTTGTTGCGGTCGGCTACTCAGCGAGCCCTCTGCTCGGCATGCTTGGGTTGCGGCTGTTCTTCCGTACGCCGATGGCCGCGCCAGTCGCGATCGGTTCGCTGCTGGGAATTCTGGGCATCGCGCTGGTGTTCGCGCCGGAACTCGCGCAGGCCGGCGTTGCGGCACCCTCGGTATTCGGGGCCGTCTGCACGGCGCTGGCGGTTGTGCTGTCCTCGCTCGGCAGCGTGGTAGCGCACCGTAATCACGACGCGGGCATCCCGATCTGGCAGAACATGGCATTCGGCATGTTGTACGGCGCGGGCTTCGCGGCATTGCTGAACCTCGTCGCCGGGAATTCGTTTTCATTCGAGGCGACGCGCACGTACGTGCTGTCGCTGCTGTATCTCGCGGTGTTTGGTTCGATCCTGGCGTTCGCCGGTTTCCTCACGCTGATCGGGCGCGTCGGCGCCGCGCGCGCGAGTTACGTAGGCGTCATGGTGCCGGTCATAGCGCTGGCGGTGTCCGCCGTGTTCGAGGGTTTCCGCTGGCAGTTGCTTACCTGGGTAGGCATGGCTGTGGCGGTGGCGGGCAACGTCCTGGTGCTGCGCAACGCCGCCCGCCGCTGATTGGCCTGGTGACCGAGCCGGTGGCGCGCGACTGCAGCGGCCGAAGGCTCGTGTGTGCCCTGGTCAGTCGGCTTTTTCCACAGTGACGGCATAGGGCAGTTCGACGGGTTCTGCCGACCGGCCGTCCCCGGTCTGCAGCGGCAGTCCCCGCGCGCCGAGGCTCGCGACGGCCAGCAGGCGCACGCTGTCGTGCAGCGTGGCGGCCACCAGGACCTCGGCGACCTTGGTCCCGCCGAGGTACAGGCCTGAAAGCGTGGCAGGCGCGTCACCGGCTGCTATCCGGTAGCCGAGCAGCCTGCGCTTGATGCGGCCGAGGTTCTGGGTCCGCGCGACGATTTCCTGTCCCGTGTAGCAGCCCTTGGTGAAGCTGATCGCGTCGAGCAGGTCGAGGTTCAGCATCTGCGGCACGAACGCTCCAGAGCTTGCGGCGAACACCTGCGGCAACCCGTCGCCAATGTCGAGCGCGTTCCACGCATCGAGCGCGCTTCCGCGGACACCGATCGGCTTTGCAGCGTCATCGACCGGGGTCGGGGCGCGCACGGACGCCGCCAGCGGCGCAGTTGCGGCCAACGCGAGCACTCGGCGTCCCGGCGCGTAGTCGAAGACGACCGACTGCGTCCCGGGCCGCTCCGGGGCAGGCAACTCCGCAGGCGTCTCCGGCCGATGCTCCGGCCTGGCGCACTCCGATTCGACACCGCCCCTGGTCCAGGCCACCTGCAGTTCGCTGGCGATCCGCAGCTGTACCTTGGAGCGCAGCACGAACCGACGCAGCAGGGTGTGCACCGGTTCGAGCAGCTCGGCCGGGAGCAGCGCGTAAACGGTTCCGTCGACCAGGCGCAGCCGCGGCAGGGCAAGCACACGCCCCTGGGGCGTGTTGAGGGCTGCGAGCTGCGTGCGGCCGTCCGCGAGCAGGCGCACGTCGCTGGTGAGCTGGCCCTGCAGGAACCCGAGCGCATCGGGCCCGGTCACAGTCAGTACGCCGAGGAAAGGCAGGAGGTCCGGCATGGTTGGATCAGGGGACTTGGCCATGGTGCTGGTGGCGCATTCTACGGGGGCCGCGCCCGGTCCCGGCTACCGCGGGCCCGTTTATTTGCGTGCGCAGGCCAAGTATCTGAAGCCCTCGGTGCAGGGGCTCCCGGGGCGTTGATCCTGAAGGCAATTTTGCCTTTGTTTTCAAGATGGTGAATGCATGGTGGATCTGGCAGACTTCGTGGCTGTGTCAAAGATTGCGCCGCAAGAAAAACGACCCGAACCCCAGCCACCCCAGCCTGTCACAGGGACACCGGAGACTGTGCCGCCGCGCGAGATCGGCGGCCGCGACGGCCCCGAGCCGACGCGTTTCGGGGACTGGGAAAAAGCCGGGCGCTGCATCGATTTCTAGCGGCCGGCCCAGGAGGTAAGCGAGCATGGCCCAGCGCGAGCGGCCCTTGTCCCCGTTCATGCAGTACCGTTGGCAGTACACCAACACGACGTCGATCCTGCACCGGATCACGGGTGTGATGCTGAGCGTTGGCTTCCTGGTGCTGGTCTACTGGCTCGCCGCCGCAGCCGGCGGCCCGGAGCGCTATGCACGGGCGACGGCCTGCCTCGGTTCCCCGCTGGGCCAGGTCGCACTGGGTGGCGTGCTGCTGGCCTTCTGCTACCACCTCCTGAGCGGTGTGCGGCACCTGTTCTTCGATACGGGCCGGGGCTTCGAACTGGCGACGGCCCGGCGCAGCGCCCGCGCGGTATGGGCCGGGACCCTGGTCCTGGCCGTGATTGGCTGGTTCGCGCTGCGCCACTCGCTCGGGGGTGGCGCATGAGCCTCAGCAGCCCGCTCCGTCGTGTGCTCGGCTTCGGTTCCGCCAGGGGCGGATCGGCGCACTGGTACTCGCAGCGCGTGACCGGCCTGGCCCTGGTGCTGCTCGGCTCGTGGTTCGTGCTGTCGCTCGCCTGCCTCGGCGGCGCTACGCACGAACACGTTTCCGAGTGGCTCAGTTCGCCGACCAGTTCGACGCTGATGGTGCTGCTGGTCCTCGTCGTCGCCTGGCATGCCGCATTGGGGCTTCAGGTGATCGTCGAGGACTACGTTTCCGCGAGTGGCCTGCGTGCCGCGGTCCTGGTTGCAGTCAAGTTCGCGCTGGTCGCGGCCGCCGTGCTGGGCGTGCTCGCTGTGCTGCGCATCGCCCTTGGAGTCGCTGCATGAGCGAGTACACGTTCACTGACCACACCTACGACGTCGTCGTGGTCGGCGCCGGCGGCGCGGGCCTGCGTGCCACTTTCGGGCTCGCGGAGGCGGGGCTTTCCACCGCCTGTATCACCAAGGTCTTTCCAACCCGCAGCCACACCGTTGCCGCGCAGGGTGGCATCAGCGCCGCGCTCGGCAACATGGGCGAGGACGACTGGCGGTTCCATTTCTACGACACCATCAAGGGCTCGGACTGGCTCGGCGACCAGGACGCCATCGAGTTCATGTGCAAGGAAGCGCCGGCAGCGATCCTCGAACTCGAGCACTACGGTCTGCCGTTCTCGCGCACCGAGGACGGCAAGATCTACCAGCGCCCCTTCGGCGGCATGACGACCCACTACGGCAAGGGCGTCGCGCAGCGCACCTGCGCCGCGGCGGACCGCACAGGCCACGCGATGCTGCACACGCTGTACCAGCAGTCGCTGAAGCACCAGGCGCGCTTCTTCGTCGAGTACTTCGCGATCGACCTGATCATGGAAGACGGCGAATGCCGCGGCGTGGTCGCGCTCGACATGTCGAGCGGCACGCTGCACCGTTTCCGGGCGCACAAGGTCATCCTCGCGACCGGTGGCTACGGGCGTGCGTTCTTCTCCTGCACCTCCGCGCACACCTGCACCGGCGACGGTGGCGGCATGGTGCTGCGCGCCGGCCTGCCGCTGCAGGACATGGAGTTCGTGCAGTTCCACCCCACCGGTATCTATGGCGCCGGCTGCCTGATCACCGAGGGCTCGCGCGGCGAGGGCGGTTATCTGACCAATTCCGCAGGCGAGCGCTTCATGGAGCGCTACGCGCCGAATGCGAAGGACCTTGCCTCGCGTGACGTCGTGAGCCGCTCGATGACCATCGAGATACGGGAAGGCCGCGGAGTGGGTCCTGAAAAGGACCACATCCACCTGCACCTCGAGCACCTTGGAGCCGAGGTGATCCATGAACGCCTGCCGGGGATCGCCGAGACCGCGCGCATATTCGCCGGCGTAGACGTCACCAGGGAGCCGATACCTGTGCTGCCCACGGTGCACTACAACATGGGCGGAATTCCCTGCAACGTGCACGGCGAGGTCGTCGCACCGAAGGCGGGCAACCCGGATGCGGTGGTGCCGGGGCTGATGGCGATCGGCGAGGCGGCCTGCGTATCCGTGCACGGGGCGAACCGGCTGGGTTCCAATTCGCTGCTCGACCTGGTCGTGTTCGGCCGCGCCGCGGCCCATCAATGCGCGCGCACGGTCAAGCCCGGCACGTCCCACAAGCCACTGGCGAAAGATGCCGGCGAGCTGGCTGTCAGCCGGCTCGACTGCTTCCGCAACGCGAAGGGCAAGCGCCGTACCGCGCAGATCCGCCTCGACATGCAGCGCGTGATGCAGAACCACGCGGCCGTGTTCCGCAGCGGCGAGACGCTGTCGGAGGGTGTTTCGAAGCTCGGCGCGGTATTCGAGTCGTTCGGCGACGTGCAGGTGAGCGATCGCTCGCTGGTCTGGAACACCGACCTGATCGAGACGCTCGAACTCGACAACCTGCTTGGCCAGGCCGTCGCCACCATGCATTCGGCGGAAAACCGCAAGGAAAGCCGCGGGGCCCACGCGCGCGAGGACTTCAAGGATCGCGACGACCGCGAATGGCTGAAGCACACGCTCGCGTGGGTGGATGCCGCGGGGTCGGTGCGGATCGACTACCGCCCGGTGCACCTGAACACGCTCACCACCGACGTCGAGGCCGTCCCGCCGAAGGCGCGGGTTTACTAGAGTCGCCCAGCCATGGCCCAATTCAAGCTTCCCGAGAATTCGCGCGTCCGCCCGGGCAGGAACCATCCCGCGCCGTCGGGAGCGCAGGATGTCCGAACGTTTCGTATCTACCGATTCGACCCGGATTCCGGCGAGAACCCCCGTCTCGATTCGTACCAGGTGGACATGGGCTCCTGCGGCCCGATGGTCCTCGACGCGCTGATCAAGATCAAGAACGAGGTGGACCCGACGCTCACCTTCCGTCGTTCCTGTCGCGAGGGGATCTGCGGGTCCTGCGCAATGAACATCGACGGCGTCAACACGCTCGCCTGCACCAAGGCCAGCAGCGAGATCAGCGGCGACGTGAAGATCTACCCGCTGCCGCACATGCCGGTCATCAAGGACCTCGTGCCGGACCTGACCAACTTCTACGCGCAGTACGCCTCGGTCAAGCCGTGGCTGCAGACGCGCACTCCGCCGCCTCCGGACAGCGAGCGGCTGCAGTCGAAGGAAGACCAGGAGAAGATCGACCGCCCTTCGGCCTGCATCCTCTGCGCATGCTGCTCGACCAGTTGCCCGTCGTACTGGTGGAACAGCGACCGCTACCTGGGCCCGGCCGCGCTGCTCGCCGCCTACCGCTGGATCATAGACACCCGCGACGAGGCCACCGGCGAGCGGCTGGATGAACTCGAGGATCCTTTCCGCCTGTATCGCTGCCACACGATCATGAACTGTGCGGAAGCCTGCCCGAAGGACCTGAATCCGGCCCGGGCTATCGCCGAGATCAAGAAGTTCATTGTCGAGCGACAGTACTGAGCCCGGGGCTGGCACCGTGGCACCCGTCCAGGCCGAGGAGTTTTCACGGCTCCGCTGGCGGTGCCGTCGCGGCATGCGGGAACTCGACGTACTGCTCACTCGCTACCTCGAGCAGGACTACCGGCAGGCGGCGCCGTGCGATCGCGCGGCATTCGGGCGCATTCTCGACCTGCAGGACCCCGAGATCTTCGGTTATCTTCTGGGGCGTACGGTCCCGGAGGACGTTTCCCTGCACCATGTCATCGCACGGATCCGACGTGTTGAGGATTGAACTCAGGCCCTGGCTGGTCGCCGATCGCGTGGCCGCGGGCCTGGCGGTCTGCTGCGCACTGGTGATCGAGGTGGTGGCATCGCGCTACCCGGAACCCCAGCCGTGGCTCGGGGCGGTCGTGCTGGGGCTGCTCGGCGCCTGGCTGTGGTACCGGCGCAGGCGCGCGGCCGGCGTGGCGGGCCTTGCGGTCGGGCCTGATGGTCGCTGGCTCACGCTGTTCGACGATGGCAGCGAGCTCCCCTCGGAGGTGCTGCGCGGCACACGGCTGCTGGGGCGTTCGGTGGCGCTGCGCTGGCGGGCCGGCCGGCGTGTCCGCCGAGCCTGGCTCACGCCGTGGGACGTGCCGGCCGGACAGTTGCGCGAGCTTTCCGTCCGGCTGCTGGCAGCCGGCCCCAGGGATAGCGCATGACGGCACCCGGTTTTCTGGGGCGCCGCTACCATCAAATGGCGAACTTTCCCCCCTCAGATGGGTCTATTCAATCGCACGAGACTCGGGACGACGATGCCCGGCCCACATCCGGCGTCGAGCAGAGTGATCTCGAACTCGTCAGGCGGGCACAACGGGGCGAGCGCGGGGCGTTCGACCTGCTCGTGCTCAGGTATCAGCACAAGGTCGTCAAGCTCGTGGCGCGGCTGTTGCGTGACCGGACCGAGGCAGAGGACGTGGCCCAGGAGGCGTTCGTAAAGGCCTACCGGGCGCTGGGCTCGTTTCGAGGCGACAGCGCCTTTTACACATGGCTCTACCGTATAGCCGTGAACACTGCCAGGAACACGCTTGCCTCACGGCAACGGCGCCCGTTGCAGTACGAAGCGGGCCTGAGCGAGGGCGAGCAGGCAGCGGTCGAGTCGCGCATGCGCCACGTGGACACGCCCGAGGCGAACGCGTTGTCGGACGAGATTCACGAAACGGTGAATCGGGCCATCGGCGACCTGCCGGAGGACCTGCGCACGGCCATCGTGCTGCGCGAGGTCGAGGGCCTGAGTTACGAGGAGATTGCGACAGCAATGGATTGTCCGGTCGGCACCGTGCGTTCGAGGATTTTCCGGGCCCGGGAAGCGATTGACCGCATCCTCGCGCCCCTGGTTGATTGAGTTAAAGAACATGACAGACCAAATACGCGAACAGATCTCGGCCCTCATCGATGGCGAACTGCCAGGCGACGAAGTGGGCCTGCTGGTCCGCAGGCTCGAGCGCGACGAGAAGTTGCGCTGTGTATTCAGCCGCTACGTGCTGACCGGCGAGGCGGTGCGCTCGCCTGGCAGCCCGCTGGCGAGTCGCGGATTTTCTGCCAGGGTGAGCGCCGCGATAGGCGAGGTCACCGCAGCGGCGCCGGATGTCCACGCCGAGGTTCCGGCCGGGCGCCAGTGGTTCAACCGGCCGGCTTTTGCGACCGCGATTGCCGCAAGTGCCGCGATCGCCGCAGTGCTCCTGGTCGGGCGCGGATACCAGCAGGCAGGCCAGATCGCGCAGGGTTCACTGGAGCGAGTCCGGGACAGCTTCGCCGCGCTGCCGGCCATCGGCCAGGCGTCGAGCCCGACGCCCGCGCACAGCCAGCGCCTGGCGAGCTACCTGGTCGCGCACGGCCAGTTCTCCAACCCGATCGGGCGACGCACTGCCTGGTCGAGCGTGCTTGCATCCGATCCTGGACTCACCCGCGTGGCTTTCGAGACGTTCGAGGCGCCCTGAGTGCGGCACGCCGGCCTCGCGCTCCTGGTGGTTATGACGGGGCTGCTCGCGCTGCCTGTGCGGGCGGCGGGTGACGATGCGCACCGCTGGCTCGAGCGCATGACTGAGGCACTGTCTTCGCGGAATTACACTGGCGTATTCACTCACGCGACGCGTCGCCAGTCGGAGACGATGCGCATCGTCCACCGGGTGGGCAAGGGCGGTACGAGCACGGAACGCCTGGTGTCACTGGACGGCAACGGTCGCGAGATCGTGCGCACCGCCGAGGAGGTGCACGTCTATCTTCCGGACCGCCGCGTGGTGCTGGTAGAGCAGCGCACGGACGGCGGCCTGCTGCTGGACTCGCTGCCGGAGCCGGGACCGGAGCTTGATGCCATGTACGTCCTCCAGGTCCGCGACGGCCAGAAGCTTCTCGGTCGCAATGTCCGGGTGCTGGACATCATGCCCCGCGACGGGCTGCGCTACGGTTATCGCCTCTGGCTCGACGAGGACACGGCGATGCCGTTGCGCACCATGGTCCTGGACCGTGGAGGTCGCCCGGTCGAGGTGATCAATTTCACGCAGATCGACATGCCGCGCCGCATCGACGCGAAGGCAACCGAGCCGTCGATCGACGCGTCCGGCTTCCAGTGGGTGCGCAACGCGCGCCGGCCGCAGATGGCTCCGCCCGCGACGGTCGCATGGCGGCCGACTCGGCTGCCGCCCGGGTTTCGCCTCGTGACCAGCCGCATGCAGGTCGTGCCCGGTGTGGCGTTCCCGGTGCAGCACCTGATCTTTTCCGACGGATTCGCGTCGATCTCGGTGTTCATCGAACCGGCCCGGCCGGCTGGCCCGACGCCGCCGGAGTCGTCGAGTGTCGGGTCTGCGAATGCGTTCTCGACGGTCGTGCATGGCAGGGTGGTGACCGCCGTCGGCGAAGTGCCGCTCGAGACCGTTCGCGACGTGGCCCGATCGGTCGAGCCGGATGTGTCCCAATCCGGTGCGCCGTTCGATGACGCCGCCGACGCGGCCCCGGGCGCCACGGCCCCGGGCGCCACGGCACTCCAGCCACATTGACTAGATGGAATCCGTAGCCCGGGTTGTGGCGGTCGGCGACGGTCGGGCGCAGCTGGCCTGCCAGGTGGCGTCATCCTGCAAGTCCTGCGGCGCGGGCCGGGGTTGTGGCCTTCGCCTGCTGGCCCGTGACCGTGACATAGTCCTCGACCTGCCTGACCCTTCGGACGGCGAGTTGCGGCTGGTTGCCGGGCAGGCCGTGACAATTTCCATCCCGGACGCTGACGTCGTGCGGGCCGCGGCGCTCGCCTACCTGCCGGTACTGCTTGGGTTGCTTGCCGGTGCAATCCTGGGCAGCTGGCTGGGCAGCGGCGATGGCCCGGTGGCGCTGGGCAGCATTGTGGGTGCTGCCAGCGGCTGGTGGCTTGCCCGGGGCAGGGCCCGAAGTCGACTGTCCCGGGTCAGCGTCCGGCCGCTGGAAGAGACCCGGGCGTGACCATGGGTGTAACCGCAGGCGCGACGATCGGTGTCGGGGGCGACACCGGGCAGTTCGTGCTCTACGTGCGAGAGGGTTGCCATCTCTGCGACATTTTCCTGGTCGAGCTCGAGCAGGACCTGGCGCCTGGCCAGCCAGCGCTCACCGTCGTCGACGTGGATGGCGATCCGGCGCTGGCCGTTGAATTCGGCCTTCGAGTGCCGGTGCTCACGCTGTCTGGAAGGGTGGTCTGCGAGGGCCGTTACGAGTCTCCCCGGGTCCGGAGCGCGCTGCAGGTATAATCGCCCGCTTTGTTCCGGCATCCCGCCGGGATGCCCGGACCGATGAACAAAATCCGCAATTTCTCGATCATCGCGCACATCGACCACGGCAAGTCGACGCTGGCGGACCGTTTCATCCAGACCTGTGGGGGCCTGCAGGACCGCGAAATGCAGGCCCAGGTGCTCGACTCCATGGCGCTGGAGCGCGAGCGCGGCATCACGATCAAGGCCCAGAGCGTCTCGCTGCGCTACAAGGCGCGCGACGGCGAGACCTACCAGCTGAACATGATCGACACGCCGGGGCACGTGGATTTCTCCTACGAGGTCTCGCGCTCGCTCGCGGCCTGTGAGGGCGCGCTGCTGGTGGTGGATGCCGCGCAGGGCGTCGAGGCGCAGAGCGTCGCCAACTGCTACACGGCCATCGAACAAGGGCTCGAGGTCGTGCCGGTGCTGAACAAGATCGACCTGCCGTCCGCGGATCCGGCCAAGGTGATCAAGGAGATCGAGGAGATCATCGGCATCGAGGCCGAAGACGCGGTGCGTGTCAGCGCCAAGACCGGCGAGAACGTAACCGAACTGCTCGAGGAACTGGTGCGGCGCGTCCCGCCGCCGCACGGAGATCCCGAGGCGCCGCTGCAGGCGCTGATCATCGACTCCTGGTACGACAGCTACGTGGGCGTTGTGTCGCTGGTGCGTGTGATGAACGGCGCGCTGAAGACCGGCCAGAAGATCCAGGTCTGGACCACGGGCCGCGCACACCAGGTGGACAAGCTCGGGCGCTTCACGCCCAAGTCGCTGGTTGCAGATGCGCTCTACACCGGCGAGGTCGGGTTTGTGGTCGCCGGCATCAAGGAAATCGACGGTGCGCCGGTGGGCGACACCATCACGATCGACTCGCGGCCCTGCAGCTCGCCGCTGCCGGGCTTCAAGGCCATCAAGCCGCGCGTGTTCGCGGGCCTGTTCCCGGTCAGCTCCGATGACTACGAGGCGTTCCGCGACGCGCTGCAGAAGCTCAAGCTCAATGACTCGGCGTTGCACTACGAGCCGGAGGTATCCACCGCGCTCGGCTTCGGCTTCCGCTGCGGATTCCTCGGCCTGCTGCACATGGACATCGTGCAGGAGCGGCTGGAGCGCGAATACGAACTGTCGCTGGTGACCAGCGCGCCGACCGTGGTCTACGAGGTGCTCACTCGCGAGGGCCAGATCGTCAACGTGGACAATCCCGCGAAGCTGCCGCCGGTCGATCGTATCCAGGAACTGCGCGAGCCGATCATCGTCGCCAACATCCTGCTGCCGCCGGATTACGTCGGGCCGGTGATGAAACTCTGCCTCGAGAAGCGCGGCGTGCAGAAGAAGCTGCTCTACCTCGGCAACCAGGTGTCGATGCAGTGGGAGCTGCCGCTGGCCGAGGTGGTGCTGGATTTCTTCGACCGCCTGAAGAGCTGCAGCCGCGGTTACGCCTCATTCGATTACGAATTCGAGCGCTTCCAGGCCGCGCCGCTGGTGAGGCTCGACATACTGATCAACGACGACAAGATCGATGCGCTATCCATCATCAGCCACCGCGACACCGCGTACCAGCGCGGCCGCGAACTGGTGGACAAGATGCAGGAATTGATCCCCCGGCAGATGTTCGAGGTGGCGATCCAGGCCGCGATCGGCGCGCACGTGATCGCGCGCTCGACGGTCAAGGCGCTGCGCAAGAACGTGCTGGCGAAGTGCTACGGCGGCGACATCTCCCGCAAGCGCAAGCTGCTCGAGAAACAGAAGGAAGGCAAGAAGCGCATGAAGCAGCTCGGACAGGTGGAGATTCCCCAGGAGGCCTTCCTGGCGGTCCTGCAGGTCGGGCGCAAGGAGTGAGAAAAACAGGTGCCTGGCACCTGTTTTCGGCGCCCGTGTTTCAGTTCCGGGTGCAAGGCATTGATGCGCCGCGGGAAATACAGAATACTGCCCCGATTCGCGTGAGGTGATGCTTGGTACTCGATTTTTCATTCTGGCTGGTGGTTGCCGCGCTCGTGACCGGTCTCGTCTGGGCGGCGGACTCGTGGGTGTTCCGTCCGCAGCGGCTCAGGCGCGCCGAGGCCGGAACGCTTCCGGGCGAGCCGGTGCTGGTCGAGTACGCCCGCTCGTTCTTCCCGATCATCCTGATCGTGCTGGTGATCCGCTCGTTCCTGTTCGAGCCGTTCCGTATTCCATCCGATTCGATGATGCCGACGCTGCTCGACGGCGATTTCATCTTCGTCAACAAGTTCACCTACGGCCTGCGGCTGCCGGTCGTCAATCGCGAGATCGTGCCGCTCGGCTCGCCGCAGCGCGGCGATGTGGTCGTGTTCCGGCTGCCGTCGGATCCCGCGATCAACTACATCAAGCGCCTCGTTGGCCTGCCCGGCGACCACATCACCGTGCGCGGCAAGCGGGTGTACGTGAACGGTGAGCCGCAGCCGGTCACGCTGGAAGGCGTCTACGAGGGGTTCGGCCACACGGGCGCACAGATCGCGCTCGAGATGCTCGGTGCGGTGCCGCACCGGGTGCTCTACATTCCGGAGCGACCCTCCTACGACTTCGACGACGTCGTGCCCGCCGGGCACTTCTTCTTCATGGGCGACAATCGCGACAACAGCCGCGACAGCCGCTTCCCCGAGGTCGGCTTCGTACCCG
>JALHTE010000265.1 GCA_022865595.1 Steroidobacteraceae bacterium | reverse complement strand
CTGCGTTTCTTCGAGCGGGCCGAGATCAAGGACGCGCTGGCCTACCTGCGCCTGACCCAGTCACGTTCGGACGACGTGTCCTTTGAGCGCGTGGTCAACCTGCCGACGCGCGGCATCGGGCAGGCGACGATGGACCGCGTACGCGAGCTGGCCCGGGCCAAGGCCGTGCCGCTCTGGGACGCCGTGCAGGCAACGCTGCCATCGCTGCCGACGCGGGCGGCCGGCGCGCTGAATAATTTCATACAGCTGATCGACCGCCTTGCGGGAGACATTGCCGGCCTGGAGCTGCACGAACAGGTGCGGCTCGTGATCGAGGGTTCGGGACTGCGGGAGCACCATGCCAAGGAGCGAGACACACGCGGCGAGGCGCGGGTCGAGAACCTCGACGAGCTCGTCAACGCTGCTGAGGGCTTCCTGCCCGAGCTGGATGACGACCTGCCGCTTCTGTCATCGTTCCTGGCGCACGCGACGCTCGAGTCAGGCGAAATGCAGGCGGCCGACGGCGGTGACTGCGTGCAGTTGATGACGCTGCACAGCGCCAAGGGACTCGAGTTCCCGACCGTTTTCGTCGTCGGGCTCGAGGAGGGGCTGTTTCCATCCGAGCGCTCGGCCGTTGACGTGGACAAGCTGCCCGAGGAAAGGCGACTGTGCTACGTCGGCATCACCAGGGCGATGCAGCGACTGTATCTCAGTCATGCCGAGAGCCGGCGAATCTACGGCCGCACCGAGTATCGGGCGCCATCGCGGTTCCTGGGCGAGATTCCCGCGGCGCTGGTGGAGGAAGTCCGCCCGCGGCTGTCGGTCACCCGGCCACTCTACGACCCGGACACCGCCCGGCACGCGGGCCACCGCCGCCATCTGCCGGCGGCGCCGGCCAGGACCGAGCCCGCGTCCCGGCGGCCCGCCGCCGGCGAGGAACTGCCGATTCGCCTGGGCGCCCGGGTGCGCCACGCGAAGTTCGGTGAGGGCGTCGTCATCCGCTACGAGGGCAATGGCGCAAGCCAGCAGGTCCAGGTCAATTTTGAACGCTTTGGCCAGAAATGGCTCATGTACGCCTATGCGAAGCTGGAGACGATCTGAGCGGATAGCGGATAGCGGATAGCGGACCGATGCTCGGCGATTGTGGCGAATTGCAACAGAAGGACCGGCTCCGCACTCAAGCGAGAATCCAGGCCTGGAGCACACAGGATCGGGCATATTTGGCTCTTCGCACGCACATTGTCGGACTCTGACATGTCCTTCTATCCGCTATCCGCTAACCGCTATCCGCTTTTTCCAATAGAATCCTCGCCGGGACCGGATAACGCAGAAGCGAAACGGGGACCCCGTTGAAGATCATCATTCTCGGCGCCGGCCAGGTTGGTCGCACCGCCGCATACCAGCTTTCCCACGAGCAGGCCAACGCCGTAACCGTCGTCGACGCCAACGACGAGGTGCTGCGCGACCTGCAAGACCGGCTCGACATTCGTACCGTGGTTGGCAACGCCGGGCATCCCGCGATTCTCGAGGCTGCGGGCTGCGAGACCGCCGACATGATCGTCGCGCTCACCAATAGCGACGAGGTCAACATGGTCGCCTGCCAGGTGGCCCATACCCTGTTCGGCACGCCGACCAAGATTGCCCGCATCCGGTCCTCGGACTATTCGCTTCGGCCACAGCTGTTCGAGGAGGGCGGACTGCACGTCGACGTCATGATCAGCCCCGAGCAGCTGGTCACCGACAACGTCAGCCGGCTGATCCGTTACCCCGGCGCCCTGCAGGTTCTCGACTTTGCCGAAGGCCGCGTCCGCCTCATCGGCATGCGCGCGGTCAAGGGCGGTGAGCTGGTCGGGCACGAATTGCGCGAACTGCGTGATCACATTCCAAAGAGCGACGTGCGCGTCGCTGCAATCTACCGCAGCGGCCGCAGCGTCAAGCCGGAGGGCGACACCGTCATCGAGCAGGGCGACGAGGTGTTCTTCGTCGCCGCGCGCGACGACATCCGCGCGATGAGGAAGGAATTGCGAACCGAGGAAGATCGGGTCAAGCGGGTGGTCATCGCCGGGGCAGGCAACATCGGCTTCCGCCTGGCTCGCGCGCTGGAAGAGAAGAACCAGGTCAAGCTCATCGAGCGCGACCCTCGTCGCGCCCGCCGCGCCGCCGAGATCCTGAGCCGCACGCTGGTGCTCACCGGCGACGCTGCAGACGAGGAACTGCTGCTGGAGGAGAACATCGACGACGCGGACGTATTCGTGTCCGTGACGAATGCCGAGGAGGCCAACATCCTCTCGGCGATGCTCGCCAAGCGCCTCGGCGCGCATCGGGTCATGGCCTTGATCAACCGCCCGTCCTATGCGGAGCTGATGGAGGGCGGGACGATTGACGTCGCGATTTCCCCCCAGACGATCACCATAGGAGCGTTGCTGGAACATGTCCGTCGCGGCGACGTCGTGCGGGTGCACTCGCTGCGGCGTGGCGCCGCCGAGGCGATCGAGGCAATCGCCCATGGCGATTCGCGCAGCTCGCCCGTGGTT
>JALHTE010000264.1 GCA_022865595.1 Steroidobacteraceae bacterium | reverse complement strand
GGAGTGACCGCGTTGATTGCCGGCGCGGTGCGACCTCAAGTCCGCAGTGCGCACAATGAAGGCATCCGCTGCTTCGGCCATCGGGCAGTACGAAAGCTCGATCGCTGGCTGCGCGCGGCGGATTCGGTGGGTCCGAAGGTTGAAGGCGCACGAGTGTTCGTGCTCGCAACGGGTCAGCGCGCGATAACCCGCTCGCTCGACCGGATCGAGGACAGCCTCACCGGCCGCGCGGAAACCCCGGCCAGCCTGGCTGGCGGTGCCCCATGATGCCCGCCCCCATGGTGGGGTCTCGCCAAGCAGGTCGCGACCTGCTTGGCGGCGGGAGCTGCTCTCGATCCGCAGGCAGTCGGCGAAGTGAGGCGGTTCAGGGGTCAGCCGATGCCGCCTTTCTGGATCCGAAGGTCCGGGCGTAGACGCAGGTGAACTCTGCGCCGACCAGCAGGATCTGTGCCGAAAAGTATACCCAGAGCAGCACCACCACCAACGAACCGGCCGCCCCGAAGCCCGACGCAACGTCGCTGCGGCCGATGTAGGCACCGATGACGTACTTGCCCCCCGTGAAGAGCAAGGCAGCGAGCAAGGCTCCGAGCCAGACGTCTGCCACCAGGACACGCTGGCGCGGCATGAGCCTGTAGATCAGGCCGAACATGAACGCCACCAGCAGAAAGCCGCCGATGACATCGCCAGCCTCCACCACGGCCTGCCAGCTGCCGAAGACAGGGTCCAGTCGACGATTCACGGCAGCGAGCATCGCGCTGGCGGCCAGCGACACGATGAGCAGGAAGCCTACTGCGAGGACCATGCCGAACGCCATCAGGCGGGCGCGCACGAGAGTGAGCCACCCGCTCTTGCGCAGCCGCCCCGGTACCCGCCAGATCCGGTCGAGCGCGTCCTGCAGTTCGGCAAACACGGTGGTCGCGCCGACGCACAGGATCACCAGGCCCACTGCGGTGGCCGTCAGGCCCTCGGCGGGCTCGCGCACGCTGGCCAGCAGGTCCTGCAGCGCGCCCGCGCCGCGTTCACCCATCAAGCCCTGCAACTGCGCCTGGATCTCGCCGCGCGCGGCGTCTTCACCGAACACGAGCCCGGCCACTGAAACCGCAATTAGCAGCAGCGGGGCCAGCGAGAACATCGTGTAATAGGCCAATGCTGCTCCCATGCTCGGCACGTAGTCGTCGAGCCACGAGGTCGCGACCTGCTTGACGAGACCCCACCACGCGGCGGACCGGTCGGCGGACATCATGGGGCACCGCACTTAAAGTCGCTCAGGCAGCCGGGCACGCAGTTCTTCGGGCCATAGCGCGGTGGAATCCTTGTCCATCTCCAGGGAAACCAACGCGCTAAGTGGTGCGCCGAAGTTTGCGCGCAAGAGACCGAGAAACATGGGCGCTGCTAGCACCACGAGGCGCTCGAATGCATTGTCCACGCGCCCTTGCTCGAGCCGATCTGCGATCAACTTGGCGCAGCGGATCTGCTCCTGTTGCTTGGGCTCGACCTCGACTGCCATCGCATGGCGTCCCTCGCCGTGGCTGTCGAAGCTTCGCCCGGGGCAGTCGCTGGTGAGGTCCATCTGCTTGGTGCGCGCTTCGGGGTTGTCAAAAGACGCAAGCTCGGTCAAGGGCGCCGTCGGCGAGTCTGCGGTAAAGAAGGTGGCGTTGCCGCTGTTCGCAGCGAGAATCCAGATTTTTCCCATGATTTTCCCCATCCCTAAAGCCAGATATCGAACGCATGCCTACCGCAATGTCCGGGTGCCTCATAAAAGGCGTAAGTGGTCTGGCGAATGACTTGCGCACGCTCCTCTGGCTGAGCACTCTGGGCCTGTCGGATCGCGTCATCGGGATCGGGCGCTGCATGGGCGGTCGTAGGCTGTTTCTTGCCATGCGCAGTCTCGCCTTGTAGGTGTTGCATCTCGAATCTCCTATAAGTAAAACGGAAGGGACGTGCAGCGCCACTGCAAACCCGCTCACTGCCGCCTCTGGCGCTCGCGTCTGCCCTCGCGGTCGATGACGCCGACCAGCAAACTGAACTCCTCCGACAAAATGTCCAGCACATCGTCGAGC
>JALHTE010000263.1 GCA_022865595.1 Steroidobacteraceae bacterium | reverse complement strand
GGGGACTCCCAGCGGCACTTGGACGCAGTCGCACGGCAGATGAACGGCCGTCCGAGACAGACGCTCGGCTTCAAGTGCCCGGCGGAAAGCCTGGCCGAAACGTTGCATTGATCGGTTGAGCCGGCACAGGCACCTATTTATTCTGTCCCCTAGCGCTGCAGCTCCTCGTTGATCAGCGTGAGCAGCTGCTGCGTGCCAAAGCTCGGCATCGGACGGCCATTCACGAAATACTCAGGTGTCGCGGTCACTTTCATCGTGATCGCATCGTTCGCGTCCTGCTGCACTCGCGCGATGACTTCCGGGGAGTTCATGTCGGCCGCGAGCCGATCCATGTCGAGGCCAAGCCCGCCGACGGCCAGGTCGACCAGTTCAGGCTGGACGACATGATTTGGCACCCAGTACGACTGCGACACGAGCAGTGCTTCCAGCGTCTGCCAGTACTTGTCCTGCTTGCGGCTCGCCTCGAGCAACCGGACTACGTAGTCGGACCCATTGTGAAACGCCACCTGGCGAACCGACAGGCGAATCTGCCCTGGATTTTCCGCCATCACCTGCTTCACCAGCGGGAAGAACATCGCGCAGGTCTCGCAGGCCGGATCCATGAACTCGACGATGTGCACCCTGGCGCCCGCATCACCGAGCGTCGGCGCCTGCAGGCTCGCCAGCGCCGCCTGCTCATTCCCGTTTCCGGACGACGAGTCCCCACGCTTGTACAGCAGGCTGCCCAACAGCACCGCCAGCAGCAGCGCCACGGCGCAGGCGTACAGGATGGCGCTTCGACGCAGCCAACCCTTGCCCGGTGCCTGGTTTTCCTGGATCGGTCGGTTTCGTTTGCTCTTTCTGCTCATCGGGAACTCCAGTACGCGCGAGGCCCGCTATGCGAGGCGATGCCAGTACTGCTCGCGCAGCTTGGCCTTGAGTATCTTGCCGGTCGCCGTCATCGGCATCTCGCTTACGAAGACGACGTCGTCCGGCAACCACCACTTCGCCATCAGCGGCGTGAGGAACTCGAGCAGTTCCTCGCGGGTGAGTTGCTGACCGGCCTTAGGCACGATCACCAGCACGGGACGCTCGTCCCACTTCGGGTGGAAAGCCGAGACCGCAGCAGCGAGCGCTACCTTCGGATGCGACATCGCGGCATTCTCGACGTCGATCGAGCTGATCCACTCCCCACCCGACTTGATGACGTCCTTGGTGCGATCGGTGATCTTCATGTAGCCGTAACGGTCCCAGGTCGCAACGTCGCCGGTCGGGAACCAGCCGTCCGCATCCAGCACCGCGCCGCCCTCGCCCTTGAAATACCCGGACGCGACCCACGAACCGCGCACCCACAACGGTCCGAAGGTCTCGCCGTCCCTGGGCGCAATGCCTCCCTGCGAATCCCTGACCTGGATCTCGACCCCGTAGGGCACTCGACCCTGCTTGAGGAGCTGCACGGCTCGCTCGACCTCCGGAAGCGTGTCCACCTCCGCGGTCGGCGTACCTACGGTACCAATCGGACTGGTTTCCGTCATTCCCCAGGCATGGATTGCAATGGCGCCGTGCACGTCCTTGAGGCTTTTCTGTACGGCGGGCGGCAGCGCGGTTCCCGCGACCAGACAGCGGCCAAGATTCGGCAGCGTCGCGCCCTGCTCACTCATGTAGGTAAGCAGCATGGTCCAGATCGTCGGCACGCCGACCGCGAAGCTCACGCCCTCGGTGGACAGGAGCTCGAACAGGCTTCCCGCGTCCATGTGATGCCCGGGCAGCACCATCTTCGCACCGACCATCGGGCACGCATACGGTAAAGACCAGCCGTTGGCATGGAACAGCGGTGCGATCGGCATCACGGCGTCCAGCCCTGACAGCGAGAATCCATCGGCCTGCGATGCGGAGAGGGCGTGAATCAGCGTCGAACGATGGCTGTAGAGCACGCCCTTCGGGTTACCGGTGGTGCCCGAGGTGTAGCACAGCGACGATGCCGCGCGCTCGTCGAGGTTCGGCCATGTGTAGTCGTCGTCGGCGCCGTCGATCCAGTCCTCGTACGCCTCGAGTTTCAGCCGCTCCGACTGTGGCATTCCGGAGCGATCGCAAAGCACGACGAAGCGTTCGACACAGCCGATCTCCGGCGCGATGGTCTCGACGATGGGCAGCAGGTCGGCGTCGAAGACCAGCACGCGATCTTCGGCATGCCGGATGATGTATGCGATCTGCTCGTGGAACAGGCGTGGGTTAACCGTGTGCAGCACGGCACCATGACCCGAGACGCCGTAGAAGCACTCGACATGGCGATAGGTGTTCCAGGCCAGCGTCGCCACGCGATCGCCGGACCGGATCCCGCGTGATTCAAGCGCCCGCGCCAGGCGTCGCGCGCGTTGTTCGATGGTCGCGTAGTCCGTGCGATGGATGCTGCCGTCACCGAGCCTGGAGACGACTTCGCGCCGACCGTGGTTCTCCGCTGCGTGACGGATCAGCGTGGAAATCAGCAGAGGGTGGTCCTGCATCAAGCCGTGCATGGTGACGCTCCTGGCGGCGTGAACGCTGGTTTCTACGATGCCTGGGCGGCAGCGATCAACTCGCTGACATACCTGACGTCCGCAATCTGCCGCGCCTCAGCCGGCAGGTCCGCAATCAACTTCGCCGCTTCGGCCAGTTCCGCCTGCCTCCTGGCTCTTCCCGCGGCGTCGTCAGGCTGCGTAATTGCGTCGGTGCACAGCGCATAGGCCAGATCGCGCTGGAACGACAGTCCACGCGCGCCCTGCTTCTGCTCGTCGCGCAGGTACTCGATCTCGGGCGCCAGCAGCTTGCGCGCGTCGTCCTTGCGACCCAGCATCGCCACCGAATAGGCCTGCATCACCCGCGCCCGGGAAAATTCGTCCCTGGGATCTGCGCCGGTGAACCGATCGGGTGGCAGCGCGGCCCGCTCCTGCGATACCTTCTCGGCCTCGGCGTACTGGCCCATCCGGATCTGCGCAATGCCCTGCGTCGTGAGCAGGAATCGCAGGCCGTTGGCCCGGACGTTGAGCGCCTGAGTATTGTTCTCCGGTAGCTTGATCTGCCGCAGGCGGGCCGCCGCGGCGGCGGCCGCCTCCTCGGCTGCACGGTAATCGCCGGAATACATCAGTAGCCGGGCACGCCAGGATTCGTACATGGGTGGTGACAACGAACGGAACGGGCTGTCCTCGGGCACGCCGACCAGCCCCTCCTCCGCTCCGCGTATCGCTTCCTTCAGCGACTTCTGGGCCGCGGCCTGCTGGCCCAGTCGAGCCTGCAGACCGGCGAGCCCGGCCCATTGCAGCCACATGGACGGGCCCAGGGTGGATGGGCGACGCGGGTCGTTCTCCAGGGCGACTGTCGCAAGCTGCAGGTCCAGCGATTCCTGCACGCGTCCCTGCTCGAAGATCGCGTCCGCCAGCTCACCGTTACCGCGGATCCAGTACACCCAGGAACTCAAGTCCGACGGGTTGAATCGTACGTTCTCCTGCCCCGCGGCCGCGGACCTGCGGTGGAAGGCCTCGGCCGCCACGTAGTCGTGGCGCCGGGCAGCGACGCGGCCCCTCAGGTCCACCGCCAGTGCGCGGTTCTGCATCGAACGAAGATCGCCCGGGCGCTTCGCCAGCACCTTCTCGGCGATGTCGTAGACCTCCTGTTCCAGCGCTTCCGCCTTTTCCAGCAGCCCGAGCTGGATGGCATGCCGCGCCTCCGAATCGCTGGTGTCGGCGTAGATCGAGGCAGCGGTCAGGTCGGTAAGGTCCAGCGCGCCCATGCCGGCCAACAGCTTGCGGCTCTCTTCGCAGGTGGCCACGGCGTCTTCTTTCTTCGCGCGCTCGTGGCTCAGGTAATTGAGGATGTCGGCGTAGGTGAGCTTTGCCTGCCTCGACCCGGTCGGCGCATAGGCGAATGGCCGCAGCATGTCGGCTGCCTTCTGCAGGTCGCCCGGTTTCGAGTTTGGACCACCGCCGGGGCCGAATGCCGAGTACGGCACGAAGTACGTAAGCGCGAGTCCCAGCGTGACAGCCTCGCTCTTGTTGCCTGCCGCGCGAAGCTTCTCGAACACGGCACTGGCCTCGTCCAGCGATTCGCTTCCGCCCTTGATGTCGCCGCTCCCCAGCAGTGCGCCACTCTCGCGCAGCAGCGCCATGCCCCTGTAGACCTGCGTCTGCGGGGTCATCAGTTCCCCCGGCAGGCCGTCGTAGTAGCTGACCGCCATGTGCGCGAGCTTGCCCATGGTCTGCAACTGGCCGGTGGGCGCGAGTTCCTCGTAGAAATCCTCGATCAGGAAGCCAACCAGCTTCTCGGCATCGTTGCGCGCCTGCTGAGCGAGGATGTCCGCCTTGCTGGCTTTCTGCTGGCTCACCCAGCCGAATATCGCGCTCGCTGCGGCTACCACCATCAGGACCGCACAGACCGCGGCAATGGTCCTCGCGCGCACCAGGGCCCGGCGCGTGGCGACCTCGCGTGCGCGTTGCGCAGCGAGCTGCTTCTCCGCCTCGTCGCGAGCCTCGCGTTCATGGCGCATGTCGCGGCTCGACGCCACCACGCTGCAGAGAACGTCGTGCGTGAGCTCGACGCGGCGCATGTCGAGACGTTCCTCGATGCGCAGCAGGCGACGGTTCACCAGCTTCGAGAGCGCATCCGGCGCGGCGCCCGCCGCAGCCAGCGCCTTGGCCACGCGTTCCTCGGCCAGGCTCTCCCGATAGCCCGACTCGGTCAGCAGTTCATCCTCGATCACGCGTCGCACGCCTTCGGGCTGGTCGGCAAGTGCGCGCTCGTAGAATTCCGTCAGGATCGTGTCGCGGGATCCGGCCAGCAGGTCGGCCGATATCTCCTCACGCTTCTGCGCGATGCGCACGTTGTTCAGTTCGCGGCACACCCGGCTCAGCAGCGACGGCTCGACCTCGGCGTTCACGAGTTCCGCGCCACCGGCGACAAATCGCACGATCGACTCTGCCACCTCCTGCGATACCAGGCGTCCGCCCGGCTGCACGACGGCCGCGAGCGCCTGCGTGCCGTTCATCCGGGCCAGTCGCATCCGGTTCTGCGTGATCGAGGGCATCGTGCCCTTCACGCTCTCGAGGTGGGCGAGATAGTCCTCGCGCAGCGCGATCAGGATCCGGTAGTCGGCACGCGCAAAGTCGAAGTCCTCGGCGGCGGCTTCGTCCTCGTCAAGGCGTGCCTCGAGCGAGGCGGGCGGCCGGTTCTCGACCAGGTCGGCGAGATCGGACAGGAACTCCTTGGCCCGGAGGCGTCCCGCGTCGTCAGCTTGCGCGAGCGTGAAGATTTCCTCGAACTGGTCGAAGATCAGAAGCGGCAGCAGCGTGCGTCCGGTCGCGTCGCGCAGCAGGTCCCCGCGGTGATGCAGGAACTCCCACAGCGATTCGCCCTCGATCGCGGTGCCGGGGCGGCTCCAATGCCCGGCAGCAGCCGTGGCGCGGAAGATCGCCTGCTTGATCTGCTCCGACGGCGGAGGTGAATCCGGGTTGTAGTCGACACGCACGTACACCGGGCAGAAACCCTCGCCGCGCAGCCGCGGCACGAGGCCGGCACGCAGCAGCGAGGTCTTGCCAAGGCCTGACTGGCCGAACAGCACAGTGAGGTTCTTGCGCTGGACGCGCCGCGCCAGTTCCGCAGCCTCCTCGTCGCGGCCGTGGAAATACGCGCGAGTCTCCTCCGTATAGGAGGACAGGCCGAGCCAGGGATTTTCCGGGTCGATCGCTATCGACGCGGCGAGGTCATCCGGGTTTGAACTCATACGCGACGCCCGCTGAAGAGATCCTTGAGCCGCCTGAGGAACTCGGGCGTCGGCTCGCCGTCGGGCATGCGCGTGATGTGCAGCGCGCGGAACTTGTCCGGCACCAGCGCGGAAGCCTCGAGCGTATCGTCGATACAGACCGGCAGGATGAACACGCCACCCTCGGCGATGCTGAGCGAGCGATCCACGGCGTAGCTCCACTCGCGGCGGAAGTAGGCCTCGTGGCGGCGCTGCGTCGTGGCCGAGATGACCGGCACGAAGAAGCTGCAGCGCGCGATGTTGGCGCGGATCTTGCGGTCGTAGTCATCGCCGCCCTCGAGGCGGTCCAGGTCGAACCAGGTCGTGAGGCCGGCGGCGTCCATGGCCGCCTTCAACCTTTGCACCGCAGGCAGGTCCTCGCGCGCATAACTGATGAAGATCGCGTGTTCGGGCATCTCGCGCGAGGGCGGCAGGAAACGCTGCGGCGCTGCACCGGCGCTGCTCGAGGCGGCCATACCGCCCTGGCGCCTGGTCCAGCGGGCGTGCAGGTCGGAGACGAAGGCTTCAGCGCCGCCGTAGACGCGCGTGCGCACGCTCACCTGCTGCAGGAAAGCCACCAGCCTTGCGTCCTTCATCGTGTGGTCGTCGGCGAACACCTCGCCCACGTCGCGCGGATCGGAGAGCCGCTTGCGCTTGGCCATGCGCAGGAACAATCGCGCAAGCCAGTTGGAAAAATCGCTGCCGATCAGCAGCAGGTGGTTGTGCTCGAGCTCGTGGAACAGCTTCGCGGGCGTCAGGTGCTCGGACTGCAGCGCGCAGATGAACTCGAGCATGTCCTCGTCGGAGACGACGTAGGTGGGCGAAGCCGAGAGCCGCCCGAGCAGGTGGTACACGACCGCGCGCTGCAACTGGCTGCGCTCGGTGGGCAGGTCGGCCACGCGGTTCGGCGCATAGGCGATCACGTCGGCCGTGGGCTGGCCGCCGTAGCGTTCGAGGTTGACGGCTTTCTCGAGCAGAGGGTCGAAGGTCGTCGTGATGTAGAGGTCGAAGTCGGTGATCTGCGCGAGCTGCCGCAGCGCAAGTGGCGGCTCGAAATCGACCTCGCGCATGATCGAGCGCAGCCGCGTGTACGCTTCCTCGCGTCGTCCGCGCTGGCCCAGGTAGGCGCAGACGACGTCGTTCAGCGTAAGCGGCTGGGGCAGGACCGACGGATCGACCGACAACCGCGCCGCCAGCTTCTCGGCGAGCCACTCGTAGAGCGGCCGCAGCCCATGGTCCGTCTGCACGCGCAGCAGGTCCGGACCGATGATCGGGATGACCCGGCGCTCCTCGATGTAATTGAGGAGATCGTCCCAGGCGTCCTCATCGAAATTCTCGACGACCGGCATCGCAACGGTCACGACGCTGCCCTCGAGTCGAACCTGATCGACATCGTGCTCATGCGGTTTCTTGATTCTCCGGCCTGTTGAGCCGAGTGTAGCGGGAAATTTGGCTCGCGCGGCCTTTTGTAGGGTTGCGGAAGCCCACGCCGCGGCCAACCGTCCGGGCGCGAGCGCCGTTCGCACGCCTGCACCCCTTGCCGGATCGCGTCCCTGCGATCCGGCACCAGCCCGCTGCCATCCCTGGCCCCCTTTTACGCCGCGGGCTTCCGCTCGGGCATTGAAGCGCGCCGGTGCGCTGCCGGTCACCCGCAAATTCGATCGCGATCAGGCCGAAATGAGCGCAGGCGGCGCGGTACCGCTGCGTCGATCGAGCTGCCGGAGCGCAACAGCCTCTGCGACGTGGCCGGCACTCACCGGGTCGCTGTTCGCGAGGTCGGCGATGGTGCGCGCGACCCTGAGCACGCGGTGGTAGGCGCGCGCTGACAGGGCGAACGTGCGCATCGCCCGGTGGAGCAGTTCGAGTGCTTCCGGGCTCGCCCTGAACACGCCTGGATCGCCCACGGCCTCGAGTCGCGCGTTTGACCTGCGCTGGCGCTCGAGCTGCCGGTCGCGCGCGGCGGCCACACGCGACGCGACGACCGCCGATGCCTCCGCGGGCTGCCTCGACGCGATCGCCTCGGCGCTGACACGCGGCACTTCGACGTGCAGGTCGATGCGATCGAGCAGCGGCCCCGAGATCCGGGCGCGATAGGCCTCGATGCGCTCCGGTGCGCACCGACAAGTGGTGGCCGGATCGCCAAGGTGCCCGCAGGGACAGGGGTTCATTGCGGCGACCAGCTGGAAGCGCGCCGGGAAGCGCGCCTGCCGCGCGGCGCGCGAGATCGAGACCTGCCCGGACTCGAGCGGCTCTCGCAGCACCTCGAGCACGCGCCGGTCGAACTCGGGGAGTTCGTCCAGGAACAACACGCCGTTGTGGGCCAGCGAGATCTCACCCGGACGCGGACGCGAACCACCGCCGACCAGTGCAATGGCGGACGCAGTGTGATGCGGGCTGCGGAAAGGCCGCCGCCGCCATTCGTCGAGACGAAACATCGTGGTCGCGAGCGAGCGGACCGCGGCAGTCTCGAGCGCCTCGTCCTCCGTCATCAGCGGCAGTATCCCGGGCAGGCGCTGAGCCAGCATGCTTTTGCCGGATCCCGGTGGACCCATGAACAGCAGGCTGTGCTCACCGGCCGCCGCGATCTCGAGTGCGCGCCTTGCGCCGGCCTGGCCTCGAACCTGGGCCAGGTCCGCACCGCCAGAAGGCGCCGGAATCACCGTTGGCCTGGTCGCGAGCTTCAATGGCTCGATGCCGCGGGCGTGACGGCATACCTCGAGCAGGTGCGGTGCGCCATGGATCCGTCCGCCCTGCACCAGGCTCGCCTCGGCCAGGTTGCCGGCCGGCAGCATCAGCGCGTGGCCGGCCCTGGTGCCCTGCAGTGCGGTTGGCAGCGCGCCGCGGATCGCGTGCAGGTCGCCGCCCAGCGACAGCTCGCCATACAGCTCGCAGCCCGTGAACGGCGCTGCTGGCAGCTGGGCGGAAGCGACCAGTATCCCGACCGCGATCGGCAGATCGAATCGGCCACCCTCCTTCGGCAGGTCGGCCGGCGCGAGGTTGACGGTGATGTGGCCGGCCGGCAGTTCGAAACCGCAGTTCGCCAGTGCCGCGCGAACGCGATCCTTGCTCTCCTTCACGGCCGTCTCGGGCAGGCCGACTATCGAAAAGGCCGGCAGGCCGCCGCCGACGTGGACCTCGACGCGCACCAGCGGCGCGTCGAGTCCCTGCTGGGTGCGGCTCAGGACAGTGGCGAGGGTCAACGCAGGATCCTTTCTTGCCGGGCTCACGACCGGTTCGGGTGGACGTGGGCCGACAGCATGCGGTCCGCGGGCCCGGTTCCGTCAATGCCCGAATCGAGCCGAATTGGCCGCAATCGCATTCGCTAGAATGCGGGCATGAAACTGCATCAACTCAGGTACCTCGCGGCCGTGGCACAGTCGGGCCTCAACATCACGGCCGCGGCTGAGAAGCTGCACACCTCCCAGCCCGGCGTATCCAAGCAGATCAAGCTGCTCGAGGAAGAACTCGGATTCCAGATCTTCGTCCGTGACGGCCGCAACCTGTCGCGCATCACGCCGGCGGGCCAGAAGGTGGTCGACCGCGCGGTGCGCATCCTGCGCGAAGTGCAGAACATCAAGCGACTCTCGGACGAGTTCAAGGACGAGGCCCGTGGCTCGCTGTCGATCGCCACCACGCACACGCAGGCGCGTTACGTGCTGCCGGGCATCATCAAGACCTTCCGGGAGCGCTACCCGGAGGTTCGACTGCACCTTCACCAGGGAACCTCCGAACAGATCAGCGAACTGGCCGCACTCGACCGCATCGATTTCTCGATCGCCACGGGCTCGCAGTCGCTGTTCGAGGGTTACGCGCTGCTGCCTTGCTATCGCTGGCACCGCCACGTCGTCGTGCCGAAGGGCCACCCGCTGGCGAAGGTTGCGAAGCCGACGCTGAAGCAACTCGCGGCACACCCGATCATCACTTACGTCTTCAGCTTCAGCGGACCCTCGTCGCTGCACGACATCTTTGCGAAAGAGGGGCTGGTGCCGAACGTGGTGCTCACCGCGCATGACGCCGACGTGATCAAGACCTACGTGCGCCTCGGGCTCGGCATCGGCATCGTCGCGAGCATGGCGATCGACCCGAAGGACGATGCCGACCTGGTGCAGATCGACACCTCGCACCTGTTCCCTGCCCACGTCACGTGGATAGGCTTCCGCCGCGGCGGACTGCTGCGCAAGTACCAGCTCGACTTCATGCAGTTGTTCGCGCCGCACCTGACACGGCGGGTAATCGAGCGGGCATCCAACGCGGCCACGCAGGTGGATGTCGAGGAATTGACGGCCGGGCTCGAGCTGCCACTCCGGTAATACGCCCTTGCTCCGCTGGTTCGAAAACCTCGTAACGCCTTACCCGGACGACGCCCCCGCGACGCCACCCGCGAGCTTCTTCGGGTTCCTGTGGGCCTGCTCGAAGGGCATGCGGCCGTTCATATTCGCAATGACCGCGTGCACGGCCGTGATCGGCGCGTTCGAGGCGCTGCTTTTCGCGATGATGGGCCGCATCGTCGACTGGCTCGCGGACGTGGCCCCATCTCAACTCTGGATCCAGGAACGCGGCACTCTGATGCTGCTTGCATCGGTACTCGCGGGCAGCGTCGTGCTGGTGGCGTTGCAGACGATCCTGAAGCACCAGACGCTGGCCGCGAACTTCCCGATGCGCCTGCGCTGGAACTTCCACCGCCTGCTGCTCGGCCAGAGCATGAGCTTTTACCAGGACGAGTTCGCCGGGCGCATTGCCGCGAAGGTAATGCAGACGGCGCTCGCGGTGCGCGACACATGGTTCACGGTTGCCGACATCCTGGTGTTCACGGTCATCTACTTCGTGACCATGGTCTCCGTGGTCGGTCACTTCGACCTGTGGCTGCTGCTGCCATTCCTCGGCTGGGCGGCTGCCTATGGCGTTGCCCTCGCGTACTTCGTGCCGCGGCTCGGCCGGGTGGGCGCTGCACAGGCGGACGCCCGCTCGCTGATGACCGGACGGGTGACGGACGCATACACGAACATCGCAACCGTCAAACTCTTTTCACACGCGAACCGTGAGGCGGGCTACGCGCGCTCTGCGATGCAGGAGTTCATGAAGACCGGCTACGCGCAGATGCGGCTGGTCAGCGCGTTCGAGATCACGAACCAGGTGCTCAGCATGGCGCTGGTTGCCTCGACCACGGGTGTTGCCTTGTGGCTATGGACCAGGGGCGAGGTCGGAGTCGGCGCCCTGGCTGCGGCCACCGCAATGTCGCTGCGACTCAATGGGATCTCGCACTGGATCATGTGGGAGCTCGCGAGCCTGTTCGAGAACATAGGCACGGTCCAGGATGGCATGGCCACGCTTTCGCGCCGCCACGCCGTCGTGGATCGCCCGGGCGCCACGGCACTGGAGGTGAAGCGAGGAGAAATCCGCTTCGAACACGTGCAGTTCCACTACGGCGGTGCGCGCAGCGTGATCGACGACTTCTCGCTGCACATACGCCCCGGCGAGAAGATCGGCCTGGTCGGACGCTCCGGTGCGGGAAAGAGCACGATCGTTAACCTGCTGCTGCGCTTCTACGACGTCGAGGGCGGTCGCATCCTGGTCGACGGGCAGGACATCGCCGGGGTGCGCCAGGACAGCCTGCGCGGGCAGATCGGCATGGTCACGCAGGACACCTCGCTGCTGCATCGCTCGGTGCGTGACAACATCGTCTACGGCCGGCCTGACGTGGACGACGCACAGACGATCGCCGCCGCCGAACGCGCTGAAGCGCACGAGTTCATCCAGGGACTGGCGGACGCGAGGGGGCGCCAGGGCTACGACGCGCATGTTGGCGAGCGCGGTGTGAAGCTCTCGGGTGGCCAGCGACAGCGCGTCGCGATCGCGCGCGTGATGCTGAAGGACGCGCCGATCCTGATCCTGGACGAAGCCACCAGCGCGCTCGACAGCGAAGTCGAATCGGTGATCCAGCAGAGCCTGTACCGCCTGATGGAAGGCAAGACCGTTGTTGCGATCGCACACCGGCTTTCGACCATCGCCGCAATGGACCGCCTGGTGGTCATGGACCAGGGCCGGATCGTGGAGGAAGGCGACCACCACTCGCTGCTCGAGCTCGGCGGCGTATACGCGAGGCTGTGGGCACACCAGAGTGGTGGGTTCCTGGGCGACGATGCGGCTGAGAAGGCCGACGGGGACATCCATGGGGTTCGCCGGGCGGTGGGGGTCTAGCCGGCATGGACGAGGCCGGGTGACCGGAGGTAATCAGCTTCATCTGCCTCTCGGAACCTCACTACCGCTACACTCCCGGCCTGAGGGAGAACACATTGACCAGCACGCCGACGGAGCGTGACGGGAAAACCGTCTGGGCCAAGCTGAGCCGCCGCAAGGTGGTGCAGTGGGGGCTCGCATACGCAGCCGGGGCCTGGGCGCTGCTTGAGGTCATCGGCTTCGCCGCCGATGCATTTCATTGGCCGGACGTCATCAAGCCGTTTTCGATGCTGATCCTGGCGATCGGGCTCCCCGTCGCCATGACGCTTGCCTGGTATCACGGCGACCGTGGTGAGCAGAGCGTGACGCGCGTCGAACTCGCCGTCCTGACGTTGCTGCTGTTCCTCGGCGGTGGCGTGCTCTGGCTCTACGGGAATAGTAGCGTTCCCGCGACGGCCGGCGCCAAGGCTGTTCCCACCGCACCCGTCGAGGCTCCCTCGGTCGCGACGTCCGACTCTCGGCCCTCCATCGCCGTGCTGCCGTTCGCGAACATGAGTCCGGACAAGGACCAGGACTATTTCTCGGATGGCTTGTCCGAGCAGATGCTCGACGTGCTGGCGAAGGTGCCGCAACTGCGCGTCATCGCGCGCACCTCGTCTTTCTCGTTCAAGGACAAGGAGGTCGACGCCGCGACAATCGCGCGCACGCTGGGCGTTTCGCACCTGCTGGAGGGCAGTGTTCGAAGGTCCGGGAGTCACCTGCGCATCAGCGCCAAGCTCGTGCGGGCCTCCGACGGCTCGCAGCTCTGGTCCGAGACCTATGACCGGAATCTCGAAGACGTCTTCAAGATACAGGATGAGATTGCCGGGGCCGTCGTCGCGCAGCTCAGGGTCACGATGCTCGGAACGTCGATGCCCGCCAATCAGACCACCGATCCCAAGGCCTATGCTGACTATCTCCGGGCCAGGCAGCTGTACCGGACAAGCACCAGGGAAAGCCTCGAACAGGCGAGCGCGCTGCTCGAGCGCGTCGTTGCGGTAGACGACCAGTACGGCCCGGGATGGCGACTGCTGGCGAACACATATTTCAGGCGGGCCTGGGTTGGCTTCCTGCCCATCCATGAGGGTTTCGCCAAGGCTCGCGCCGCCATCCAGCACGCAATCGATATCGATCCGTCGGATGCAGCGACGATCGCCGAACTGGCCAACCTGACACGGGCCTATGACATGAACCTGCCCGAGACCGTGCGCCTGCTGAAGCGTGCCTTGTCACTCTCGCCGCGCGACGAAACCGTCCTGGCCGCGGCAGGAAGCCTGGCCCTCACGACAGGAAACGGCCCGCGCACGATCGCAATCCGCGAGGAACTGGCGCGCCGCGACCCCGTGAACAGCGACGCCTGGGGAAGCCTCGGCTTCGCGTACACCGTCTTCGGCAGGTACGCCGACGGAATCGTGGCGTTGCGACGGGCGCTCGAACTGGAACCCGATGCCGTGTTCTCGCACGAGGTCCTGGGCGAGGCGCTTCTGTTATCTGGCGACCTCGACGCTGCGCTTGCCGAGATGCAGCTCGAGCCTCATGACATCATGCGACGCGTGGGGCTTTCTTTCGTCTACGCCGCCCTGGGACGACGCGAGGAATCACAGCGACTGCTCGAAGAGGTCGGACGCGAGCATCCGGACTGGGCCAGCCCGATTGCCGCGGGCTACGCGAGGCTCGGCCAGGCCGACGAGGCGTTCGAATGGCTGGACCGGGCCCTGCGGGAGCGCGACGGGGGGGTGCTCGAGGTGCGGGCCGGGCCATTGTTTGAGCCGTTGCGCGCTGACCCTCGTTGGAAACCGTTTCTTCGACGGGTCGGGCTGTCAGACGAGCAGGTCGCTGCACTGGACTTCAACATCGAAGTTCCCCTGGCTTCGGGGCCGGGCCAAGGCGGTACCGCGGACGGGAATTGACCGTCGGCTCGGCACTGCCCGAGCGCCCGCGCCGCGGTACCATGCTCCTCGAATGACCAACAATTGCTCCGCCGGACATGTATCCGTGAAGTACGCCGCGCTGGCGAAGCCGTCCCTATGTACCTTTGCCGAGCCACCCGCTTCGGCGTTCGGGGTCTGGACCCTGGCGAAGCAGACGCATTTCACCGACAGCGTCAACTTCCACCGCATCTACTCGCGCTGAACACATGGTCGCAGGCCGCAAGGTTCATACCAGTCCGGCAGCGGACACATATGGCGCCGGCGCACAGGCGACGCTGCGAGCTTTTCCCGATGTATTCCGCTACACCCGACACGCGCTCACGCTGGTATGGGAGACCAGCCGGCCGCTGACGGTTGCACTGGCACTGCTGACCCTTGCAGGCGGCGTGCTGCCGGCCGGCGTCGCGTGGGTTGGTGCGCGAATCGTCGATGCCGTGGTTGCCGCGATTGCCGCGCAGGCGGGCGCTGCGGCCGCGGGAGTCCCGGACGTACTGGCCTGGGTCGCGCTGGAGGCGGTACTCGTTGCCGCGCTCGCGGCCGTGCAACGTGGCGTGTCGACCTGCCAGTCCTTGCTGCGGGCGCAGCTCGGACAGCGCGTCAACGAGATGATCCTCGAGAAGGCGCTGACGCTGGAGCTGCGGCACTTCGAGGATTCAGAGTTCTACGACAAGCTGACGCGAGCCCGGCGCGAAGCGTCGAGCCGACCGCTGTCGCTGGTGATGCGCAGCTTCGGCCTGGTGCAGAACGCAATTGCGCTGGTGAGCTTCGGCACGCTTCTCGCGCAGTTCTCACCATGGGCCGTTGCTGTGCTGCTGCTCGCGGGCCTGCCATCCTTCATCGCGGAAGGAAAGTTCTCGGGGGACGCGTTCCGGCTGTTCCGCTGGCGCTCGCCCGAGACGCGCATGCAGATCTACCTCGAGACGGTGATCGCACGGGAAGATCACGCCAAGGAAGTGAAGCTCTTCGGCCTGGGGCCGATGCTGCTCGACCGCTACCGCGCGATTTTCAAGAAAGTGTTCGCCGAGGATCGCGCACTCACGATCCGGCGCGACACCTGGGGCTTCTTCCTGGGCCTCATCGCGACGGCAGCCTTCTACTGCGCCTATGCCTGGGTCGCGGTCAGCGCTGTCAGCGGCCGCATCACGCTCGGCGAGATGACGATGTACGTGCTGCTCTTCCGGCAGGGCCAGGCGGCCGTGTCGACGGCGCTGGCCGCCATCGGTGGCATGTACGAGGACAACCTCTATCTCTCGACGCTGTATGAGTACCTCGACACGCCGGTGGAGGCGCCCATGGGTCGCGCTACCCAGGGCCCGGACCCTGGCGACGGTGTGCGCTTCGAAGACGTGAGCTTCACCTATCCGGACGCCACGGAACCCGCCGTTCGCAATGTGTCGCTGCACCTCCGGCCGGGGCGAAGCCTCGCACTCGTGGGTGAAAACGGTTCAGGCAAGACCACGATCATCAAGCTGCTCACGCGCCTGTACAGGCCGACGTCGGGCCGCATCATGCTCGACGGACTCGACCTCACCGAGTGGGACCCGACCACGCTGCGCCGACGCGTCGGGGTGATTTTCCAGGACTTCGCCCGCTACCAGCTCACGGTCGGCGAGAACATCGGCGCCGGCGACGTAGAGCACTTCGAGGACGCAGCGCGCTGGCGCCACGCCGGTGATCTCGCGGCCGCGACGTCCTTCGTCGATGATTTGCCGCAGGGCTTCGATACACAGCTCGGAAAGTGGTTCAAGGACGGGCGCGAACTCTCGGGCGGCCAGTGGCAGAAGATCGCTCTGGCCCGCGCCTTCATGCGCGAGGGCGCGGACATCCTTGTGCTCGATGAACCGACGGCGGCGATGGACGCGCGCGCCGAGGCCGCGATCTTCGAGCAGTTCCGGGCACTCGCAAGCGAACGGATGGTGATCCTGATCTCGCACCGGTTCTCTACGGTGCGCATGGCGGACCAGATCCTGGTGATCCAGGGAGGCCAGGTGCTCGAGAGCGGCAGCCACGAGGAACTGATGCGGCTGAATGGCCATTACGCCAACCTGTTCTCGCTGCAGGCGCGCGGCTACCGTTGACCCCGGCCGAACCTGCAGCCAGCAATTGGCTGGCCTGGGGTCCCCGGCCATCGCGGCCTCCGGGTGCAACGGGCTGATCTGAGGTATCCGGCCATCCCGGCCCGCGTGCGAGGCAGCTTTCTTCCTTACACTATGGCGACCGCCCAGCAGGCGGCCCAGAACACCAACCTCGGCCGGTATCGCCCCATGCCTCTCCCAAGCTACGAAAAACTAGGCGCCTTCTACCTCGGCCGTGAGATCGACTCTCAGTCCGGGCAGCCCGGCGCAGACCTTCTCTACGACTCCCGCGACCTCACGACCCACGCTGTCTGCATCGGCATGACCGGCAGCGGCAAGACAGGCCTCTGCCTGTCGCTGCTGGAGGAAGCCGCGATCGACGGCGTGCCGGCGATCGCAATCGATCCCAAGGGCGACATCGCCAACCTGGTGCTGACGTTCCCGGAACTGCGGCCCGAGGACTTCCAGCCGTGGGTGGACGCTGGCGAAGCGGCACGAAAGGGCCAGTCCGTGGAGGAATTCGCCGCAGCCACCGCGGCGACCTGGAAGAAGGGACTTTCCGACTGGAACCAGGACGGCGCACGCATCCAGCGGCTGCGCGACGCAGCCGAGGTGGCGATCTACACGCCGGGATCGCAGTCAGGCCGGCCGCTGTCGGTGCTGCGCTCGTTCGCCGCCCCGGATGCCGCAACGCTCGACGACTCGACGGCGCTGAAGGAGCGCATCGGCGCCGCGGTCGCAGGACTGCTCGGGCTGCTCGGCATCGACGCCGATCCGATCAGGAGCCGCGAGTACCTCCTGCTGTCTGCAATCCTGGATGCCAGCTGGCGCAAGGGCAGGAGTCCGGACCTGGCGGCGCTCATACAGGCGGTGCAGAAGCCACCGTTCGAGAAGGTCGGTGTGTTCGACATCGAGAGCTTCTATCCCGCTAAAGAGCGCATGGAACTCGCGCTGCGCGTGAACGGGCTGCTTGCATCACCGGGCTTCGATGCCTGGCTCGCGGGCGACGCGCTGGACATTCAGAAGCTGCTCTACACCGATGAGGGCAAGCCGCGCATCTCGATCATCTCGATCGCGCACCTGAACGACGCCGAGCGCATGTTTGTCGTCACGCTGGTCGCGAACGAACTGGTCGCCTGGATGCGCCGGCAGTCCGGCACCACCAGCCTGCGCGCGATCTTTTACATGGACGAGGTGTTCGGCTACTTCCCGCCCTCCGCCATGCCACCCTCGAAGCTGCCGCTGCTCACGCTGATGAAACAGGCGCGCGCCTTCGGGCTTGGCGTGGTGCTGTCCACGCAGAACCCGGTTGACCTCGACTACAAGGGACTCGGCAACGCGGGCACCTGGCTGATCGGCCGCCTGCAGACCGAGCGCGACAAGGATCGCGTGATCGAGGGACTGCTGGGCACCGAGGCTGCGGGCGGAATGGATCGCGCCGGGCTCCAGGCGCTGATGTCGAACCTGGCGCAGCGCACGTTCCTGATGCGCAACGTCCATGACGACGCACCGGTGCTGTTTCGGACGCGCTGGGCGCTCTCATACCTGCGCGGTCCGCTGACGCTGGCCGAAATATCGAAGCTGGAGGGCCAGCGGGTCGCGGCGACCGCAGGCGCCGGTAGACAATCCGGTGCGGACGCGGCCGACGACATACCGGCCGGGGGCGCTTCGAGTGCAGGCGGCGCTGGGGTTGTGAGCCGCCCGGCAACCTCGATGTCGGCCGGCACCTGGTCGGCGCGGCCGGTTGTGCCACCTGGCGTGGTGGAAAGGTTCATGCGTACCGCGTCGGGCAAGGCTCCGGCGACCTACCAGCCCTTCATCGGCGCCCAGGCGCGCGCGCATTTCGTGGACACAAAGGCCGGCATGGACGCCTGGGAGGCGTGGTACTACCTCGCACCGCTCGGCAAGGACGGTCCCGACTGGACCGCGGCCGAGGTGACGGGCGGATCCGGCCCGGACTTCGACGACGAGCCACGCGAGGGCGCGACATTCGGCGAGGTCCCGGCAGCGGCGCTTGCCGCGAAGATGCATCGCGCCTGGGCGGACGAGCTCGAGGACCATGTCTATCGCAATGCGTCGCTCAACCTGATGAGCTGCCCATCGCTCAAGATGAACGCGGCACCGGGCGGGACCGAGGGCGAATTCCGAGCCCACGTCGCGCTGGCGCTGCGCGAGAAGCGCGACGCAGCGGTGGAGAAGCTCCGCGCCAAGTACGCCACCAGGCTGGCCGCACTGGAGACGCGCGAACAACGCGCCCGCCAGAAGCTCCAGCGGGAAGAATCGCAGGCCTCTAGCGAGACCCTCGCGACGGCGGTGTCGATCGGCGGAAGCCTGCTCGGTGCACTGTTCGGCGGCCGACGCGGCAGCACCTACAGCAAGGCGTCGAGTGCCGCGCGCGGCATCGGGCGCGCCAGCCGGCAGCGGGCCGATGTCACCCATGCCGAGGCGGAAATACGAACGATCCAGCAGCAGGTCGACGACCTGAATACCGAGCTCGAGGCCGAAGTGGCCCGACTGGAGGGCGAATTCAACCCAAATGCCGTTCGGATCGAGACAGTGCCCGTCCGGCCCCGCAAGTCCGACATCACGGTGGAGGACCTGGCGCTCGTCTGGCGACCTTGACGTAGAATCCGCGCCAAGAGGACCAGGCCATGAATGAACTCATAAAGCGACTGATGAAGGAACTCGGCATCACGAAGGAACAGGCGCGCGGCGGTCTGGTGGCGCTGCTGCGCACGGCGCAGCAGAACATGGCGCGCGCCGACTTCGATGAAGTGGTGGTGGACATCCCGGGCGCCGACAAGCTGCTGAAAGAAGCACCGCCGCCAAGCACGCTGAGCTCACTCGCCGGCGGACTCGGCTCAATGTTCGGGGGCAGGAAGAGCCCCGGTCGCTGGGCGGGGCTGGCTGCGTCGTTCACCGAGCTTGGCATCCCCATCAATACCGCCAAGAAGTTCGGGCCGATCGTGATCGACTATGTCGAGCATCACGGCGGCGAGGACCTCGTGGACAAGATCAAGGATGCACTGGGTCTCTAGGCGTGGCCTGGCGTTCGTGAGAAGTCGCGCGATTCCACCAGCGCGGCTGCTGGTCGTACCGGCACTGCTCGCAGCGCTTGCAGTGGCGGCGGGCTGCGCACCGAAAAGCCGCGACCTCCAGCCGGGACTGTATCGCGCCCGGGTCGAGTTGCCGGGTGGCACAGTTCCATTCGGGATCGATGTGGCCGCCGAGAAGACAGGCATCGCGCTGTATCTCGTGAACGGCGAGAACCGAGTGCGCGCGCCCTCCGTGAAGGCGGTCCCGGGCGTACTCACGGCTGCGCTGCCGGGCACGGGCAATATCCTGAAAGCCGGTATCTCGGGCGACGAACTCGATGGCGAAATCACGCTGGTCGACGCCGACGGCGGCAAGTTGGTGGTCCCCTTCTCTGCCGTACGCGGGCAGGCCTGGCGCTTCGTCGAGGAGCCACGCAGCGACAACGCCGACTTCTCCGGGCGCTGGACGATCGAATTCACAGACGACGCTGGAAACAAGGTCCCTGGCGTCGCAGACTTCGCGCAGTCGTTTCACATCGTCACCGGTTCCGTGCGAACCGTGGACCGCGAACAACCGCTCGTGGGCGACGCAGACGACGAGGAACTCAGCCTCTCGTTTTTCGACGGCCAGCAGGTCGTGCTGTACAAGGGCAAGCTGAACGAACACGGTGAACTGGTTGGCGAGCGCTGGAGCACCGCCACCGGTCACGCACGCTACACCGCTATCCGCAATCCCGACGCCACACTGTGAGCTGCCATGCCTTCATTCGACATCGTCTCTGAATTCAACCTTCACGAAGTCACCAATGCCGTGGACCAGGCCAGCCGCGAGGTGGATCAGCGCTTCGACTTCAAGGGCACCAATGCGAAGTTCGAGCAGAAGGAAGCCGTAATCACGCTGTCGGCGCCCGCCGACTTCCAGCTGAAGCAGATGATCGAAATCCTGAAGCTGAAGCTTTCGAAGCGCGGCATCGACGTCGCCTGCCTGAAGATCGACGAGCCGGTGACGACCGGGCAGACGGCGCGCCAGGTGGTGACCTTGCGGCAGGGCGTGGACACGGAGCTGGGCAAGAAGATCCAGCGGCTGATCAAGGACTCGAAACTGAAGGTGCAGGCCGCCATCCAGGACAAGCAGGTACGAGTCACGGGCAAGAGCCGTGACGACCTTCAGTCAGCGATGGCGATGGTGAAGAAGGGCGGCTTCGAACTGCCGTTGCAGTTCACGAATTTCAGGGACTGACGGCCGGCGGGCCTTGATGGAGGAAAGGACCAATACGAATGCGAATGATTCGCATTGACATCTAAATGATCCGCCCATAGAGTCCCGCCGTCGCATGTAGACGGAAACCTTGGGTGGATCATGATGTTGCATTCACGGTGTCGCGGTAGCGGCTGCCTGGCGGTCACGGTCATCGGCGCAGCGGTAGCCTCAGCCCTGCCAGCGGCACAGGCAACCGAGCCACCGGCGCAAGCATTGGCCGCCGGGCCAGCGGCCCAGACACCGATAGCCGATCCAGCGGTAGACGCCAACCTCGAGCCGGTCATCGTCGTAATCGGCAAGCGGTCCCATCTCGAAACCATCCCGGGGTCCGGCATGATCCTGGAGCAGTCGGTGCTGGACGAGTCGCATGTCTTCTCCATCAACGAGGCGATGCGCAAGGTCCCGGGCGTGTTTGCACGCGACGAGGAAGGCATCGGCCTGCGACCGAACCTCGGCATCCGGGGGCTCAATCCCAACCGGTCCAGCAAGCTGCTGATGCTCGAGGACGGTATCCCGCTGGCCTACGCGCCATACGGTGACAACGCGAGCTACTACCACCCGCCGGTGAACCGCTTCGAGCGCATCGAGGTGCTGAAGGGCTCGTCGCAGATCATGTTCGGCCCGCAGACGCTGGGTGGACTCGTCAACTACATCACTCCCGACGTCCCGGCCGATCTCGAAGGCGCGCTGAGTTTTGCGGGCGGGAGCAAGGACTATCTCGAGTTCCATGGCGAGGTGGGTGACACGATCGGCGGCACCGGCTACATGTTGAACGGTACCTGGAAGGAATCGGACGGCACACGCTCCAACATGCACTTCGAAGTGGGCGACCTGTTCATGAAGGTGGTGCAGCAGCTCACGGAGCGGCAGGCACTCACCCTGCGCGGCAGCTATTACGACGAGGACTCGCAGGTCACCTACAGCGGCCTCACGCTGGCCGAATGGCAGGACGACCCGCGGGGCAATGACTTCAAGAACGACCGCATGTACGCGACGCACTGGGCAACGTCGGCCACCCACCAGTTCGACCTGAGCGACGGGGCCCGGCTGCTGACCAGCGCCTACTACACGCAGTTCGACCGCGACTGGTGGCGGCAGTCGAGCAATTCGAACCAGCGGCCGAACGACGCGAGCGACCCCGCCTGCGGCGGCCTCGAAAACCTCGATACCACCTGCGGCAACGAGGGCCGCCTGCGCCAGTACTGGACGGCTGGCATCGAGCCGCGGCTCCGACTGGAGC
Source organism: Steroidobacteraceae bacterium (assembly GCA_022865595.1). Lineage (GTDB taxonomy): Bacteria > Pseudomonadota > Gammaproteobacteria > Steroidobacterales > Steroidobacteraceae > RPQJ01. The sequence goes on along the minus strand of JALHTE010000263.1, from coordinate 421 downwards.
ACGAGTCGTTCGGTGTCCAGAACATCACGGACGCTGGCATCCGCTACCACCAGGAGCACCAGGACCGCGTGCAGGCGAACGGCGACACGCCGGACGCCCGCCGGGCCGGCACCGGGCCCAACGCCGGCATCAAGGAAGACAGCACCCGCGAGGTGACGGCCTGGTCAGGCTTCGTGCAGAACCGCTTCGACCTGGGCCGGTGGACCGTGACGCCCGGACTGCGCTTCGAGCACGTCGACTACCTGCGCGTCGACAACCTGCTCGATACCCGCGGCACGGCTACCGTGGACGAGTGGATACCCGGCATCGGCGTGACCTACTCGGCGGCGCCCGGTACGACCGTATTCGCCGGCGTGCATCGCGGTTTCTCGCCGCCGGGCGTCGCGGACATCATCACGCCGGCCGGCGGCACGGTGAACCT
>JALHTE010000032.1 GCA_022865595.1 Steroidobacteraceae bacterium | reverse complement strand
TCGACGTCGATGTCCCGCCAGGAAGTGAGATCACCGCTCACCTCGGCGGCGTCCGCGTCGGCGGTAGCCGCCTCGGTCGCGCCCGCATCTCCGAGGACGATGTCCCGCCAGAAATGAGTTCGCCGCTCACCTCGGCGGCGTCCGCGTCGGCGGTAGCCGCCTCGGTCGCGCCCGCATCGCCGAGGGTCGTCTCGGCGACAACCAGGATGAGCTCCGAGAGGCCGACGGTCCCGGCCGCAAGCAGTGGGCTGTCGACAACGACCAGGTTGGGCGCCGCGAGGTTGGTGAGGTCGTCCTCCGAAGTGATATCGACGAGGCGCGACATCCAGATCGCGGTCACGTCGTCCGGGATGACCGCGTAGGAGCCGCTGCCTCGACCCCCACTGCCCCGGCCGCCGCCACCGCCGCCCCGGCCGCCGCCTTTGCCTCCCCCTTTGCCGGCGACGTACTCCTCGAAGCGCTTGATCGCTTCGGCGGTCGGCGGGATGATCTTGCCGGCCGAGATGCCGACCTTGCGCGCGTTGTCGTCCCGGCCCTTGGTGATGGCGTCAAGCCGAACCTTGTTGGTCCAGACGCTGGCCGGGACGTTGATCTCGTTGCGCGGGTCGAGGAAGCACTTCTTGGCGAATCCGCGAATCCGGTGCGTTCCGTCGCTGCTGCATTCGGAGCACCACTGCTGCGAGCCGGCGACGGCCGCGTGATGCCCGCCGGTCCCGCTGTAGCCGTAGGCGCCGCCGTAGCCCGAGTTGTTGGACTTGGGCGCAAACTCCATGCCGGTGACCGCGCAGAGCGACTTGAGGCCCTCGCCGGCGAAGCCCGGGAAGTCGGACGGGTTGAACGAGACGTGCGCCATCCCTGCAGAGGCAGAATTCTGGTCCTCGTGCACGATCGCCTTGCACTCCGCGACCACGACCTGCAGGTCCAGAAGGTCGCCCGACTCCTTGAGCCTCTCGCGCAGGGCGCGACCCGACTGCTTGAGGACCTTCGGCATCATCGCGATGAGGAAGAACGCCGCGTCGGCTGTCGAGTAGGCTTGCGCAAGGTGGGGCTTGATGTAGTGGATGAACGCGTAGGCCTTCTTATCGTACATGGTGAAGGCGCAGTGGTCGGGCAAGTGGTACTTCTCCTGGACCTCGAGCGCCGTCTTGTAGTACAGCTTGTCGGCCTCCGTCCTCTCGCACTCGAAGAGAGAGTTCATCACGATCTGGTAGGCTTGATGCCCGTCCATGCTGCCGACCAAGCACTGGCCCCCCACGATCGGCGGGCGCTCCGACATGTCGCAGTTGCTGAGCAACTCCCCAGCCAGGGTCATGTCGGCCTCGACCACGCACGCGTAGAGCAAGGAGTAGATCTTGGTCAGGTCGTCGAGCCAGATGCGGCAGCGCTGCATCTTGTTCGCCTGGTTCTTGATTATGTGCTGCGCTCGTAGCGCGACTCGGCTCTCGTAGCCGGTCTCGCCGATCTCGAGACTGGGAATCATGTGCATCGGCATGTCGTTGATCATCTGGCCGCGCGATGACACCGTCCCAGTCTTTGCGGTTGCCAGCAGTCCTTGCCCCGCCATCAGGTTATCCACCTTGCGTCTCCATTCGACGCGCTGATGTCTGTGATCCTGGCCTCCATGCGGGAAGCCAGGAAGTTGTTGATTTTGCAGACTCTTGCTGCTGGTCTGGTCGGCGCGTCCGTCGGCGTAGTCCGTCGTGAACATTATCACGTACGACGCGCGAGACCGGATTCGCTACCACAGAGAAACTGGAGTTGCCGATACTACACTGGGCACCGGACGACAGGCAGACGCTTATGCTGCTGTACAACTCTGAATCCTTCGTTCCATGTTCGTTGTTTTGTTTACCCGCCGAAGCCTTCACGAGGCGACGGGCTCTAACCACAAGCACTCTAAACACGAGCGCGCGCCTAAAAGAGACGCACCGTAATGGAGCTAAACACAGGCGCGCGCTAAAGAGTGACGCATCGTAGTGCGTATAAGAGTCCTGCTCCCCACTCCTCGCGTGACCGGCCCCCGGTACTAGGGTGCTAGGCACCGTGGCACGCTGCCCCCCCGGCTCGGAGAGAGCCCTTAGGTCTACGCGAGGTTGGGAGTGAAAATGTCCTGGTAGCTGGGAGCTAGAGACGCGTGCTGGCTACGCATCAGCGCCTTCCCTATGGGGCTCGGGCCAGTGAGTACGCCCGCGTCGGCTCTATCCCGTTACTACTCCTAGATTTACGCCTTGACCTTCAATGCCGCGCGCCGCTCGATCGACTTGGCGCGACGCACGTAGTTAGCACCGGTGTCGCCCGAGAGATTGTGCACCGTCTTCCGGTGCTTGTCGAAGGGCTGCTTGTCGAGAACTTTGGTAAAGAGGTCCGCCGGGTTCTCGGCGGTGGGCACGTGTGCAACGGTCACGACGCCGAGACCGCGAAGCTCGCGCATCTTGAAGAGCTTGCGATCGATGTGGCGCGAGTTCTGAGCCGAGTTGAAGCGATGGCAGAGGTCGTAGGCGGCCTTGTTGTCGGTGTAGACCTCTATCGCCTCGTCGATCTCGTGGCCCAGGAACAGCAGCAAGCCGATGATGTACAGCAGCTCGATGGCGCAGTCGGCCAGCGCGATGAGCTCGGCCTCGCACGTCGACATCGAGATGCAATGCTGACGGCGCGACGCGTGCGCGATGGCCCCACCGGCGAGCATGATAACGAAGCCGGTCGTCGAGCGAGTCGTAGTCCAGTTGGCGTCGGCGTAAGCGCGCAGCTTCTTGGCACCGTCCGTGTGCGCGCTGAAGGTTGTGCCGATCTTCTTGGTGCGCGCGAGATAGACGAGCACGCGCTCGAGATTGGCGTAGAGCTCCTCGGTGCAGATGGTCAAGCACGTACCGCACAGACCGAGGGCGGCGCTGATCTCGGGGCGCCACTTGATCGCGTGCAGGAGCGCACCGAAGAGCGAGCCGTAGCGCTTCTTGAGCTCGTCCGTCGGCTCGGGGCGTAAGGTGACGGCCGACTCGTAGTTGGCGGTGAGGTCGGCCCCGGCGGGCGTGTCGCCGTACGAGCCAGGGAAGTGCTTGGAAGAGTTGTGGACGTCGACGCCCGGTAGATAGCGCTCCACCATCGAGCCAATGTACGAGTCGCAGCGGATGGTGGTGGCGTGGGGCCCGTGGCTGACGCGGTTGGCCCCCAGGAAGTAGTCCTCCTTAGGGTTCGTCTCGCCGAACTTGATCTCGAAGCGCTCCTTGAGCCGACTCTGCACGCGCCCGGCGAGCTCGCGCGCCGCGGGCGTCGGATCGTTGTAGAGGCGCGCGTCGTCGACGTACAGCGCGTAGGTGACCCGACCGCCACCGGGCTCGGTCCTCGTGTAGACGCAGGGGTCGTTGACGTTGCGCTCGAAGCCAAGGCCGCCGGGCTCGGGCGCGACGAGGAAGTCGTTGAGCGTACGGTTCCAGATGGCGCCGGCATCGGCTTGGCCGTAGAGAGGCGAGAGCATGAGCCAGAGGATCTCCACGCCACGCTCGTCCGCTTCGCGAAAGCCGGGCGGCGGTCGAGCGAGCACCTGCTCGGACTCCTTCTGAACGCCCTGCAGGTAGGCGCCGGTGAAGCCGCTCTGCAGCTGATCCTGACCGCGAAGGCACGCGATGGCCTCGACGGCCATGAGCGAGGTATTGCGCGCGACGGGCGAGGCGGTGTCGTTGCGCGTGACGTCGTACTTCCTGATGTGAATGTCGCCCCGCAAGACGCACCGCGCTTTGTACTTGTCGATCGATCCGTCGGCGTTGCGCTTGCGGCGGCCGGTCCACATGGTGTCGACGGGTACCATACCCCTGATCCTCGGGTCGTCCGCCGCGACCTTCTCCGCCGCCGTGAGCTTGTTGAGAATGGAGTCGACCTCCATCGACTTAGGCTCGTCCCACTCGGGCCCGCGCATCTGGCGCTCCGTGAGGATGTCGGGGTTGCTGGTCGACTTCTTGGCAGAGCAGGCGATGTCGGGACCGTATTCGCCGTCGTAGTTGCGGCCCAGGTTGAAGAGGCCGCCGCCGTCGAACACGTCGTCGAACATGTCGTCGACCGATGCGTGCAGCGACTTGTCGATGACGCTGACCGCGACTGGCTCAATCAGCGGAACGGCGATCCCGTTAAGAGCGGCGGCGAGGACTGCTGCGGCGTAGACTTCGCGCACGAGCGCCGCCTGTGGTGAGCTAGCGCCGTACTCGGCGGATATGTCGGCGTGGTCCGCGGCAACGCAGGCACTGGCTTGCGCCTCGGGTGGAAGCGCGAGGAAGGCGCCCTTGACCTCGTCGCTGTAGTTAAGGTAGACGTCGGCCCGGGACTTTGCTCGCTCGGCGATGCGATCGGCCTGGCCAACGAGGTCGACGTGCATGGCAGTGGGGGAGACGCGTGACGAAGAGACGCTGAAGCCCGCGCCGCTCGCCTCGGTGTAGTTGGCGATAAGCGTGGTCAGGGAGTAGCGTTCGGGCTCGCGCCGCTCGCGCGTCGGGCGCCGGTCGCCAGAGAAGGGCGCCGCCGGCGGCGTCTCGTCCTCGAACCACCACTTGATGTCGTGGTTGCCCAGATCGTGCCAGCGGTGGGTGTCGTCGTAGTTGGGCCACTTGCCGTCGGGATCGTCGTAGGTGACGTGGTGCTTGTATCCGTGAGCGCCGCGGTGTGCCCACGCGTCAATTATGCCGGTCGATTCGCCGTAGGGCCCCCAGCATACGACGACGCGACGACCGACGTAGCGCTTTGGGTCGGCGGTGGGCCCCTCGTTGTCCAATCCGTCTCCGGTCGTGTCGTCGCCCTCCCGATTTGGCGGGTCGTCCCCATCGGCCAGCGAGTCGTCCCCATCGGCCAGCGATTCGTTGGTCTCGAGCGCGAAGCCGGGGTGCGCCTCGAGGTCGCCCTCTATCTCGGCGCTGGAGTCGGCGACGTCGTCCTCGTTGTGGATCTCGCGGATCAGAGAGATGTCGATGGGCGCGGCTCCGCCGCTCTGCGTGTCGCCAGCGAAGGGGATCTTGTCCGACGGGATCTCATACCCCCCCCCGGCGACACGCTTGATGCCGGGGAAGCAGTCGACAACGAATTTGACCGCGTCGGTCACTGTGATGGCGCCCCGGTGCCCGGCGTCGGGCACGAAGCACAGGTAACCGGGCTTGGCGCGCTCGCCCTTCGTCTCGAGGTTCTCCAACGAGCCGCCTTCGTCGCCGTAGTAACCGAGGTGAATCGCGCGCTGCGCCTGCGCCGCGGCTTTGTTGGCGAGCGTGCCGCCGACGTAGCGGGGCGCGTCGAGCACGTAGCAAAGGCAGCCGTACGGCCGGCGATACGCGCCCTTTGGCTTGCGTCCGAGCAGGCGACCGAGGCGCGTGTCAAAGGGAGCAGCGCGCGACGGGCGAAGGTTGCGTCCCTGCTCGGCGTGACTGAACGCGTGCAGCCAGAAGGAGTGGGGCAGGCCGGACTGCGCGAGCTCGGTGCGCATCGCGGCGCAGGTGGCTCGCCACGTGGGCTCCTGCTTGTTCTGGCGCGAGCTGCCGACGTTGGAGGTGGTGATGCGGATTTGGTGCTCGTTGGCCAAATCGATCATGCCG
>JALHTE010000262.1 GCA_022865595.1 Steroidobacteraceae bacterium | reverse complement strand
GCGTGCGCTACCGGTGATTGATTAACATATGTCGGCGGCCGCGACCATTCTGCAAGGTACAACTATCCATCGTGTTTGAACTCTCCACCTCGGCACGCGTGCGGCCGGCCCCCATCGACTGCCGGACGCGCCTGCTGCTGGACCCCTACCTGTGCGTGGGGCCGGGCTCGGAGATTCATGCCGACACGCTGTTCGCCATCGCGCAGCACAGCGCTGCGCTGGGAGTGACGCTTTGTGTCGAGCGCCAGGCCTGGCTCGAAGCCGCACGCGATCCGGACGTCGTGCGCCGGCGCGTCGATCTCTCGCGCTTTGAGCCGATCGTCAAGCTCGATCCGCTGCAATTGCCGACGGCACGTGACGCAGGCGCCCTGTTCGTACCGGCCCGAAGCGAAACCGACATCGCCGACCTGAAGCTCCTTGGCGCACTGCACGCCCGGGTAGCCGACATCCTGATTGCACTCGACGGCCGGATCCACGGCCTCGCGGCCCAGGCGGGCTTCTCTTCGAGGGTTTTGACGCCGGCGGACGCCTTGCACTGGCTGGAACGCCTCGGCGGCGGAGCCGAGACCGTCGTGCTGAGCGAACTCGACCCGCGTCGCGTAGTCGCCGACGGCCCGCTGTCGGACCTGGTTCACCACGAGTGCGAACCTTTCGACCCCTACCTTCGCGACAGGCTTGCCGCCGGTCGCGGACGCGTCCTGGCGTGCTTTGCCGGCAAAGAGCCGCTGGCCATCGGCGTAATCGAGTCCGATCCCGCGGATGACCACGTAGAGATTGTCGCCCTGGCCGCCAGGGAAGCTGCACGCGGGTCACGCGTCTTTGAACCGATCGTGGCCGCGGCGCTCGCTATCGCAAGGCGGCGCGGTGTGGCAGTGGAGGCGCTGCTTCCGCCGCATGAAGAGGTCGTCCTGCGCCTGCTGGAAGAGCTGGGCTTTACGCGCGAAGGGCTCGATCCGCACGGCAGGGCAAGGCTCTGTCGCGCAGCCGAGCCGCTCGTGCCGCGCCGAACCGGAGAAGCCTCGGTCTGGGTGCTGCCCCTCGACGTGCGTGCGCACGACCTGTTGCTCCCGGAGCTTGCCGGCGCACCCCAGGCCCAACTGTTCGCGGTTGGCGCCGAGGCGAGGCCGCAGACCCTGGGGAGCTCGCTGCGCAAGCAGATCCTGCTCCCCACCGGCCCGAACCAGCCGGAAACCGGCGACCTGCTGCTGGTCCTGCACGGACGCGCCGCGCGCCGTCCCGCGTCTTCCTCGCTGACCTGCGTGGGGCGGGTCGAGCGCGTCACGCAGTGCGACCAGCTGGAGGACATCCTCGCCCGGAATGCCGCGCGTCCCGGATATTCACTGTCCGAGATCCAGTCGCGGTTGGAGCAGGGCCCGGTGCTGGTGGTGGACGCGATCCTGCTCGGCAGGCTGGAGCGATTCCTGCCGCTTTCCTGGCTGAAGGACCAGAGCGTGATGGCGTCCGCCCCGCGCGTCCCGAGGAAACTCGCTGCCGACGCCTGGGGACGCCTCAATCCGCGGCTGCTGCTCGCCTGATCCCGCCCGGATCAGGCCGTCACCGTCGTCTCGTCCGCGATCATTTCCTCGAGACGCTCGATATCGGGCACGAGCGGCAGCTCGTTCACCATGCGGACCTGGCAGAGCACGGGCTGACGTTCGCCGAAAACCCGCGAGTTGTCCGGCGCGATCACCGTCGAGCTGACCCGCACCAGCTGCGGAAAGCCCTGGGTGACGATACCGAAGTGCCCCGCCGGCAGCTTCTGGCCGAGGCAGGTGAACACCACGATGCGGGTGCGACCACCCACGGAGGGAATCCGCTGCCCACAGGCTCCCTCGAAGGAAATCACCGGGATACTGCGACCGTTCCAGGGCGTGATCCCCAGGTACCAGGGCGGTGCACCAGGCATTTCCTGCAGGACCTGCATGCCGGTGACCTCCGCCACGCAAGCGCGCGGCACCAGCAGCCGCTCGTCGAGTAGCGGCACCAGCAAGCCGTAGAGGTCTTCGGCCGTCACGAGGCCCGCCTGCGCTGCAACAGCGGCTCCAGGGCCTGCAGCAGCTGGGCCTCCTGGTAGGGCTTGCCCAGATAATCGTTCACGCCCAGCTCGATTGCCCGGGCGCGATGCTTCTCTCCGACGCGCGACGTGATCATCACGATCGGCACGTCCTTCAGCCGCGGATCGTTGCGCACGTGGGAGGCAACCTCATACCCGTCCATCCGCGGCATCTCGATGTCCAGCAGGATGACGTCAGGGACGTGGTCCTGCAGGACCGCGATGGCATCGAGCCCGTCCTTGGCGGTCATGACGCGCATGCCGTTGCGCTCCAGCAGCCGCTGCGTGACCCGCCTCACCGTGATCGAGTCGTCGACCACGAGCGCGAACAGCCTGCTGTCTTCCCTGTCCCGTGGCGATCTTTCGGGCTGCGGCCTGGCGCGCCACTCGGAACGCACGAGCGCCCCGACGTCGAGAATGATGCAGATCCGCCCGTCCCCCAGGATTGTCGCGCCCGAAATACCGCGGATGCCCGCGATCTGCGGGCCGACCGACTTGACCACGATCTCGCGGCTGCCGATGAGCTCGTCGGTGACGATTCCCGTCGAATGCTCTCCCGCCCGGATCAGGATGACCGGCACCGCCGGGTCGTGTTCCGCAGGCGGCGCCGACTCCCCGCCGACGAACGTGGACAGGTGCTGGAAGCGATATTGCTGGCCGCCATACTCGAACGCGGCGGAATCCGCGACGAGTTGCCGCTCGACCTCGGCGGCCGGCACGCGGACCACGCCCTCCACGGTCGGCAGCGGCAAGGCAAAGAATTCGTCGCCCGCGCGCACCACGAGCGCCTGGCTGATGGCCAGGGTGAACGGCAGTCGCACCGTGAAGCGCGTGCCGCGTCCCTCCTCGGAGTCGATGAACAGCGCGCCACCGAGCTTCTTGATCTCGGTGACGACGACGTCCATGCCGACGCCGCGACCGGCCGACTGGGTGACCCGGCCCGCCGTGGTGAACCCGGGCTCCAGGATGAGCTGGGTCGCCTGCTCGTCCGACAGTTCCTGCTTCGGCGAGGCGATACCCAGCGAGATGGCCTTCTCGCGAACGGCGCGCAGGTTGATTCCGACACCGTCGTCGGCGACGACGATCACGACTTCCGATCCCTCGCGCCGTAGCGCAAGCTCGATGCGACCGGCCTCGGGCTTGCCGGCCTGCAACCGCTCTTGCGGCGATTCGATGCCGTGAACCACGGCATTGCGGACGAGGTGTTCGAAGGGCGGCAGCATCCGGTCGAGTACCTGGCGGTCGAGTTCGCCGGCGGCGCCGGTCACCGTCAGGTCCGCGCGCTTGCCCAGTTCCGCCGCCGCCTGCCGGACGATGCGGGTCAGGCGCTGAACGTGGCGCTGGAACGGCACCATGCGCGTGCGCATCAGGCTGTTCTGCAGGTCCGAGACGATCCGGCCCTGCTGGGTCAACAGGTTCTGGGCCTCGCGCGTCAGGCTGCCCAGCAGCCCCTGGATGCTGGCCACGTCAGCCGCCGTTTCGCCGAGTGCGCGGGAATACTGCTGGATGGCCGAATATCGATCGAGCTCCAGTGGATCGAAATCCGTGCGCCTGGGGGCGCTATCGATGTGACGGTGAAGGATCTGCGCCTCGGTTTCGATTTCCAGCTTGCGCAGCTGCTCCTTGAGGCGCTGCACGACCCGCGCGAGTTCCACCAGGTTGAAGTCGACCGAAGACAACTGCTGTTCCAGCCGCGCGCGGAAGATGCTTACCTCGCCCGCGTTGTTGAGCATCGTGTCGAGCAAGTCGGCGTCGACACGCGCCATCTCGGCGCGCTCGGCGCCGGCCTCGCGTCCCGGCAGTACCGGCGCCTGCTCCGCCGTGGGTGCAGCGTCTGCGACGCCCGGCTCTGCCTCGAAACCGGCCGTCACGCCCTCCGGTGCTGGCTGCAGTCCCTCCACGGGTTCTGCATGGATTTCCCCGCTCACGGGCTCTTCACCCAGCGCGGCTTCCGTCGGCATTGCTTCGGCGGGGACTGCCTCGCGGGCTTCGACAGGCGGCTCGATGACCGGCTCGGGCATCGCGCCGCGCGCTACCAGCTGGATGCGCGTGATCAGGTCACGCGCCGGCCGTACGACCCGGCCTGCGTTGACGAAGTCGCGCATCCGGTTGAGTTCGTCGAGGCTGGCCTGCAGCACCTCGAAGCTACGCTCATCGAGAGGCGTCGTGGCACCGCTGACCTGGGTCAGCAATGACTCGAGTTCGTGACTGAGGTCGCCCATGGCGGCAATGCCGGCCATTCGCGCGCCGCCCTTGAGCGTATGCAACGCGCGCTGCAACT
>JALHTE010000261.1 GCA_022865595.1 Steroidobacteraceae bacterium | reverse complement strand
TCCAGATCATCTCGCAGAGGTCGGCGCGCTGCCGCGGTTCGCCATTCACCTCGATCCATATCGCACCGCGCGACAGGTGCCCGACGTCGGCAACGCGACGTATCGCGCTCACCGGTGCCGAGTGATCGAGACCCTTGGAGACGTCCCAGGGCTGGCCATTCTCGCGAGCAGCGAACTGCAGGTCGCGCCGGGTGAGGTCGTTGCCGACCGCGTATCCGAACACGTGCGCGAGCGCATTGCCGACCGGGATGTCTCGGCCACCCTCGCCGATCGCGACGACGAGTTCGATCTCGTGATGAAGGTTTGAGGTGCGCGGCGGGTACGGGACAGCGGCGCCGTTGGCGATCACGGCGTCGGCAGGCTTGGAGAAGAAAAACGGCGGCTCGCGCTCCGGGTCCATGCCCATCTCGCGCGCGTGAGCAGCATAGTTGCGTCCGACGCAATAGATCCGGTGCACGGGAAAGCGCGTAGCCACTCCGTCGATCTCGACAGTCGGCGCCATCGGCGGTGCGAATTCGTATCTCATGCAGTGCTCCCCGGCCGGATCGGCGCCCGGCCATCGTTAATCAGCGCCGGCAGGAACATCTCCTGCACCATGATCGGCGCCATGGACAACCGGTAGACCGCACGGCGTGCCCACGCTGGACGATCGAGGCCGCCGGCTGCGACGGCAAGTTCTTCGTCCGCCGCGATCTCGCGGTACTCCAGCGGCTGTCGGCTGACGTCCGGCTGTCCGAGCAGCGACTCGCCGAGCGCGACGTTTCCGAGCTCCGCAAGCCACGGGTGCTGGCGAACGGTGGAGTCCGGGAACACGGATTGCGCAAAGACCCAGCGCGCGCTTCCGCAGGCAAACTCGATCTCGCGGACCAGGCAGCCAGTGTCGGCAACACCCATTCGATGTGCGAGCGTCGCGGAAAGTGGCGAGTGCTCGACGCGCAGCAGGCGAAACTGCGTTTCGCACCCGCATGCACGGCGCACCAGGGTCGTGAGCAACCCGGGCTCGGCAAGCCACAGGTGCAACGCCGCCGGCGCGCGATCCAGGCATTCGTCGAGGGTCACCCACGCGCCCCCCGCGCCCGCGGGCCCGCTGGCTGGATCCTGGGCGCGGCCTGTCATCGCCCGTTCAGAAGGCGTCCGCTGCCAGCGCCATGGTCGACCCGCTGCCTGCGCGAATGGCCGCCGCATACGCCGTGCAGCGCGGCAGCACCTGCTCCGCGTAGAACCGTGCCATCACCACCTGCGCGTCGAGGAAGGCCTTGTCACCACCCGCCGCCAGCTCGCCTTCGGCGACCAGCGCGCCGCGCGCGAGCTGCCAGCCGCCGATGACGGTACCGAGCAGCATCAGGTAGTTGAACGCGACCGCACTCGCGAGTTCCGGATCGCGCTTCGCGCCAGTGAGGATGTGCGTCGAGCACTCGACGAGTTCGTCGAGCGAGCGAGCGAGCGCGCTGCGTACGACCGCGAACTGCTCGCCGGCGTTGGCGAGCGGGGCGTCGACGGCCCGCATGTCGGAGACGAATGCGGACACGGTGGCGCCGCCATCGCGCAGCAGCTTGCGGCCGACGAGGTCGACCGCCTGGATCCCGTTCGTGCCCTCGTAGATCGGCGCGATGCGTGCGTCGCGATAAAACTGGGCGACGCCCGTCTCCTCGACGTAACCCATGCCGCCATGGACCTGTATGCCGTGCGAGGTGACCTCGAGCGAGGCTTCGGTGGTCCAGGCCTTTGCGATCGGCGTCAGCAGGTCGGCGCGCGCGTCGTACATCGCGGCGGCCTCGGCGTCGGCACAGTGCACTGCGCGGTCGAGACAGGATGCGGTGTAGTAGCAGATGGCACGACTCGCCTGCGTGAGCGCGCGCATCGCCAGCAACATGCGGCGAACATCCGGGTGGCGGATGATCGCGACCTTGCCCTTTTCACCCGGCGCCCGGCCCTGCGTGCGGTCCCGGGCCCAGGCGACGGCCGCCTGGTAGGAGCGGTCCGCCAGCCCGACGCCCTGGATGCCGACGCCCAGTCGCATGTAGTTCATCATCGTGAACATCGCCGCCAGGCCTTCGTTCGGCTTGCCGACCAGGAATCCCTCGGCTCCGCCCTTGTCGCCGAAGGACATGACGCAGGTCGGGCTCGCGTGGATGCCCATCTTGTGCTCGACCGAGACGCAGTAGTTGTCGTTGCGCTCACCGAGGCTGCCGTCGTCGTTCACCTTGTACTTGGGGACCAGGAACAAAGAGATGCCCTTGGTGCCAGGAGGCGCGTCCGGCAGCCGCGCGAGCACCAGGTGCACGATGTTCTCCGCCATGGGATGGTCGCCCCAGGTGATGAAGATCTTCTGGCCGCTGATCAGGTAGCGATCGCCCTTCGGCTCGGCGCGGGACGTGAGGCTCGACAGGTCGGAACCCGCCTGCGCCTCGGTCAGGCACATCGTGCCCGACCACTGGCCGGACACCAGCTTTTCAAGGAACCTTGCCTTGAGTTCCTCCGTGCCGTGGCGATCCATGGCCAGGATCGCGCCCTGTGAGAGCTCGGGACACAACGCGAACGCCACGTTCGACGCCGCCCACATCTCGTCGCAGGCGATCGAGAGGACTTTCGGCAGGCCCTGCCCGCCGAAGTCGGGGTTGCTCGCGATGCCTGGCCAACCGCCTTCACAGAACTTGCCGTAGGCGTCGGTGAATTCCGCCGGCACCTCGACCCCGTCGCCGACGACCTTAACGCCCTGCCGGTCCCCGATCGCATTGGTCGAGGCCAGCACGCCAGTGGCAAATTTCGATGCCTCCTCGAGCACCGCCTCGACCATGTCGCCGTCCACGGACTGGAAATCGGGCAGCGCACCCACCTCGGCGAAGTCGGCCAGGTGCTCGATCGTGAATCTCATCTGCTTCAGGGGGGCGAGGTAATCGGCCATCGGGACGCTCCAGTACTTGATTTTGCTGTGCAGCAATTCTGCCCTGTCGGGGCTCTCGCCGCCATTGCCAGGGACCTCGAGGGCTGGGCCCGGCTGGCGGGTACAATCCGGGTTGAACACCTCCCGACCCCGCCTGGCCTGAGCCGGGCCAGACCTGGACACCCCGGAATGAGCATCTGGTTCAAGCCCTTCACGCTGGATGAAATCCAGGGCTACTCACGCGGCAGCATGGTCGAGCACCTGGACCTGCAATTCACGGAGATCGGCCCGGATTTCCTGCGCGGTACGCTGCCCGTGGATTCACGCACGATCCAGCCCTTCGGCCTGCTGCACGGCGGCGCCTCCGCTGCACTGGCGGAGACGCTCGGCAGCGTCGCGGCCCAGCACTGCGTGGACATGACCCGCTTCTACTGCGTCGGGCTCGAGATCAACTCGAACCACATCCGCTTGGCGCGCGCCGGGCGGGTCACGGGAACGGCTCGCCCGATCCACCTCGGGTCGCGTTCACAGGTCTGGGAAATCCGCAGCGAGGACGACAAGCAGCGGCTCGTGTGCATTTCGCGCCTGACGGTCATGGTGCTCGAAGGCGCCGCGCAGGCGATGGCCGGCGGATCGCGCCCATGAAGGCCCGGAATTTCCTCGCAGTCTCGGCAGCCGTGGCCAGCCTCGGATTGCTCGCCGCCGGGTGCGGCTACAAGGGCCCGCTGACACTGCCCGAGAAGGCGGGCCCGGTGGTCATCCGGCCTGCACCATCTGCCACGGCCCCGCAGACTGCCCCGCCCACTGCACCATCCGGCGACGCGACGCCCGCGGACCCGCAGGCGGCCCCGGTTTCGCCGGCGCCACTCAAACCCGAAGACGAAGAGTTGAAGAAGCCGGCGCCGGCCGCGTCGCCGACGCCGGGTCCATCGCCAGGGTCGGCACCTGCGACTCTGCCCGCAACTGAGCCCGAAGGATCAACGGCGGGTGACTGAAACTCCAACACTGGTGCTGGTGGACGGCTCCTCGTACCTGTACCGGGCCTTCCACGCACTTCCGCCGCTCTCCAATTCGAAGGGTGAGCCGACCGGAGCCGTGCTCGGCGTGCTCAACATGCTGGCGAAGCTCGAGAAGGAACTCGCGCCGGCGCTGGTCGGCGTGGTCTTCGACG
>JALHTE010000031.1 GCA_022865595.1 Steroidobacteraceae bacterium | reverse complement strand
GCCCGAACGTGCTGATGTACAACACCAAGACGTTCCCGACGGCGCCCACCTCGTGGGCGGTCGTGTTCGAAGAGCAGAAACTGCCGGACGGCAAGAGCAACAAGGGTCGCGTACAGGCCTACGATGGCGCGATCTACATCGCCGATGCTGCCGTCTACCTGATGGCGACGAATCCGGAACTCGGCATCAAGGATCCGTACGAGTTGAACGAGCAGCAGTACGCTGCAGCGCTCGAGGTTCTGCGCAAGCAGCACCCGCTGGTGCAGCGCTACTGGCACGACGCCAACGTGCAGGTGCAGGACTTCACGACCGAGGGCATCGTCGCCTCGGGCTCATGGCCATTCCAGGCGAACACGCTGGCGGCCAACGAGCAGCCGGTCTCGAGCACAGTGCCGGCCGAGGGCGCGACGGGCTGGGCCGACACGACCATGCTCGCCGCTAACGCCAAGCACCCGAACTGCGCGTACAAGTGGATGGAGTGGTCGCTGAACCCGAAGGTGCAGGGCGACGTCGCGGCCTGGTTTGGCTCCGTGCCGGCCGTGCCGGCGGCCTGCCAGGGCAACGCACTGCTGACTGACGCGGGCTGCGCCGCGAACGGATTCGACAACTTCGACAAGATCCACTTCTGGCGCACGCCGGAGGCCGGCTGCAGCCAGGGCACCTGCGTACCCTACAGCCGCTGGGCGACGGATTACGTTGCCGTCATGGGCGGCCGGTAACGGGTCGCTGCTGCACTCCCGCGTGCGGGCGGATTGCCTGCACGCGGGAGCGCCGTCGAATTACGGTCTTGACCGAATGACCGCTGCCATCGAAATGCAGGACGCGAGCCGGGCGTTTGGCGCGGTCGTCGCGCTGGACCACGTGTCGCTCGCCGTCGCTCCCGGTGAGTTCTTCGCATTGCTCGGCCCGTCGGGTTCGGGCAAGACCACCTGCCTGCGGCTGATCGCGGGCTTCGATCGTCCCGACAGCGGCCGTATCCTGCTCGAGGGAGACGATGTCACTGACGTTCCTCCCTACGACCGCAACCTCAACACCGTCTTCCAGGACTACGCGCTCTTCCCGCACATGACGGTCGCGGAGAACGTGGCTTACGGGCCCAGGGTGCGTGGAGTTGCTGCCAGCGAGCGTCGCCGGCGCGCGGCTGAGATGCTCGCGCTCGTGCGCCTCGGAAGCTACGGCGACCGAAGGCCCGCGCAGCTTTCAGGTGGCCAGCGGCAGCGTGTCGCGCTCGCCCGCGCGCTCATCAACAGCCCCAAGGTCCTGCTGCTCGACGAGCCACTTGGCGCACTCGACTTGAAACTCAGGGAAGAGATGCAGGCGGAACTGAAGGGCCTCCAGCAACGCCTGGGCATCACGTTCCTGTTCGTGACGCACGACCAGGGTGAGGCGCTCAGCATGGCCGACCGCGTAGCCGTTTTCAGCCACGGGCGGGTCGAGCAGCTGGACACTCCGCGCGGCCTGTACGCGCGTCCCCGCACGGCGTTCGTTGCAAACTTCGTCGGCAGCGCCAACGTCGTCGAGGGCGAAGCAGCCGAGCGGCTGACGGGCCGCGCACAGTCGTTCGCGATCCGGCCCGAACTGATCGAGGTGCTGCCGGCGGGCGTTACGCCCGCAGACGGCGCAGTCACCTGCGCCGGCACGCTCGAGGAAGTGCTCTACCACGGTGCCAGCAGCCGCTGCCACGTGCGCATCGACGAATCGACGCTGCTCGCAGTTTCACGTGCCGAGTCAGCCTCGGGTGAAGCCCTGCCACCTCAGGGTACGCGCGTGCAGCTCGCGTGGCGGCCCGAAAGCATGGTCCATCTCGAAGCAGGTTGAGCCGTGCTGCGATCCGTCTCGACATTCTTCCAGCGACGCAATGCTTTCTACGTGTCGCTGCTGCTGGTGCCGCCGCTGATGTGGATGGGCACCGTGTACCTCGGATCGCTCTTCACACTGCTCGCGCAGAGCTTCTACGCCATCGACGAGTTCACCGCGCGCGTCGTCCCGAAGCTCACGCTGGCGACTTACCGGCAGCTGTTCACGCAACCGGCGAATGTGGACATCGTCGTTCGAACGGTTCTGATGGCCGTCGCGGTGACCATCGCATCGGCGGTGATCGCGTTTCCGGTCGCCAACTACATGGCCCGCTTCGCAAGCCCGAAGCTGAAGGCGTTCTTTTACGTCGGCGTGATGCTGCCAATGTGGACCAGCTACCTCGTCAAGGTCTATGCGTGGCGCCTGATCCTGGCCAAGCAGGGCATCGCCTCGTGGGTTCTCGCTACGCTCGGGCTCCAGGGCGGACTTGACGCACTGCTCGCGACACCCGTGGTAGGCGGACCGTCGCTTGCCTCGTCATACATAGGCATGTTCATCGTGTTCGTATACATGTGGCTGCCATTCATGATCCTGCCGCTGGCCGCATCGCTCGAACGCGTGCCGGCCTCGTTGCTGCAGGCCTCCGCGGATCTCGGTGCGCGCCCGGCGCAGACTTTCCGCAACGTGATCCTGCCGCTCGCGCTGCCCGGACTCGCGGCGGGCTCTATCTTCACGTTCTCGCTGACACTCGGCGACTTCATCATCCCCAGCGTGGTCGGCTCGCCCGGCTATTTCGTCGGCATGATGGTCTACCAGCAGCAGGGCACTGCGGGGAACATGCCGCTCGCCGCCGCGTTCTCGGTGGTTCCAATCGTGCTGATCGCCGCGTACCTGACGTTTGCGCGGCGGCTTGGAGCCTTCGATGCGCTCTAGGCGGAACTGGAATGGCGCGTCCCTCGGCCAGAAGCTCGCGGCAGCGGCGGGACTCGCGTTCCTTCACGCGCCAGTCTGGGTGATCGTGCTCTATGCTTTCACGACCGAGGACCGCACCTATCAGTTCCCTCCGCCGGGCCTCACGCTGCACTGGTTCGAGGTTGCTTTCGCACGCTCGGACATCTGGGCGGCGATGAGGCTCTCCGTGGTAGTGGCCATCGCCGCCACTGCGCTCGCGCTGGTTCTCGGAACACTTGCAGCCTTCGCACTTGCGAGGCGCAGCTTCGTGGGCAAGGAGTCGATCACCCTCCTCTTCGTTCTGCCAATCGCCCTGCCCGGCATCCTGACCGGCCTGGCCCTGCTGGTCGGCATCCGCACCATCGGCATCGATCCGAACTTCTGGACTATCGTGGCCGGCCACGCGACCTTCTGCCTTGTGATCGTCTACAACAACGTAGTTGCACGGCTGCGGCGCATGCCCGCGAGCTGGGTCGAGGCCTCGATGGATCTCGGCGCCGACGGCTTCCAGACCTTCCGCTACATACTGCTGCCGCAGATCGCGAGCGCGCTGCTCGCGGGCGGCATGCTGGCCTTCGCGCTCTCCTTCGACGAGATCATCGTCACGCTTTTCACGGCCGGGCACCAGCAGACCCTGCCTATCTGGTTCTACAGCGAGCTGTTCCGGCCGCGTGATCGACCAGTCACCAATGTCGTCGCAGTCGTAGTGATGCTCGTGACACTGGTGCCTATCCTGCTGGCCTATTACCTGACCAGGCCGGACGAACAGGCGCGGGGCGCGTAACTTAATTCGGTGCCAGGCACCTATTTTTCAGCGAGGCTCAAATGCAAACGAAACTGCTCATCAACGGCAAACTCGTCCGGGGCGAAGGCAAGGTCGAGGAAGTGCTGAACCCGGCGACCGGCAAGGTGATCGCAAACGTACCGGAGGCGTCACGCGGGCAGATCGATTCCGCCGTCAAGGCAGCGGACGCCGCGTTCGACGGCTGGGCGCGAACGGCGCCGAAGGATCGCGCGACGCTGCTGCTCAGGCTCGCGGACCGTATTGAAGCCGACGGCCATGCGTTCGCGAAACTCGAGTCTCTGAACTGCGGCAAGCCACTCACCGCGGCACTGAACGACGAGATACCGGCGGTAGCCGACGTGTTCCGCTTCTTTGCCGGCGCCTGCCGCACGATGACGGGGGCCGTCGCGGGCGAGTACCTCTCGGGGTTCACGAGCATGATTCGCCGCGACCCGGTCGGAGTCGTGGCCTCCATCGCGCCCTGGAACTATCCGCTGATGATGGCCGCATGGAAGCTGGGTCCGGCGCTGGCCGCCGGCAACACCTGCGTCCTGAAGCCCTCTGAACAGACGCCGCTCACGGCACTCAGGCTGGGCGAGCTGCTGGCGGAGATCTTCCCGGCTGGCGTCGTGAACATCGTATGCGGACGCGGACCATCGGTCGGCGCGCCGCTGACGAAGCACCCGAAGGTCAGGATGATTTCGCTCACGGGAGACGTCGCAACCGGCGCGAAGATCCTCGGCCAGGCGAGTGACGGCATCAAGCGCACGCACCTCGAACTCGGCGGCAAGGCACCGGTGATCGTTTTCGACGACGCGGACGTCGAATCGGTCGTTGCGGGCGTACGCACGTTCGGCTACTACAACGCGGGACAGGACTGCACGGCGGCCTGCCGCATCTACGCGGGCGCGAAAGTGTACGACCGGCTGGTGGCAGATCTCTCCTCCGCCGTAAGCTCCATCAAGACCGGGCTGCAGACCGCTAAAGACGTCGAGATGGGACCGCTGATCAGCGCCGAGCAACGCAAACGGGTGGCGGGCTTCGTCTCGCGCGCGCGAAAGCAGAAGCACATCGAGATCACCGCGGGCGGAAACGCGGGAGCCGGCGGCGGCTTCTTCTTCGAGCCGACCGTAATCGCGGGCGCGAGGCAGTCGGACGAGATCGTCCAGCGCGAAGTGTTCGGCCCGGTGGTCTCGGTGACTCGCTTCAAGGACGCGGACCAGGCCGTGTCGTGGGCAAACGACTCCGACTACGGACTCGCCTCCTCGGTGTGGACCCAGGACGTCGGCAAGGCGCTTACCGTCGCATCGCGACTGCAGTACGGCTGCACCTGGATCAATACTCACTTCATGCTGGTGAGCGAGATGCCGCACGGCGGCCTCAAGCGCTCCGGCTACGGCAAGGACCTGTCGATGTACGCGCTCGAGGACTACACCGTCGTTCGTCACGTGATGGCGAAGCTCTAGCGGCGCGACCACGGGTCGCGCATGGCCGAGGCTGCAAGCCAGCGGGTGCCCCGGGACATCGCCGGCTGTCACATTACGGTAATGGTCGGTGGGCATGCTATTGCCTGTCGAGCAAGTTCCACCCCCGAACACCTCGACTGCTTCGGATACGACGAGAGGCAGCGTCAGCCGACACAGGCAGCAAGGACGGACGCGCTAAGTCCTCAAATCGGTCCCGGATGCCGGGACAGGGATACCCGCCCTGTCCCGGCTCTCTTTTCTAGCCTTTTTCGCTGAGCCAGGCACTCCTGCGCGCCCGCCAGACCAGGCGCTTTTGCGCCGAAAATGATGCTTCCCATCCACCGGTAACACGTCAGGCGACTTGCGCGAGCAGTCGCTCGACCATGTCCTCGGCCTGCCTGCGATAGCCGCCACCGAACAGGTTGAGGTGGTTGAGCACGTGGTAGAGGTTGTAGAGCGGCACGCGCTCGGAAGCGCCCGGCTCGAGGGGCCACGCGGCTTCGTACGCAGCATAGAACTCTCGCCCGTACCCGCCGAACAGCCGCGTCATTGCGAGGTCGGCCTCACGGTCGCCGAAGTAGACGGCCGGGTCGAAGATCAGCGGATGACCGGCGGAATCTTCGGCGTGATTGCCAGCCCAGAGGTCGCCGTGCAACAGCGACGGCGCTGGTGCATGTCCACCAAGCAGCGCTGGCACTCGCTCGCAGAGCAGCCGACCGCGGTCGATCAACCTGCCTCGATTGCCGTTCGATTCCGCCAGTGCAAGCTGCGGCTCCAGGCGTCGAGCCACGTAGAACCTGCCCCAGTCAGGGTCGGGGTCATTTTCCTGCCTGGTAAGGCCGATGGTATTGGTTCGATGCCAGCCGAAGGTCTCACTCGTCTTGCGGTGCTGTTGGGCCAGCAGCTCACCGAGCCGCGCTTCGCTGCCTCGCGCTGGCGACCTGAGATCGAGCCACTCCAGCGCCAGCCAGGCTCGAGTCGCAGCCACGCCGACGCCGAACACCGTCGGTACCCGGATCGCACTGGCCGATGCGAGCGCATGCAATCCCTCCGCCTCCGCTTCCAGGACCCACGCCCGGTCGTCGGGGGCCAACTTGACGAACATCGAACCCGCGTCACTCGACCAGCGAACGCAACTGCCGGCATCTCCGCCGGAGACCACTTCGTGCGGCGCGCGTGCGAGCTCGTGCCCGGTTACGGACGAGATCGAACTTGCCAGTTCATGCCAGTGTGGTTCCCGGTACACGATCGCGTCTGCTGCGGGACGGCAATGCACTCGCTTTTCAGGCGGATGCTCGCGCCTTGCCCAGCAGGACCTGGTGCATGTTGCCTTTCGCCTGGATGCTGACGATCAACAGGTAAGCAGTAAGGAAGAACGCCCCACCGAACAGGGCCAGCAGGCCCAGCGCGAGCCCCGGCGCCGAGAAATGATGCCGCCACGAAACCCAGAGCCCGGACAGCGTCAGCATGCACAGGAAATCGAGGTTGAACTGGCCGGGCCAGGCCATGGTCGCCATGTCGCCAAAGAAAATCTGCAGCAGGCCAAATCCGTGGTTGGCAACCACGACGGACGTGTAGCCGGCGATGACCAGCCAAAGCATGATCAATAACGCGCGGAACGCAGTCATATTTGCTCTCCCGACGGGTGGCGCAGCAAGTTTCGCCTGGCCAAGCATACTGTACTGCCGCATGGACACCGCAAGTGCCCCGCCGGGCAGGGCACCTATACCGGTGCATGGCGCGAACGCCAGCAGTACGAATCAGCTTCCCGTGCGGCGTGCGGTCTTCCTGACCTTGCGCTTCGCCTTGCGGACCACCTTCTTCTTCGTCTTGCGCTTGCTGGTCTTACGGCGTGCAGCAGGCTTCGAGGGCGGCGCCTTCACTATCTCCGCATAGGTGTCGGTCGCCACGGCTCGGGCACCCTTGCCGGCGCGCTTCAGGATCGCGACCACCCGCTGGATATCCTTCACGATACGCCCGCGCACCGCCTTGAGCTCCCCGGCCTGCCCGCCCACCAGCGCGCGAACGCTCTGGGCCCGCGACACTCGTTCGAGATCTGCGTAAATTAACTCGGCGCCGAACCGTAGCCTATTCGGGATTGACCCTAGTAGGCGCAGCCCACAACTCAACAATGCCTGAATTCCCTGCTTCTACAACCAGCCACCTCATGGGCTTCAGCGGCAATCGAGTCGCAAGCTTTGATCCGGCGAGGCGGCGGCCCGCATTCTCCACCAGGACCTTGAATTCCTCTGCGCAGCGATGCGCAGATGGATTGGGATCGATCACCTCACAGCGAATCTCGACAGGGCCGGGCCGCAAGGCGATCACGCCGTCCAGCATTACGATCCCGTCGCAGGATTCGAGCAGGTCAGCCGCCATTGCGAGCCGCTGCTCAGACGAAGCGTCGTCGAGGAAAAGGGCTTGCTCGTAGCCGGACCTTGGTCCGTGCGCCATGCGATGGTCACTTGTGTGAAAATCAACGGGTCCAACTACATCACCGAACCGCCGGCCGATCAATCCGCGCCACCCCAGGCCGGTGCCTCGACGCAGGAGCGGGAGCCATGAGCCCAGTCGCCAGCAGACTTTCCGTCCTGGATCGCTATCTCACGGTGTGGATTTTCGCAGCCATGGCGCTTGGCATCGCGCTGGGCTGGTTCGTGCCGGACGTCGAGGCGCTGGTCGATTCGTTCAGCGTCGGGACGACGAACATCCCGATTGCCGTCGGGCTGATCCTGATGATGTACCCGCCCTTCGCCAAGGTTCGTTACGAGGACCTGCCCGACGTCTTTCGCGACAGGAAGATCCTGACGCTGTCACTGGTACAGAACTGGGTCATCGGGCCAGTCCTGATGTTCGTGCTGGCCGTGACGTTTCTCTCGGACAAGCCCGAATACATGGCGGGCCTGATCCTGATCGGGCTCGCCCGCTGCATCGCGATGGTGATCGTGTGGAACGAACTCGCCGGCGGTTCGACCGAGTACGCGGCCGGCCTGGTCGCGTTCAACTCGATCTTCCAGGTGCTGTTCTACAGCGTGTATGCGTGGCTGTTCGTGACCGTGCTGCCCCCGCTGCTCGGCCTGCACGGGTCGGTCGTCGATATCTCGATCGGCCAGATCGCCAGCAGTGTATTCGTCTACCTGGGCATTCCCTGCATCGCCGGGATATTGACGCGCGTCGTGTTGCTGCGCTTCGTGACGAAGGAGTACTAC
This sequence comes from Steroidobacteraceae bacterium, assembly GCA_022865595.1. Classification (GTDB taxonomy): domain Bacteria; phylum Pseudomonadota; class Gammaproteobacteria; order Steroidobacterales; family Steroidobacteraceae; genus RPQJ01. Next base: position 4,860 of record JALHTE010000031.1, on the reverse strand, counting down.
CACCAGCGCTTCGTGCCGATGATCAGCCCGATTACGCTCGTGGCGCTGCTGTTCACGATCGTGGTGATGTTCAGCCTCAAGGGCAAGCTGATCGTCACGATCCCGATGGACGTCGTGCGCATCGCCGTGCCGCTGCTGATCTACTTCGTAGTGATGTTTCTCGTGTCCTTCGCGATGGGCAGGCGCGCCGGCGCCGGCTACCCGAAATGCGCCACGCTGTCCTTTACGGCTGCGAGCAACAACTTCGAGCTTGCCATCGCCGTGGCGGTCGCGGTCTATGGAATCAACTCCGGGGTGGCGTTCGCGGCCGTGATCGGGCCGCTGGTGGAGGTGCCGGTAATGATCGCACTGGTGAACGTCGCCTTCCTGCTGCAACGGCGCTGGTTCAGCGGCCCGGGAGGCACGCCGACGCCGACCGGGTGACCGCCCGGCAGGTCTTGCTGAACAGCATCAGAACTCGTCCCGGCCGGTCAGTTCCTTTTCCATCCGGTCCGCGCTGATGGTCACCGCCTCGATCACTTCCTGGAGAAACCCCGGGGTCGTTTCTGCCGGGATCGCATAGGAGAACACGACCAGATACTCGTCCTCTCCCTGGCTCACCTGCCAGGCGCCCAGCACCATCCGGACGTTCTCCTTGAGCAGGTGATCCGCAAGCTCAGCCGGCAGGGCACCCTGGCCACGATTGGCAACCGACCAGACGTCGCGGAACTCGGTGTCGGCGATCTTCGTCGTCTTCGAGGAGATCCAGACCAGCTGCGTTCGACCGTCCGGCAGCGTGTAGTTCAACCGGAAGTCGCCGCCATCGGAGGTGAATGGGAGACTGGCGGCTTTCAGGGTCGCCTCAACCCGTGCGTCCAGGGCAGGCGCCTCAGGCGCGTCCTCGGCCGCCGCGCTGGCGGTCACGCTGGCCATCAGCATCAAAGACAGAACACGAGCGTGATTTGTCACCGAATTTCCTCCGGGGCCCCGGCCCGTATCCTTTCGAGAAGTATTGCTGAAAGATGGGCAAGCGTACGCGCGGCCGGTACCTGTGCCAAACCCCTGGGATAAAAGTCCTGCGTGCAGTCCGACTCGAACGGCAGTCTCGATTTCCTCCTGCTCGGTCGGGCGTGGCGTTCGGTCGGGCGTGGATATGCTTAAATCACGAGATCGCTATCGGAGGCGTCCAGTGTTTAATAGAAATTCGTTGCTCGGCTTGCTGGCTATCGGTATCGCGTACACCGCGGTCGCGTCGACTGCTGCGAGCAATTCCGCCACCCAATTTCAGGTTCCGGACGATCCCGCCAAGGTCACGCCGCTCAAGGTCGGAACCACCATCCCGACGGTCACCGTTCGCAATCCAGACGGCACTGACCGCAGCTTCGGACCGGCCTCGATCAAGAAGCCAACCGTGCTGATTTTCTATCGCGGCGGCTGGTGCCCGTACTGCAACGCCCACCTCGGTGAACTGAAGACCGCCGAACCCGCGCTGCTGGAACTCGGCTACGAGCTGGTGTTCATGAGCGCCGACCAGCCGGACCTGCTCTATTCGAGCCTGAAGGAGCCGGACATCCACTACACGCTGCTGTCGGACGCACGGATGAATGCAGCTCGTGCCTACGGTGTCGCTTTTCGCGTCGATGACGCGACCTACACACGCTACAAGAGTTTCGGCATCGACCTCGAAGCCGCCTCGGGCGAGACTCACCACGAACTGCCGGTCCCGGCGGTGTTCATCATCAATACCAGGGGCGTCATCGAGTTCGAATACGCCAATCCCGACTACAAGGTGCGGCTCAAGTCCGACGTGCTGGTTGCCGAAGCGCGGCGCCTGGCCGAGGCCACGCCGCCGGGAGCCCGCTGAGGAGCCCCAGGGACCTTGCCCCCCGCAGGCGTCAACGAGCGTCTGTCAGTCGTCTCGCGCGCACGCCCAGCGTCCGCCCGAATCCCTGGGCTTCCGCGAACGCATCCACGGCCGCGAGATCAGGCGCCCGGCGACGCAGCTCGTCGCGGGCGGGACTAAGCGGCATGTCGCAGGCGATGCCGGTGAGCCGTCGTGACAGGTACGCCGAGTCGCGGTACTCACGCAGGCTCTGCGCAACGAACGCCGCATTGCGGAACTTGAGCTTCGGGATCGCGTCGAGGTTCTCGTAGACGCCGTCCAGCGTCGTGTAGTGTTTCAGCAGCGTCGCCGCGGTCTTGCGGCCGACGCCGGGAACGCCCGGGATGTTGTCCACTGCATCGCCCATCAGCGCCAGGAAGTCGGCCATGCGCTCCGGAACCACACCGAAGCGTTCTTCGATGTCCTTGTAGCCGTAGCGCACGTCGGCGACCGCGTCCCAGTAGGTGTCCGGCGCGGTCACGAGCTGCGTCAGGTCCTTGTCCCGGCTGACGATCGTGACGGCCTGCCCTTCGCGCTGCGCCTGTGCCGCCAGCGTGCCGATGATGTCGTCTGCCTCGTATCGCGAGCTGCCGAACTCGGCGATGCCGAAGCTGCGCACCAGCTCGCGGCACAGCGCGAACTGGCGCTTCAATTCAGGCGGTGCAGGCTCGCGATTGGCCTTGTAGGCGGGGTAGATCTCGTTGCGGTAGGACTGCTCGAGGCTCTCGTCGAATGCGACTGCAATGTGGCCCGGCGACTCCCTGTCCAGCAGGTCGCTCAGGAATCGGGCAAATCCGTGGACCGCGTTGACCGGGTTGCCCTCGGGATCCGTGAACTCGAGCGGCACCGAGAAGTAGGCGCGGAAGATGAATACGCTGGCGTCGACAAGGTAGAGCACGGGCGGCATTCTGGGCGAGTACGCCGGCTGCTGCCAGCGCAACAGAGCTATCCGCATGCCCGTCGATATCCTGCCGATCGAGCGCCGCCACATCGCCGGGTTCCGCGAGGTGCTGGACTCCGTGGCGCGCGAGCGGCGCTATCTCGCGTTCACCGAGGCGCCACCGATGCCGCAGGTGCGCCGTTTCGTGCTTGGAAACCTGCGCAGCGCCGCCCCGCAGTTCGTGGCCGTGGACGAGGGGCGCGTCGTGGGCTGGTGCGATATCTCCCCGAAGACGCGGGAGGCCCTCCGGCACAGTGGCATTCTCGGCATGGGCGTGGCCGCAACACACCGCGGGACCGGCGTCGGCGCGAGGCTGCTGGCCGCGACGCTCGAGGCGGCCTTCGCCAGCGGACTCACGCGCGTGGAGTTGACCGTGCTTGCCGACAACGCGGCCGCCATCGCGCTCTACCGGCGCTTCGGCTTCGAGACCGAAGGCCTGTGCCGCGACTACCTGTTGCTGGACGGTCGCGCCCAGGACGCGATGATCATGGCGAAGCTGAAATAAGGGACATTCCCCTATTTCCCATGGCGAAGCTTCGAAAATAAATCGGTGCCTGGCACCTATTTTTCTGTAGGGGAATGTCCCCTATTTCTCCTTACTTCCAGCTGAGGCGCTGGTGCAGCGGGCTCGAGCGCGGGAAGTGCGCCCGCAGGTACTCCATCTGGTCGGCCAGCACCTTACGGCCCTTCAGGTAGATGTACTCGGCGTAACTAGGCGTAAACGGGATCGCGATCAGCTGCAGCTTCGCCTGCTCGGGCGTGCGCCAGGCCTTCAGGTTGTTGCAGCTGCGGCAGGCGGTGACGACGTTGTTCCACGCGTCCCGCCCACCTCGCGACAGCGGCGTGACGTGGTCGCGGGACAGCTGGTTGGATAGAAACCGCTGCCCGCAGTACATGCAGATGTGCGCGTCGCGCTTGAACAGGGTCTCGTTGTTGAGCGGCGGCACGTAGCCCGCGCGGACATTGCCGGGATTGTGGCTGTGCCCCAGCGTCGCGACGATCGAGCTGACCTCGACCACAGTGCGGCGGCCGGTGCTGGCATTGGTGCCCCCACGCAACCGGAACAACGGCTGTCCGAATGCGTAGGCGACCTGCCCCATGAAATGCAAACGGACGGCATCCCGGTAGTCGATCCACTCCAGTGGCATCCCCGAGACGTCGGTACGCAGGACCTCCTGTGAGAGGCTGTGCATGGGCTGAAAGATACGTTACCGCTGTGCAATAATCCATTCCCCCGCCCAGCCGAAGAATTACCAGAAATTCCCGGCACGGCGGCAACTTAGCTTTCCTGTCCGGGCTACCGGGGGGTCGCACCTCCCAATGCATCGATGAGGTCACCATGTCGCTAACGATCGGAGTGCCACGCGAGACCTTCGCGGGCGAAAAGCGCGTCGCCACCGTCCCCGAAGTGGTCGAGAAGCTGATCAAGCTCGGCTTCGCGGTCAAGGTCGAAACCGGTGCGGGTGCCGCCGCCAATTGCGACGACGACACCTACCAGGCCGCCGGCGCCGGGATCGCGGGCAGCGCTGCGGAACTGCTCGGCAACTCCGACATCATCTTCAAGGTGCGCCCGCCCACGCCCGAGGAAATCGCGCTTATGAGGCCCGGCAGCACGCTGATCGGCTTCATCTGGCCGGCCCAGAACCCGGAGCTCATGCAGCAGCTCGCAGATCGCAAGCTCACGGTGCTGGCCATCGACTCCCTGCCGCGCCAGCTCTCCCGCGCCCAGAAGATGGACGCGCTTACCTCCATGGCCAGCATCAGCGGTTACCGCGCCGTGATCGAGGCCGCCAACGCCTTCGGCCGCTTCTTCAACGGCCAGATCACCGCCGCGGGCAAGGTTCCGCCGGCCAAGGTTTTCATCGCCGGCGCCGGCGTCGCCGGCCTGGCCGCCATCGGCACGGCCGCCAACCTGGGTGCCATCGTGCGTGCCAACGACACGCGCGCCGAGGTCGCCGACCAGGTCGTGTCGCTGGGTGGCGAATTCGTCAAGGTCGACTACGAGGAAGAAGGCTCCGGCGGCGGCGGCTACGCCAAGGTGATGAGCGAGGGCTTCCAG
>JALHTE010000260.1 GCA_022865595.1 Steroidobacteraceae bacterium | reverse complement strand
TGTCCTGCCGACAGTCTGCAGCGAGATGCCAAGGTCGGCGGCGCGATCCCGGTCCACGGCGACGCGCAGCTCGGGCTTGCGCTCCTCGTAGTTCGACTGGACGTTGTCGAGCCCCGGGTTGTCCCTCATTCGCTGCATCAGCTGGTCGCGCCATTGCACCAGATCCTTGTAATCGGTGCCGCCGAGCACCACCTGCACCGGCGAGCTGCCGCCGCCCCGGGTCCAGCCACCGATTACGCCCACGCTGGAGCGGACGCCCGGAATCCGGTTCAGCTGCATACGAACCGACTGCGCAATCTCCTCCGCCCCGCGCTCTCGCTCACTCCACGGCGCGAGCAGCAGGAAACCGCGTGCCTGGTTGATGTCGGAGGCCCCGCCGAAGCCGCCCGGGATGCGCAGCAGTCCGCGGACCACGTCGCCGGTCGCGCGCTCGCGGGCAATGATGTCCTCCGACTCCCTCGCATGCCGGTCTATGTACTCGAGCGACGATCCCTCAGGCGCCGTCAGCGCGTAAAAGATCATGCCGCGATCCTCGGACGGAGCGAGCTCGCTCGGGATCGAGCGGAACAGCATCGCCGCCAGGCCGACCGCCACCAGCATTGCGGCGACCACCAGCCACGGTCGCAGCATCAGCCGGCGCAGCGTCGCCTCGTAGTGCGCGGCCAGGCGGCGGAAAAACCCGTCCACCCATTCCGCGAACCGCGAATGCCTCGCACCACTGCTCAAAAGCTTCGAGGCGAGCATCGGGGTGAGCGAAAGCGCCACCAGCGACGAAAATGCCACCGCGGCCGCGAGCGTGAAGCCGAACTCGCGAAACAGCTGGCCTACGCTGCCCTGCAGGAACGAAATCGGCACGAATACCGCCATCAGCACCAGCGTGGTCGCGATCACCGCGAAACCGATCTCGCGGCTGCCTTCCACCGACGCCAGCAACGGTGCCTCGCCTCCTTCGATGCGCCGGTAGATATTCTCCAGCACGATGATCGAATCATCCACCACCAGGCCGATCGCCAGCACCAGGCCGAGCAGCGTGAGGATGTTGATGGAGAAACCCATCGCGGCCATCACGATGAACGCGGCGATGATCGAGACCGGTATGGTCACCGCCGGTATCAGCATCGCACGCAGGTTGCCGAGGAACAGGTAGATCACCGCGAGCACCAGCGACAGCGACATGCCGAGTGCGATCACCACCTCGCGCATCGACTCCTCGATGAAGATGGACCGGTCAAGGTTGATCTCGAGCACGGTGCCCGGCGGCAGCTCCGGGCGCAGGCGGTCCAGTTCCTCGCGCACGCCGTGCGCAACTTCAAGTGTATTGGCCTTGGAAACCTGCTCGATGCCCAGGCTGATACCAGGCACGCCGTTGGATCGTGACACCGTCCGCTCGTTCTCGGCCGCCAGGCGCACGTCGGCGACCTCACCAAGGCGCACCTGGTAACCGTCGGGGCCGCGACCGATGGCGAGCTGACGGAAGTCCTGCGCGGTGTCGAGCCCGGTCTCGGTGCGCAGCGTGAGTTCACGCTGCGACGACTCGATTCGACCGGCCGGAAGCTGCACATTCTCGCGCCTGAGCGCATTCTCGATGTCGAGTACGGTGAGCTGCCTCGCGGCCAGTGCCTCACGGTCGATCCACACTCGCATCGCGTAACGCCGCGCGCCGCTCAGCCTGACGCGGGCCACCCCCGGCACGACGCCGAGGCGCTCGGAAAGCACCCGGTCGGCGTAGTCCGTGAGCTCGAGCACGCTCATCGTGTCGCTCGACAGGTTCACGTACATGATCGGGGCGGCATTGGAGTCGACCTTTCCGATGTCCGGCGGGTCGGCCTCTTCCGGCAGCTGGTCCGCGACCCGCGCCACGCGGTCTCGGACGTCGTTCGCCGCCGCGTCCACCGGCCTGTTCGGGTCAAACTCGAGATCAATGCTCGAGCGCCCGTCGACGCTCTGTGACGTCATCTTGGTCACGCCCTCGAGCCCCGCCACGCGGTCCTCGATGACCTGGGTGATCTTGTTCTCGACCACGTCGGCAGACGCGCCGCGGTAGGTAGTGTCGATCGACACCACGGGTGATTCGACATTCGGCAGTTCGCGGATTGGCAGCCGAGAGGCGGCGAGCAGTCCGAGAATTACCAGCATCAGGCTGATGACGGTTGCGAACACCGGCCGCTTGACGGAGACCTCCGACAGCCTCATGGAGCCGCCGCGCCACTTTTCGTTGCGGCCTCCGCAGCGGCATCGACGACCGTGACCCTCACCCCATCACGCAGTTTCTGCGTCCCTTCGGTCACCACCAGGTCGCCGGCTGACAGTCCCTGCAATACCTGCACGTCGCCGACACGGCGCTGCCCAATGCGGATCAGCCGCTTCGCGACCGCGTCGCCCTCGAGTACGAACACGAAAACGTCACCCTGCTCGGGCACCAGCGCCTGCTCCGGCACCAGCAACGCATCGGCGGCACCGCGCTCGAGTCGCACGTTCATGAACATGCCTGGCTTGAGAAGGTTCTCCGGATTGGGAACCAGCGCCCGCACGGTCACCGAGCGCGTGTTCGGGTCGACACGCGAATCGACGCTCGACACCTTGCCCTCGAAGGTCCTGCCCGGATAGGCAATGCTGAGCGCCGTGATCGGCAGCCCGGGAGCGAGCGTGGACAGGTAGCTCTCCGGCACGGTGAAGTCGAGCTTGATCGTCGCCGTGTCGTCCAGAGTCGTGATGACCGTTCCCGGATTCACCAGGCTGCCGGGACTCACGCGGCGCAATCCGACCCTGCCCGCGAACGGCGCGCGGATCATCGTATCGGCGAGCCTGGCCTGCGCTACGGCAACGCGCGCTTCGTTCGCCTTGAGCGCAGCCTCGATCTGGTCGAGTTGCGCCTCGGACAAGGCCTTGGTGGTGTACAGCTCGCGGCTGCGCTTGTACTGGCTGCGGCTTTCGGTGACGGCCGCCTCTGCGATCGCAAGCTCGGCACGGGCCTGTGCCCCGTCGAGTTCGATCAGCAGGTTCCCTTTTTGCACCTGCTGCCCTTCCTCGAAACGCACCGCGGTCACCAGGTTCGACACCTTGGCAGTCACGTCGATCGACTCGTTGGCATTCGCCGTGCCCAGCGCCTCAATCTCCGCGGTCAGGCGCTCATTGCGCACCGGCGCGACGATCACGCGCACGGCTACCTGGCTCATCGCAGTGCCGCCAGCGGCGGGCGCGCCCGACGCGCCGCCTGCCGATCCCGGTGCCGCCGCTGGCGCCGGGCTGGGCGCTGCCGGCGCGTGCTTCAAGCGCTCGTTCTGGGTATGCCAGGCAAATCCGACGACGATCGCGCCGACGACGGCGCCCAGCAGCGCCTTCTTGAGGAAATCAGACATGGGTTGAACGCAGGCTCCGAACCCGGACCAGCCGGAAGTGGCCGCGAATTATCCCATCCTTGGCCGTGCGAAACGAGCGCAGCCCTGCGATCAGGGCTCCGGATCGGAACCCTCGGCAATTCCCTCGAACAGCGGCGTCGACAGGTAGCGCTCGGCTGTATCGGGCAACATCGCCAGGATAACCGCGCCCTTGGGCGCTTTCTCGGCGACCTTGAAAGCCGCGGCAAACGTTCCGCCGGCGGAAATGCCGCAGAATATCCCCTCCCGGCTCGCAAGCGACCGGGCTGCCGCGATCGACTCCTCGTCAGTGACGGGGACGATTTCGTGAGGCACCGAGCGATTGAGCACCCCCGGCACAAAGTCCGGCGTCCAGCCCTGGATCTTGTGCGGCTTCCATTCGCCGCCCGCAAGCAGCGAGGCACCAGCCGGCTCCGTCGCGATCACGCGTACCTCGGGCCGCGCAAGCCGGATCATCTCGCCGGCGCCGGTGAGGGTTCCCCCGGTGCCCCAGCCAGTGACGAAGAAGTCGAGCCGTCGACCCGCGAAATCGCTCAGGATCTCCGGCCCCGTGGTCTGCCGATGATAGGCAGGGTTAGCCGGGTTATCGAACTGGTTGGCCAGGAACCAGCCATGCTTCTTCGCCAGTTCGGCAGCCTTGCGTACCATGCCGGTGCCGCGCTCGGCGGCCGGGGTCAGGATCACCTTCGCGCCGAGCATGCGCATGATCTTGCGCCGCTCGACCGAGAACGACTCCGCAATCACCGCGACGAACGGATAGCCCTTGGCCGCGCACACCATTGCAAGCGCGATGCCCGTGTTGCCGGAGGTGGCTTCGATAACCGTCTGGCCGGGCTTGAGCGCTCCGCTGCGCTCGGCGTCCTCGATTATCGCGATGGCGAGGCGGTCCTTCACCGACGAGAGTGGATTGAAGAACTCGCACTTCACGTACATCGTGACGTGAGCGGGTGCCAGGTGGTTGATGCGCACGATCGGAGTGCGTCCGATGGTCTGCAGGATGCTGTCGTAGATCATTGCTTGATTCTCCCGCCCGGAAGGGCTGCTGTGCGTTGGACTATAAGCCGCGAGGCCCCGTCGCGCTCATGCCGCAATGGAATCAGGAAATTCCAGCCGGCGCATCGTCACGCAAAGTACAGGCGCATGATGGCCTCGGCGACACACGCAGGCTTCGGCTCGCCGTCGATCTCGACGGTGTACTGCTCCTTGACCTGCAGGCCGCCAACGACCTCCTCGACCGCGAGCAGCGTGCAATGTGCCCGGACACGGCTGCCCACCCTGACCGCACTCGGGAATCTCACCCGGTCCAGGCCGTAGTTGATTGCCTGTTTCACGCCCGGATACAGCGGCTGGCCAGACGCGACCAGGCCGCGCAGCATCGGGTACAGCGACAACGTCAGGTAGCCGTGCGCGATAGGAGTTTTCCACGGCGATTCGCGTTCGGCGCGCGCCACATCCACGTGGATCCACTGGTGGTCGCCGGTGGCATCGGCAAATGCGTTGATCCGCTCCTGCGTTATTTCGAGCCAGTCGCTCAGGTGGACTTCATCGCCAATGCGCCGTGACAGTTCCGCGATCAATTGCTTCTGCGACATGTGAAACTCCGCGTCCTGGCCTGGTTCTCAAGTCTATTCCGACCGCAGCAGCCCGCACCACCGCAGCGTCATCGCGTCTTGTTGCGACGCAACGGACCAGTGCCTAGAATCCCTTACCTGGGCAGCCTCGCATCTCCTGCGCTGCAACATTCCTGAGGTACACTGCTCCGATGAAGCAGGAACGCCTGATCAAGAAATACGCGAATCGTCGTCTCTACGACGCGTCGCAGAGCCGTCACATCACGCTCGAAGACATTCGCATGCTGATCGTGAAGGGCGAGAAGCTGAAGGTCGTAGAAGACAAGACCGGCCGCGACATCACCCGCCACATCCTGCTGCAGGTGATCGCGGAGCAGGAACAGTTCGGGCGGCCGATCCTGAGCACCAAGGTGCTGGAGGCAATCATCCGCTTCTATGGCAACGCCATGCAGGGATTTCTCGCCGGCTTCCTGGAGAAGAGTGTCGAGGCGTTCCTGAACCAGCAGGAAGCACTGCAGGCCCAGATTTCCAAGATCGTCGCGAGTACGCCGATCTCCACGGTCGCGGACATCACGCGCCAGAACCTCGAGACACTCTCGAAGGTGCAGGAAAACATGCTCGGCGCGATCCTGCCGAAGCGAGACAAGACACCCGACGACGACAAGCGAGGCTGATTCCTCGACCGCTGGTCGCAGCAGCGGCCTGGAGCGAGCTAGCCGCCCGGGGGGCGCAGTCAATGCGCTCCGCGCTCCGCCTCAGTGTCCCGTGGAGATCGCTCGTGACAGTTCCCAGGCGAGCATGGTCCGCTTGCGGTCCACGCCCCAGCGATATCCACCCAGCGCACCGCTGGCGCGCAGCACGTGATGACAGGGGATCAGCCAGGCGACAGGATTCGCACCCACCGCGCCGCCCACCGCGCGCGCGGCAGCGGGCCGCCCGATCCCGTCGGCAATGCCTGAGTAATTGACCGTCAGTTCGCGCGCGTCGCGCAGCAGCGCCTGCCACACCTGGATCTGGAAGTTCGATCCGTGGACCCACAGTCTCAATGGCTCGTTGGCGCGCGTTCCCGTGCCCCAGATCCGCGCGGTGATGGCCGCCGCCGCGGATGCGTCTTCCACGAACGTCGCATCGCGCCACGACTGCCGATACTCATCCCAGCCGGGCACTTCACCGCCTTGCATCTCGAAGCCGACAAAGCCGATGCCACGGGCGGTGACCGCAATGGTAGCCGGGCCGAACGGCGTGGCCGCCGTTCCATGCCGGACATTGAGCCCGCTGCCGCGCGACTTGTACTCTCCCGGTGTCACGGCTTCGAGCGTGACGAACAGGTCGTGCAGGCGTCCGGGTCCTGACAGGCCCGCGTCGAGCGCCGCCTGCAGCACGGATTGTTCCTGCCCCAGCGATTCGCGCGCGGCCTGCAGCGTAAGTCGCTGCATGAACTGCTTCGGCGAGATACCGGCCCAGCGCCGGAACATTCGTGCGAAGTGATGCGGCGCGACCCCGGCGGATTTCGCAACTCGCTCGAGGCTCGGCTGCTCGCGGAATCGCTCGTCCATGAAGCGGATGGAGCGTTCGATGCGACGGTACTCGAGCGGGGTCGCACCCGGAAACACGGTGGCGTGGCTGGATCTCATGGCTGCCAGCATAAGCACCGGCGCGGCGCGCGCCACCCGAATCGTGCTCCGGGCAGCCCCCGGTCGATTCTGGTCGCTACCCGCCTTCCCCCGTGGATTTTGGTCGCTACCCATCGCTGCCGGTGCACCAGTAGTGGCACACTCCGCGGATGCGGATCTGTTTCATTTCGGCCGAGTATTCGCCGTTTGCCAAGACCGGTGGGCTCGGCGATGTGGCCGCGGCACTGACCTGCAACCTGGCCAGGCGCGGCCACGACCTGCGCGTGTTCGTGCCCCTGCACGGCCAGATGGAGCTCGCCGGCATTGACCGCCATCCGGTCGACTTCCTGCGCGCGCTCACACTTCGAGTCGGGCCCCACGAATTCCACTACGACGTGCAGACCGCGCGCGTGCCGGACACCGACCTGTGGGTATACCTCGTCGACTGCCCCGCGTTGTTCGACCGCCCGCGCATCTATTCCGACGCACCGGACGAGCACGTCCGTTACCTGGCACTGACGCGGGCCGCGCTCGAATGCTGCCAGCGCATGAACTTCGCGCCGCAGGTCGTGCACGCGAACGACTGGCACACGGCGCTCGCGCCGCTGCTGCTCAAGCATGCATACGCCTGGGACCGCCGCATATTCGGGGCGACGCGCAGCGTCTTCACAATCCACAATATCGGCTACCAGGGTGTTTTTTCCGCTGGGCGTGCGGAGGACCTCGGCCCCGGTGTCGCCCTCGAGGCGCTATACAAGCCCGACCTGGGCCTGGGCCAGGTAAACCCGATGCGGCTGGGCGTCATTCACGCCGATGCGGTGACCACCGTCAGCCCCAGCTACGCCGCGGAGATATGCACGCCCGAGGGCGGGCACGGACTTGACGGCGACTTGCGGGCCCGCGGCGAGTCCGTGACCGGCATCCTCAATGGTGTCGACTACGACGAGTGGAATCCCGCCGGCGATCGTTACATTCCACACAACTACGATTCGTCGGACCTGACCGGAAAGCTCTGGAACAAGCTCGCCCTGCTCGACCTGCTGCGCATGCCGGCGGCGCCGGACACACCACTCGTGGGCATGATCACCCGGCTCACGCGGCAAAAGGGCCTGGACCTGCTGTTCGACGTCCTGCCCGACCTGCTCGGGTCACGCGATCTTCGGTTCATCGCGCTCGGCAGCGGCGAACGGCACTACGAGGAATTCCTGCAGGGACTGCAGCAGCGATTCCCGGGCCGGGCGACGTTCTACAGCGGCTACAGCGACGAGCTCGCCCACATGATCGAGGCTGCGGCGGACGTGTTCCTGATGCCGTCCATGTACGAGCCCTGCGGCCTGAACCAGATGTACAGCATGAAGTACGGCACCGTCCCGGTCGTGCGCCGCACCGGCGGCCTCGCCGATTCGGTGCAGCATTTCGATCCCGCGACGGGACAGGGAACGGGAGTGGTGTTCAACGACTTCGATCCGCCCGCCGCGCGCTGGGCTCTCGAGACGGCGCTTGACTGGTACGGGCAGCCGACACTGTGGCGGCGGCTTGTATTGAACGGGATGAGGCAGGACTTCTCCTGGGACCGCCAGGCCGCCGAATATGAGCGCCTCTACGAACGCATCATGATCGCCTAGGAAAATAGGGGACATTCCCCTTTTTTCTCGAGATAAATAGGTGCCAGATAAATAGGTGCCAGGCACCTATTTATCGGCACCTGTCCCCTGCCGGCTACTCCAGCGCCTTCTGCGCCTTGGAGAAATTGACCAGGCCCTTGTGATTGAAAGGGATAGTGCGCATCAGGCCTTTCTGCAGGTGCAGCTTTCCGCTGATTTCGTACTCGACGTTCTCGAGCTTGTGGCCGCCCATCCGGCTCACCAGCCGGCCGAAGCCGCTGACGAAATTGGTCGTGATGTACATGTCGAACTCTGCCTCGCCCATCGCCGGCAGCACGAACGGGTTGTAGCTCGCGCCTTCCCCGAACCGGTCGCCCATCAGGAACGCGGTGAACTCGATGCTCTCGACCGGCACCTCGATGTCGTTCGGATTCTGGACCTTGACGCGCACCATGAACCGCTGCGAGAACATGTCGCCGCTCAGGACCTGAACGCCCATGAGTTCGACCGTCGGCGTCTCGAGCTTCGGCGCCATCGACGCGCAGGCAGACAGTGCAAAAATTGCGGCGAGCAGCAGCGCCCGCAGGGCAAGCCTGGGCATTGGAGTCCTCCTCGGCGCCTGTCGGCCTCACCCGCTCAGGCGGGCCTCGACGCGGCCTTCAGCATAGCCGAAGTCACCAGCACGATCCCGCCCTCCGTCACGTGGAAACGTTCCGCATCTGCGACGGGATCCACACCTATTTGTGTGCCGTCCGGAACCAGCGTGCCCTCGTCGATGATGGCGCGCTGGATCACGCAGTTCTCGCCGATCCTGACCCGCGGCAGGATCACCGACCGGTCGATGATCGAACGATCGTGCACGCGCACGTTGGAGCACAGCAGTGAGTTCGACACCCTTGATCCCGAGATGATGCAGCCGCCCGACACCATGGAGTCGATCGCGACGCCGCGCCGGTCGTCTTCATCGAACACGAACTTGGCGGGCGGCAACTGCTCCTGGTAGGTCCAGATCGGCCACTGCTCGTCGTAGATGTTGAGTTCGGGCGAGACACGAACCAGCTCCATGTTCGCCTCGTAATAGGCCTCCACGGTGCCGACGTCCCGCCAGTAGTTCTGCGCCTTGGTGCGCACGTCCTCGAAGGGATAGGCATACACGCGCAGGTTTTCGATCGCGTCGGGCACGATGTTCTTGCCGAAGTCGTGCGCCGAGTCCGGGTTGGCAGCATCGGCGCGCAGCAGGCGCTCGAGCAGCTTCGGGTTGAAGATGTAGATCCCCATCGAGCCGAGCGCAACGTCGGGCCTGCCCGGTATCGGCTCAGGGTCCAGCGGTTTTTCCTGGAATCGCACCACGCGATTCGACTCGTCGACCGTGAGCACGCCGAAGTCGCGGGCGCGGTCCCGCGGCACTTCGACCACGCCGACCGTGATGTCGGCCTCGTTCTCCACGTGGAAGCCGATCATCGGTCCGTAGTCCATCTTGTAGATGTGATCTCCGGCCAGCACCAGCACGTGCAGCGGGCGGTGCGCGCGGATGATCTCCATGTTCTGCCACAGCGCATCGGCCGTACCCTGGTACCAGTCCGGCCCGAGGCGCTGCTGCGCAGGGATGATCTCCACGAACTCGCCGAACTCGCCGCGCAGGTAACTCCATCCACCCTGGATGTGCTGGATCAGTGAATGCGCCTTGTACTGCGTCAGCACGGAGATCTGTCGAATGCCGGAGTTCACGCAGTTCGACAACACGAAGTCGATGATCCGGAACTTGCCGCCGAACGGCGTCGCGGGCTTGCAGCGATCCTCGGTCAGTTGCTTGAGCCGCTCGCCGCGGCCTCCCACCATGATCACTGCCAGCGTTCCACGCGTGAGCCGGCTCAGGTATCGGCGCGGGGCAAACTGTCGCTGCTGTTCGGTACTCATCAGGGTGTCCACTCCCGCACGTTCTCGTTACCCGGATGTTACAGACCAGACCCACCCTGAGGCACTGCGGCCAACACGCAAACGGACCGGTCTGACCGATGGGTGGGCATCCGAGTCCGGCCCTGGCCTCGGCCCCAGCCCCAGCTTGGTTCTATTTAATTGAGTACTAGTATTGACTTCGCAATAGTATGCGGTATTTAATATCGCCCACTTCTTGGCACTCGTGAGTACCGCAGTGACAAACAGCCCAGCCGATGCGACGCCTGCCGACGATGCAGAGCCGATCGTCCGCAAGTTCCAGCGGGAACTGAGCGCCGGACTCACCTCCCTGGTCCTGCTGTCGGTCCTGTCGGAGGCGGATTC
>JALHTE010000259.1 GCA_022865595.1 Steroidobacteraceae bacterium | reverse complement strand
CGCGTGGCGCGGGACGCTGCTGCCAGCGGTCGCCGTCGACGGTACCGCGAGTCCCAGTCCTTCTGCGTCGAGGAAGTGGGCAAATTCATGCAGTGCGACGTTGTAGCCGTCACCCGGGACCTGCGCGGCCTCGAGCACGTCCTCCCACGACAGGATGATGCGGCTCGAATCCCAGGCCTCGCCTGACAGGTCGCGCCGGCGCTTTTCAACGACTCCAGCGTCGTCCTCGACCTCGTCTTCGACCCAGAACCCCGACGGGTAAACGAGCACCGATTGCAGCGCTTCGTAATGGCCACGCCGGCCGAGCAGCAACAGGCAGGCGAGCCCCGCGATCGTGGCGCGGATCTCATCGTCGATGACGAGCCCCCCGCATCCGATGAATTCCTTTTCGGCAAGAAAAGCGCTTACCAGGCCGTCGTGCCGTGCCGCCAGTCCGGGCGGCAGCCGGTGCCTCGGCGGCACGTTGCGAGCGATGTGCGCAGCCATCGTCAGCGGCAGCGGACGCGCCATGGCGGCCCTGCGCCGGCGCGCTGCCACAAGCGGGCCGCCGATCAGCCAGGCGAGGACCGCGGCGGCGACCAGCGCGATCGCCGCTGCCGCACCAGTCATTTCAGCCCAGTTTCTTCAGCCGGGCGACCAGGTCGACGTAAGACTTCATGGCCTTTTCCGTGGGGGTGCCCTTGGCACGTGCCCAGGCGTCGTATTTCGCGCGGTTGACGAAATCGAACGCGCCTGGCCGGTCGCCGGACACGTCGCCGGCGGTGGACTGCTTGTAGAGCGCATAGATCCGCAGCATGTCCTCGTCGGACGGCCGCGACGGCAGCTTCTGCGCGTCCTTCGATGCCGCTTCGAACTGCTTCTTCAGGTCTGGCATGGTCCTGACTCCGACGCTTGACTGGTGCGCAAGCATACCCGAGGGCGGCTCAGGCGCGCAGGCGGTTCACCAGGTGCTTGAGGCGGCTCAAGTCGCCTGCGCCCGGGCGTGGCCCGTAGCGCAGCCCGGAATACAGTTCGCGAATCCGCGCGAGGTCGCTGGCGAGGTCCGGGCATTCGGCTGCTGCGCGATCGAGGAACGCTATCGGTCCCTCCGTCCGGCCAGGCACCAGTCCGCGGCGACGCAGGCGCCGCGCGGTCTCCGCGTGTAACCTCGCCGGCCAGTCGCGCGGTGGCTCACGGTGCTTCCAGCCGACATAAACGGAGAGTGCGACGAAGAAAGCGGCGAGACTCGCGGCGAGCCCCAATCCGAGCGTGCGCCAGTCTGGATCCTCGAAGCCGAGGCTCTCGAGCAGGTCGAACTGCCGCGCCGCGCTGAAGCGCACGAATCGCTCGTTCCAGAAATCGTTCACCACGTCCCAGGTGAGCGTGACCTGCAGCCACAGCTCACTTTCCTGCCGGAGGCGCCCTGGCGCCGGCTCGTCCGCACCCACGGCATTGATGAGCCCGCGCTCGATGCGCTCCGGCGCGACGGCAGCAGTCGGGTCCACCCGCACCCAGCCGCTGTCATCGAGCCAGATTTCCGACCAGGCGTGCGCGTCGGACTGGCGCACCAGCAGGTAGCCGCCGATGGTGTTGAACTCGCCGCCCTGGTAGCCGGTGACGACGCGGGCCGGCACGCCCGCTGCACGCATTACCAGCGTGAACGCCGACGCATAGTGCTCGCAGAACCCCTTGCGCGTGCTGAACAGGAACTCGTCCATCGCGTCGCTCGCGAGTCGCGGCGGCTGCATCGTGTACTCGAACGGCTGGTTGCGGAACAGGCGCAGCATCGCCTGCGAGATTTCGCGCGCATCACCGTGGCGCTCGCGAAGTTCGCGACCGAGCGCCACGGTGCGCGGGTTGCCGGACGGCGGCAGTTGCGTGTCGCGGCGGCGCAGGGACACCGGCAGCGTCGTGCCGGCGCGCACGGTGGGATACGAGCGCAGCCGGTACGACGCCACGTCGGTGAGCGGGCGCGGGGAGAGCAGCGTGAAGTCGTATGCGCGATAGGCCTGCTGCGCCGGCCATTCGCCCGGCAGGTCAAGCGCCAGGATCCAGTTGCGGTCGTGCGGCTCCAGCGTGATCTGGTAGTCGACCGGTGCGCCGAGGGCAGTCACCGACTGCTCGGGGAACGCCTGGCCGCGCGGACGCCTCCAGCTCCTGCCGTCGAATTCGTGCAGCACGGGCCCGCGCCAGTAGCGCTGCGCCGGTGGGGGCAGCGGTCCATCGAAGCGAACCCGGAATGCGGGTTCTCCCGACGCGCTCAGGTCCGAGACGTCGCCCGGCGTCATTTCGTCCGACAATCCGGTTCGCGCGGAACTCGGTGTCGACAGGCCCCAGAAAGGACCGGGAAGCCTGGGAAACAGCAGGAACAGCGCCGCCGCGAGTGGCAGCGCCTGCAGCATCAAGGTCGCGGCGCGGCGCAGCGAGTCGCGTCGCGATCCACCCGCGGAACCCGAGTACACCCGCAGCAGCGCGCCGGTGGCGAGCAGCGTGCCGGCAAGCAGCCATGGCAGCAGTTGCAGTCGCTGGTCGCGCAACAGCGCCGCGTACAGGAGGAACCAGGCGATGAATACCAGCACCGTGAGGTCGCGCGCCGCGCGCGTCTCCAGCAGCTTTACGGCGGCCATCAGCACGAGGAACGCCGTGCCGGCCTCGATGCCGTTGACCGTGCGGTAGCCTGCGAGTACCAGCACCAGTGCCGCGACCGCCGCGGTCACGCGCAGCCAGCGGGGAGGCAGCGGCAGACCGCGCCGGTCCGCGGTCCAGCGCCAGGCAATCGCGGCGAGCACGAGCAGCAGCGCCCAGCCCGGCAGGTTGGCGAAATGTGCCGCCACTGAGACGGCGAGTGCGGCAAGCACACCGTCGAGTCCGCGCAGCCCCGCCTGCGCCGGCTCACGCATTGGCGTCCTCCTGCCCGAAGATCGCGAGCGCGTCCAGGCCGCGCTGCAGATGGCCGGCACCGATGTTTGCATCGATCACGCGGCCGGGCAGCCTCAGGCCGAACGCTTCGCCGCTCTCGTGTGCATCCAGTACCCAGCGGCACAGTTGCGAGAGCCGCGCCTCGACATCGAGCCCCGGCAGGCTGTCCCAGTCGAAGACGTGAGAGACGACGTCGGTGCCGCCGTATTGCTTGGTGTGCAGCCCACGGCCGCTCGCATAGGCCTTCCACGCGATGCGCCGCAACGGGTCGCCGGGCTGGTATGGCTTGAGTCCGGTGAATTCCTCCTCGCCCTTCGCGCGATCCTGTGCGCCACCGGTGTCGGTCTCGACGCCAGGCGGGGGCCGGCCTCGTTCCGCGGGCCGGGGCCACGCTATGGCCGAATAGCCGGGGTGTACCACGGCCCAGGCGCGGAACAGACCGAGTGGGTGGCGTGTTGCCACCAGGAAGCGCTCGAGCCGCACGTATCCGCGACGCTCTGCGTGCAGCGCGATCCCGGCAGTCGCGCTCGTGGCCGGCGGAACGTCAACAATCTGCGGAGGTACGTCGCTGTCGCGGGAAACCTCGATGCCCGGCCTCGGCTCACGCGCCCGGTTCTCGAGTATCAGCCGTATGTGCACATCCTGGCCGGCGAATGCGGGCTCCGTCGAGTGCAGCCGCAGTTCGAGTCCCACCAGGTTGCCATGGCAGTGGTGCATCGCGACGAAGCCGAGGCCGACCAGCAGGAAGGCGAGACCCAGCGCCAGGTTGTTGCTGTAGTTCAGGCCGCCCACGACCATCGTCACGACCATGGCCGCATAGGCCACCCCGAGACGCGTTGGAAGTATGTAGATGCGCCCCCGGCGCAGGACCACGGGGTCGTGGTCCGTGCCCTGCCGACGCCTGATCCACGCGCCGAAGCGCCCGTCCAGGCCGGCGCGCAGGCGTCGAATCGCTTGGCGCATTCGGGTCAGGGTACGGGGACGGACTCGAGGACGTGCAGGCCCACCTGGCCCGCGTCGCGGAAACGCGAAGTCTCGCGCGGGGCAAGGCGATGCCCAACGACCGCGGGCAGCACTGCCTGCAGGTCCTCGGGCAGGACGCCGGGCCGGGCGTGCATCAGGGCCCAGGCCTGGGCGGCTCGCAGCAGCGCAATGACCGCGCGCGGTGAGAGCCCGGCTTCGAACTCGCTTGCCTCGCGCGTGTAGCGGGCGACCGCCTGCACGTAATCGAGCAGGGCCGGCGAGGCGTGCACACGCGGCACCTCGGTCTGCACGCGCAGCAGCTGCTGCGGCGTCAGCGCCGGAGTCAGTGCCGTGAGCAGGTCGCGCCGGTCTGCGCCCAGGAGCAGTTCGCGCTCAAGCTCGGCCTCCGGATAGCCAAGCTCGATTCGCATCAGGAAACGGTCGAGCTGGGATTCGGGGAGCGGGAAGGTCCCCACCTGGTAGACCGGGTTTTGCGTCGCGATGACGAAGAACGGTTCGCTCATCGGGTAGGTGGTGCCGTCCGAAGTGACCTGGTGCTCCTCCATCGCCTCGAGCAGCGCGCTCTGCGCCTTGGGCGTGGCCCGGTTCACCTCGTCCGCCAGCACGAGCTGTGCGAACACCGGGCCGCGATGGAAACGGAACTGCCCGGTTTCTGCATCGAACACCGATACCCCGGTGATGTCCGCTGGCAGCAGGTCGCTGGTGAACTGCACGCGCTGGTAGGTCAGGCCGAGGATCGCCGCGAGCGCGTGAGCGAGCGTGGTCTTGCCGACTCCGGGGATGTCCTCGATCAGCAGGTGCCCACGTGCGAACAGGCAGGCGAGGCAGAGGCGGATCTGCCGCTCCTTGCCGAGGATGATGCGATTGAGCGCGGTGACCGCCGCCTCAACGCGCTCGAGCGCCGCCGCGTCGAGCTGGATCGGAGCGCCATGGCCCGGGGCGTTCATGTCGCGGTCGTCCCAGGCCGAATCGACTCGAGGCGCCGCAGCTGCTCGCCGAGCTGTGCGAGCTGCCGCTCGAACTCCGCAACCCGCCCGCGTTCCTGTGACACGACTTCCGGTGGTGCGTTGGCCACGAAGCTTTCGTTGCCGAGCTTGGCGAGTGCCCGGTCGCGGTCCTGTGCCGCCCGGGCACTGCGCTTCTCCAGGCGCGCGACCCCGGCCGATACGTCGTCCACCAACCGGTCGAACGGCGCGAGGATCGTGCGGCCGGCGCTCACCGCGATGGCACAGGGCGGCAGGTCCGCCTCCGAAGCGATCAGCGCCAGCGACTCCAGGTTGCCGACCCTGGCAATGGTGGGTCCGAGCGCGGCGATCGCTTCCGGGTCGCCCGCATGGTCACTGCGCACATACACGGGAGTGGCGCGCGAATGCGGCACGTCGAGTTCGCCGCGGATCTGCCGCACGCCGAGCACCACGGCCTGCAGGAACGCCACCTGTCGCTCCGCGGCGGCATCCGCGCAGAAGTCGGCGGCCAGCGGGTAGGGCGCGAGCATGATCGTCTCGCCTTCGCGGCCCGCGAGCGGACCGACGCGCTGCCAGATCTCCTCCGTGATGAACGGCATCAGCGGGTGCAGCATGCGCAGCGTCGCCTCGAGGACCTGCACCAGCGTGCGTCGCGTGCCGCGCTTGTGTGCCTCCGACGCCTCGGAGGCCTGCAGCACCGGCTTCGAAAGTTCCAGGTACCAGTCGCAGAACTCGTACCAGACGAACTCGTAGGCTGCCTGGGCCGCGAGATCAAAACGGTAGTTGGCGAAATTCTCGCGCACCATGGCTATGGCGTGGCCCAGGCGGCCGCGGATCCAGCGGTCGGCGACCGTGTATTCGTGCTCGCCTTCCAGCGCCGCCGGGTCGTCGCCTGCGCTCATGATCACGTAGCGCGAGGCGTTCCAGAGCTTGTTGCAGAAATTGCGGTAGCCCTCGATGCGTCCGAGGTCGAAGCGGATGTCGCGGCCCATGGTCGCCAGCGAGGCGAACGTGAAGCGCAGGGCGTCGGTGCCGTAGGCCGGGATGCCCTGCGGAAACTGCTTGCGGGTCGCCTTCTCGATGGCACCCTTCATCTTCGGTTGCATCAGGCCGCTGGTGCGCTTCTCGACCAGTGCGTCGAGTTCGATGCCGTCGATCAGGTCCAGCGGGTCGAGGATGTTGCCCTTGGACTTCGACATCTTGTTGCCGTGCTCGTCGCGTATGAGCCCGGTGATGTAGACCTCGCGGAACGGGACCTCGCCGGTGAACTCGATGCCCATCATGATCATCCGGGCAACCCAGAAGAAGATGATGTCGAACCCTGTCACCAGCACCGAGGTCGGGTAGAACGCGGAGAGCTCCGGCGTGCGCTCGGGCCAGCCTAGCGTCGAGAACGGCCACAGCGCGGAACTGAACCAGGTGTCGAGCACGTCGTCGTCCCGGTGGAGATCGACGTCACGGCCGTGGCGCTCGCGCGCCTGCGCGCGCGCGTCGGCTTCGCTGCGCGCCACGAATACGTTGCCTTCGCTGTCGTACCACGCCGGTATGCGGTGCCCCCACCAGAGCTGGCGGCTGATGCACCAGTCCTGGATGTTGCGCATCCACTGGAAGTAGGTCTTGGACCAGTTGTCGGGCACGAACCGTATGCGGCCGTCCTCGACCGCGCGGATGGCGGGTTCCGCGAGCGGGGCGATTCGCACGTACCACTGGTCGGTGAGCCAGGGCTCGAGCACCGCACCGCTGCGGTCACCGCGCGGAACGGGCAGCGAATGCGGATCGGTCTTCTCGAGCAGGCCCGCCGCCTCGAGGTCGGCGACCACGCGCTTGCGGGCCTCGAATCGGTCGAGCCCGCGGTATGCGGCGGGTGCCGCGTCGTTCAATGCCGCATCTGCGTTGAACAGGTTGATCAACGGCAGGTTATGGCGCCGGCCGATCTCATAGTCGTTGAAATCGTGCGCCGGAGTGATCTTCACGCAGCCGCTGCCGAAGGCCGGATCGACGTAGTCATCGGCGATGACAGGGATCAGCCGGCCGGTGAGCGGCAGGCGGATTTCGCGGCCGACCAGGTGGCGGTAGCGCTCATCCTCGGGATGCACGGCGACGGCCGTGTCGCCGAGCATGGTCTCGGGACGGGTGGTCGCAACCACTACGTGGCCGGAGTCGTCGGCCAGCGGATAGCGCAGGTGCCACAGGCTCCCGGCCTCGGGCTCCGAGACGACCTCGAGGTCGGAGAGCGCCGTGTGCAGTACCGGGTCCCAGTTCACGAGGCGCTTGCCGCGGTAGATGAGACCCTTGTCGTGCAAGCGCACGAAGACCTCGGTGACGGCCTCCGACAGGCCTTCGTCCATCGTGAAGCGTTCGCGCGACCAGTCCACGGAGTCGCCGAGGCGCCGCATCTGGCGGCTGATGGTGTCGCCGGACTGTGCTTTCCATTGCCACACGCGTTCGAGGAACGCCTCCCGGCCGAGGTTCTGCCGCGAGCGGCCCTCCGCGTTCAGTTGCCGCTCGACGACCATCTGGGTCGCGATGCCAGCGTGGTCCGTGCCCGGTTGCCACAGCGTGCGGTCGCCGTCCATCCGGTGCAGTCGCGTGAGCGCATCCATCAGCGTGTGCTGGAACGCATGCCCCATGTGCAGCGTGCCGGTCACGTTCGGCGGCGGAATCATGATGCAGTAGGGCGC
Organism: Steroidobacteraceae bacterium; assembly: GCA_022865595.1. GTDB lineage: Bacteria > Pseudomonadota > Gammaproteobacteria > Steroidobacterales > Steroidobacteraceae > RPQJ01. The sequence goes on along the minus strand of JALHTE010000259.1, from coordinate 6,681 downwards.
GCCGCTACGGCCAGCGGCAAACCAGCCGGCGGCTTCCCAGCGCTGGTACAGGCGCGACTCGATGTCGCGGGGTGAGTAACTCTTGTCCATCCTCTGGATCAGGCGTCGCTGCCCGGCTCGCGGAAGTGCTGTTCGATGATCCCCGATATCAGGTTCGGAAGCTGCGCGCGCAGCCGGTCCGAGACCTGCTCGAGCAGCAGCGCCTCCATTTCGCGGCAGGCGTTGTGCACCAGCTCGTCGGCGTGGTCATGGATGGTGGTGGCGAGGTGCGCCTCGATCTCTCCGAGGAACGCGGCCGTGCGGTCAACCGCGGACACGACGCCCGGTGCGTCGTCCTCGATGATGTCGGTCAGCACGGGAATCGAATCAGTCGTCTGGTGCATGTGTTCCTCCGCGCCTAGACGTTGTGCGCGCCGGGTTCGAGGCCGGCGTCACGATAGCCTCGCCAGCGTGCCCGCGCCCGGCGCTTCGAATGCTCGTCGCCCGCGATGACTTCACACACACGCGCGTAGCTGCCTGCGTCGGCCGGCAGGTCGTCACCGAGGTTTATCAGGACGTCGCGGTGCGACTCCGGCAGCGCGCCACTCGCGATCAGCACGGGCGTCGCGGCGGCGAACTCCGGTTCCGCGGGCCATACACCGTGCGGCAGGAAGCTGCGGTCGCTGAAGGTCCACATGAGGTCGTCCAGCTCGGCGGTCTGCGCTGGGCCCGCCGTGCGCACCGCGATCCTCAAGCCCTGGTCGAAAGCCTTTTCGGCCACGCGGCAGGCCAGCACCAGGCGAGCGCGCGCGTCCGGCGCGCCCAGCAGGTAGAAATCGACTTTCGTTGCGGCTGGCCCTGTCACGGTCAGCGGCGGTTGATCAGGAAGTCGACGAGCAGCGGCACCGGCCGGCCGGTGCTGCCCTTTTTCGTGCCCGTGAGGTAAGCGGTGCCGGCGATGTCCAGGTGCGCCCAGCGCAGTCCGTCGGTGAACTTGGCGAGGAAACAGGCAGCGGTGATCGCGCCGGCCTCACGGCCGCAGGAGTTCGTGAAGTCGGCGAAATTGCTCTTCAGCTGCTCGTGGTATTCCTCGGCCATCGGCATGCGCCACGCACGGTCCTCGGCGCGACGTCCCGCTTCCTCGATCTCAGTGGCGAGTTCGGCGTCGTTGCTCATCACTGCGCTCAGGTGGGCGCCCAGCGCGATCACGCATGCGCCCGTGAGCGTCGCGATGTCGAGCACCACGGCGGGCTTGAACCGGCGCGCGTAGGTGAGGGCGTCACACAGGATCAGCCGGCCCTCGGCATCGGTGTTGATCACCTCGATCGTCTGGCCCGACATGCTGTGCACGATGTCGCCGGGCTTGGTGGCGCGGCCGTTAGGCATGTTCTCGCAGGCTGGAACGATGCCGACGATATTGATCGGCAGACCGATCTCCGCCGCCGCCTTGATCGCGCCGAACACGCTCGCCGCCCCGGTCATGTCGAACTTCATCTCGTCCATGCCGACCGGCTGCTTCAGCGAGATGCCGCCGCTGTCGAAGGTCACGCCCTTGCCGACCAGCACCACCGGAGCCTGCTTTGCGGCGGCACCCTGGTAGCGGAGCACGATCATTCTCGCCGGCTCGTCGCTGCCAGCGGTCACCGACAGGAACGACCCCATCTTGAGACGGCGCAGTTCGGGCTCGCCCAGCACCTGCGCGCGGACACTGCGGTGCTCGCGCGCCATCTCCCGTGCCTGCTTGCCAAGGTAGCCCGGCGTACAGACATTTGCCGGCAGATTGGCGAGGTCCCGGGTGAGGGCGGCGCCGACGGCAATGCCGTGACCGTGTGCGAGACCGCGCTCGGCGTCTTTCTTCTGGTCGCGCTCCGCGACTGAAACCCCGAAGCTGCGCAGGGCGGCTTCCTTGGGCTTGCGCGAGCTGCGGATCACCGGTACGCGGTACAGCGCATGGCCGACCGCCTCGGCCGCCAGGCGGCCCTTGTAGTAGGCGTCGGTGCCCTCTACCGGCTCCTGCGATATGTAGCTGATCGCATCGCGTGCGCCGGACTTTGCCAGCGCCGCTGCCGCCGCCAGCAGGACCTTCTTGTAGCGGCGGCGATCAAAGCCGTCCTTGCGGCCCAGGCCCACGACCAGGACCCGCCTGCACGGCCCGCCTTCCACGTCGAGCAGTGAGCTTTCGCCAGCCTTGCCGCGCAGGTCCCCGCGTTTGACGAGGCGTGAAATCCGGCCGCCGAGCGCGGCGTCGAGCTGCGCCGTGGCGGTGGCCAGGGCGCCGGACTCGAAAATGCCAACGACCGCGCAGTCCGTGCGCTGGCGCGTTGCTGATCCACTGACGGCATGGAAGCGCATGCTTTGTTCCTTTCTCGTTTTCCTTGTTGCGTGCCGATCGCGGCGCCCGCGGCGATTCCGGCTGGTGGCCGGGAGCACGCGACCGCTACACTTGACTGTGCACCGCCTTGCGCGGGGTCCCCGGCCGGAGCCGGCCCCGTCGCCGACGGACGTCGGAGTCTACCGTTTCCCGCCCGGAGCCGCGACCTGTGCTGACTCGGCTTGACCGCTACCTGCTGCGTGAGGTGACCCTGACGTTCATCGCCGTCACCGGCGTCCTGCTGCTCATCCTGCTGTCGAACCAGCTCGCGCGCGTGCTGGGGCAGGCCGTGCAGAGCGGCTTTCCGGGATCCGTAGTGCTGGCCCTGATCGGACTGACGACCCTGCAGCAGCTCACCGTGCTGGTGCCAATCGGTCTGTACCTCGGCATCGTGCTGGCCCTCGGGCGCCTCTATCATGAGAGCGAGATGACGGCGATGGCAGCGTGCGGGATCGGCACGGCCAGCATCTACCGGCCGGTCGCACTGCTCACGGTGCTGGTCGTGGCGGCGCTCGCCGTCCTGTCTTTCCGTGTGGTGCCCGCGGCCGGTGTGCGCGCGCAGCAGATCAGGGTGGACGCACTGCGCTCGGCGCAGTTCGGTTCGCTCGAGGCCGGCCGCTTCCGCAGCTTCGCGGGCGGCGACATCGTCTTCTACGCCGAACGGGTGAGCCCGAACGGACAGCTGCAGGGCGTGTTCGTACAGCGGCGGGTCGGGGACCGGGTCGAGATCGCTGTCGCCGAGCGCGCCGAGCAACGCGGCGCCGGCCAGGCCGAGCAACTCTTCGTGCTGCATGACGGGCGTCGCTACGAGGGCGTGCCGGGCGAACCCGAATGGCGAGTGGTCACGTTCAAGGAGCACGGCATACCGGTTCGCCTTCCCGAGGTGAAGGCCAAGGCCGCCAAGCTCTGGCTCAAGCCGACCAGCGCACTGTTCGGCTCGCGCGACGCTGCTGACCGCTCCGAACTGGCATGGCGCACCGCGGTGCCGGTGATGGCGCTCGCGCTGATGCTGCTTGCCGTGCCGCTCTCGAAGCTGCGCCCGCGACAGGGAAGGTTTGCGCGGGTGGGTATTGCCGTGCTCGCGTACTTCATCTACTCGAACCTGGTCGCGGCGGTACGCGTGTGGATCGAGAAGGACAGCCCGGGCGGCGCGCTCGGGATGTGGTGGGTTCATCTCGTGCCGGTAGTTGTCGCCGCCCTGCTCATCTGGAGGGACGAGCGATTCGGGCCCCTGTTGCGCCGCGCTCGCAAGTCGGGAGGCTGAGGTGCCGATTCTCGCGCGCTACATCCTGAGAACGATCTTCGCGTACACGGCGCTGGTTCTTGTGGTGCTGCTGGTGCTAGGCGCGCTGTTCCTGTTCATCAACGAACAGGATGACATCGGCACCGGAAGCTACCAGGCGACACAGGCGATGACCTACGTGCTCTTCAACCTGCCAAATTTCGCCACGCAGCTGTTGCCGGTGGCTGCCCTGATCGGCTCACTGCTCGGGCTGGGCAACCTGGCGCGAGGCAGCGAACTGGTTGTGATGCGTGCCTCGGGCATCACGACGCTGCAGATGTGTACCTGGCTTGCGGCGGCGGGCCTGATCCTTGCGGTGCTGATGGCGGGCGTGAGCGAATTCGTCGCGCCGCCGCTGGAAAAGTACGCGCGGCAGGTGAAGGTTTTCAGCAAGTACAACGAGTTCAGCTTCGCCGGTAACCGCGGCGCGTGGGTGCGTGACGGCAACACGATCATCAGCGTCGAGCAGCAGTCGACCGAGTCCCGCTTCGGCGGCGTGCAGATTTTCCGCTTCGGGCCGGGTCGCGTGCTGCTCGAGGCCGGCCGCGCGGATGCGGCGAGCGTCGACGTCGGATCGGGGTGGCAGCTGGAGAATTATGCGGAAACGAGCTTCTCCGAAGACGGGACCGCGACCAGGACATCGGCGGCCGAGGACTTTCGTTCGACGCTGTCGCCGGACTTCCTTGGGCTGGCAGTGGTCGAGCCGGACGCGATGGGGCTGCGCGACCTGAATGCCTACGTCGAGCACCTGAAGCGCAATGACCTGGAGTCTGCGCGTTTCGAGGTGGCATTGTGGTCGAGGATGGCTCGCTACGTCGCGCTGATGCTGGTGCTGATGCTGGCATTGCCGTTCTCGCTTGGCCCGATGCGCGCGACGGGGCAGGGCGCGAAGATGATCGTCGGCATCCTGATCGGAGCGGGTTTCGTGATGGTGAGCCAGACGCTGGAAAACAGCGGGCAGATCCTGGGGCTGTCGCCGCTTGCGACCGGGTGGCTGCCGACGGCGCTGCTCGCGGCGATGACGCTCACGATGCTGGTCCGTACCCGCTGACCGCGTCAGTCGCGGCTCGATGGCTTCGGCACGACGACCACGCGGGTACCCGACAGGCGGTCGTGCCACGCGCGCTTGCCGGGGTCGACCAGGATCCACAACCATCCGAGTCCTGCCGGCAGCAGCGACACGATCGCGGCGGCCAGCCGGCGCAGCGTGTCGGCCCAGGTCAGGCGCCCGCCATCGTCACGTTCAAGCCGCAGGCGCCAGGACTTGAGTCCCAGCGTCTGTCCGCTGCGCGTCCAGAATGAGCCGTAGAAAAGCACGACAAGGCCTGCAAGCACGCTGCGGTAGGTCCACTCGAGCGGCCAGCCGCCGGCGCTGGTGATCGCCTCGCCGCCTGTAAATGGCAGGAAGAGCGCCGTTGCGATCATCAATACCGCGACCAGCAGCAGTGTGTCGTAGAGGAGCGCGCCGAGGCGGCGCAGCAGGCCGGCAGGCATCAGCAGTCGCGCGGCCCGGCAAGGCCGGAGCCGTCCAGGCATGGAACCGGGACGCATGAAACCCGATGGCGGGGAACCGAATGTTGCTGCGGCATCGCGATACTCGTACCAGCCGGGCCTGGCGGCCGCAGCGACAATAATGCACACGAGGAGTCGAGTCACCTGACATTGCTAGAATCGCCCAGCCTGCAGGCGGACGTGGTGGAGGCTGGATGAGCACGAACGTACGAGCGACCGGCGAAGCATCGACCGAAGCACGAATGGTCTGGGATTTTCCGCTGCGCGCTGCGCACTGGCTGCTCGTGCTCACGGTGGCCGGCGCCTGGGCGACGCACTACGCGGGCACGCGCTGGTTCACCTGGCACCGCTGGCTGGGCTATGCGACGCTGATACTGGTTGTTTTCCGGATCACGTGGGGATTCATAGGCACGCGGCACGCTCGGTTTTCGTCCTTCGTGCCCGGACCAGCCGGGTTGGTCGCGTACTTTCGTGGCCAGCCGCCCGGTGCGGCGCCGGGCCACAATCCGCTCGGGGCGCTGAGCGTGCTCGCGATGCTGGCAGCGCTGCTGTTCCAGGCTGCGACGGGACTCTTCGCCAACGACGAGATCGCGAGCGCCGGTCCTTTCTACGGCTGGATTGCGCCTGGTACAAGCAATCGCATCACCAGCCTGCACGAGGCGAATTCGAACCTGGTGCTTGGCCTCGTGGTGCTGCACCTGTGCGCGATCGCCTGGTACGTCCGGGTGGCGGGCCGGCCGCTGGTCCGCGCCATGCTTACCGGGAAGAAACCCGCGTCGGAGGTGGCGCCAGCCGACGCCATCGCGGGCTCACGAACGCTGCTCGCGCTCGCCGTCGTCGCGACACTCGCGCTTGCGCTCGGGCTCGCGGTTCGGGCGGCACCGGATTCGGTCATCGCCTTCTACTGAATCAGTCTGCCTTGTACTTGTCGTGGCAGGCCTTGCACGCGTCCGCCATGCTGAAGAACGCGGCCTTGGTCTTTGCCGGATCGCCGGTCTTCGCGACCTCGGCCAGTGCCGCGCTGCGATCTACCAGGTCTTTGAGCTTTGCGTCGAAATCTGCGCGATTGCCCCACATTTCGGGCTTCAATTTCGAGTTTTCGACCCCTTTCGACTCGGGTGAATATGACTCGGCGAGCATCGGCGTGAGTTCCGCAACGCGCTCGGCGCGCAACTCGAACTCCGGCGCATTGAATGGCGCCTTGTCCTGGGCCATCGCGCCCATCGGGCCCACGTTCCATACGATCACCTGGTAGAGCGCCTTCCGATAAGCCAGGATTTTCTCGGCCTTCGATGGTGGGCCGTCCGCCAGGGCCGCGCCCGTCAGTGCGATCGAGGCGGCGACAGACAGCATCAAGGTTCGAATCGCGATTCGTATGGACATTCCAGGCTCCGTTGACGGTAGTTCACAGCGCGAGTGGCCGACCTTACATCAGTCGCCGCGGCCCCGCCAAGGACGCGGGGAGCAGCGAACTGGCGGCTGCATCGCTCCGAGACCGGTCCGCGATCAGTCGGGGATCCTGTGCGCCTTCGCCTGG
>JALHTE010000258.1 GCA_022865595.1 Steroidobacteraceae bacterium | reverse complement strand
CGCGCGCAACTCGCCAGGTACAAGGACCCCGTTGCGCTGGACCTGATGCGCACGATCAAGCGCAGCCTGGACCCCAGGGGCATCATGAACCCCGGAAAGCTGCTGCCCGGCGACTGAGTCCAGCGTGACCAGCGATCGCGTGCCGGCACCACGCGGTGTCGAATCAACCGGCCCGCGCGCCCGCAATGGAAGATCTGCCTTGCCCACCGTCGCCTGGACTCGTTAGATTGGCGGCCCGGACCACACCAAAAACCATGATCAACAGGGGAATCGCGCAATGCCCATGTCGAAGAAACTAGCGGCGGAATTCATCGGGACTTTCTGGCTGGTGCTGGGCGGCTGCGGCAGCGCGGTATACGCAGCGGCATTTCCAGAAGTTGGTATCGGATTCGTCGGCGTCGCGCTGGCCTTCGGCCTGACCGTGCTTACGATGGCATTCGCCATCGGCCACATCTCGGGTTGCCACCTCAACCCTGCCGTCACGCTAGGCCTGTGGGCCGGTGGCCGCCATCCGGTCGGTGAGGTGCTGCCGTACGTGGCCGCGCAGGTGCTGGGCGGAATCGCTGGCGCGGCCATGGTCTACATGATCGCCACGGGCAACCCAGCCTTCGACGTCGCCGGCGGCATGGCATCGAATGGTTACGGTGCGCACTCGCCAGGCGGCTACTCTGCAGCCGCCGGCTTCCTCACCGAGGTCGTGATGACGATGATGTTCCTGATCATCATCCTGGGCTCGACAAACAAGGATGCGCCGACCGGGTTCGCACCGATCCCCATCGGCCTCGCCCTGACGCTGATCCACCTGATCAGCATCCCGGTGACCAACACTTCGGTCAATCCTGCGCGCAGCACCGGACCGGCGCTGTTCGTCGGCGGCTGGGCAATCGACCAGTTGTGGATGTTCTGGGTCGCGCCGCTGCTCGGCGCGCTGATCGCCGGTTACGTTTACCGCTGGCTGGACGATAGAAAGTGAACTGACCAGGCGTCCTGGCGGCCGAGCGCGGGCAGCGGCCGCAGGGTGAACCGATCCATGCGGAAGTTCCTGCAGTTGAAGGCGGTGCGCTGGATCGCGATTCTGCTCGCGATCGCCGGCCTCTATGCCCTGCTCGGCTTCCAGCTGGCGCCGCGCATCGTGCGCAGCCAGGCCATCGCGTTCGTGAAGAGCGAGTACGGCCGTGACCTCGCCATCGGCCTGGTCACGGTCAATCCCTTCCTGCTGCAACTCGAGGTCAACGACCTCGCGCTTCCGGATGCGGACGGCAAGCCCATGCTCGGATTCCGCCGGCTGTTCGTCGACTTCGAGACCTCGTCGCTCTGGCATCGCGCCTATGTCTTCAAGGGCTTCGATGTCGAGGCGCCGCAGCTGCGCGCCGTCATAAGGCCCGACGGCAGTTTCAATTTGAGCGACCTCGTGCCGAAGGAACCGGCCGAGCCCGAGCCGCAGTCGTCCGGCCTGCCCGGCGTGTGGCTGCAGTCGCTCCTGGTTTCCGGTGGCTCGCTCGAGTATGCGGACCTGGCTCGTTCGAAGCCGCTCGAGCGCAGCTTCACGCCGGTGACGTTCTCACTTAAGGACTTCCGCACTACGCCCGCGGGTGGTGGATTCTCGCTTGCAGCGACCAGCGAGTCCGGCGAGGGCTTCGAGTGGAAGGGGCGCTTCGGCGTGACGCCGATGCTGTCATCGCAGGGGGAACTCAGGATCCGCGGCCTGAAGGCAGCGAACATCGACGAATTGCTCGACCACGCATTTCCCTTCGCGCTTGCGTCCGGCGTGATCGATCTCGGCGGCAGCTACGACGTCGCGATGGGCGACGGGCTGGAAGCCAACGTCATTCTGCCGCAGATCAATGTGGCGGACCTGGGACTGCGTGCCCGCGGCGCCGATACCAACTGGGTCGAATTGCCGGGCATTGAAGTGACCGACACGACCGTGGCCCTGCCCGACCGAACGGTAGCGATCGGCGGCATCACGGTCACTGGCATGCAGGTCCAGGCCTGGATGGCGCCGGACGGGAGCGTGAATCTCATGGAGTTGTTTGCGCCCACACCTGCAGGTTCGCCCGCCAATATTCCCGAAGCGGCCGTTGCAGGCACTGCGGCTGCAGCAGCAAGTACTGCTGCCGTGACCGCGGAGGCAGGTGCCGCCGCCGCGCCAGCATCGGTGACGCCGGATCCGGGAGCGCCGTCGGCCGCCGAGCCCATCGCAGCTGCAACCGAGCCACCACCGTGGACAGTCAACGTGGCGACCACCCAGGTTGCAAAGGCCGTCATCAATTTCGATGATCGGCGCAGCGAACCGGTCAAGCACTTCATCGTGTCTCCGCTCGACGTGACCGTGAGTGGCGCGAGCACCGACCTCGCAAAGCCGGTTGCCGTCACGGTTGCAGCAGTCATCGATGACGTCGCGCCGTTCAAGGCCGCAGGTTCCGTCACTCCGGAACCGCTTTCTGCTGAACTCGACGTCGCGCTGACCGGGGCGCGCATGTTCATCCTGCAGCCCTACGTGCTGCCGGTCGCCGACCTCACCATCAGGGACGGCACGCTGACGGTGGAAGGCAAGGTGCACCTCGACCCGCCCGATGCACCTGGCCCCGAACTGCGCTTCGACGGGGACGTCACGATCGACAAGTTCGCGTCGATCGACAACACGCTCAAGCAGGATTTCGTCAATTTCCAGCGGCTCGAGCTGCGCAAGCTCAGTTACGCGATGGAACCGGACTCGGCGAGCATCGACCAGGTGCTGGTGCACAAGCCCTTCGCGCGCTTCGTCATCAGCCCCGATCGTGTAATCAATATCTCGGCGGTGCTGGACCCGGAGGGGACACGCGCCGCTCTCGCCGCACGGCGTGCGGAGGCTGCCGCGGAAGCCGCGCTCACGCCGGCCCAGCGTCGCGAGCGGGATCGCGCGCGCGAGGCGGCGCAGGATCAGGCGGAGAAGGAGCGCGAGGCGCGCGGCCCGATAGCCGAGCCCGCTCT
>JALHTE010000257.1 GCA_022865595.1 Steroidobacteraceae bacterium | reverse complement strand
CCTGCCACGAGATTGCGTTGGTCAGCGCGCGGCCGCTCGAGCGCTCCCAGCAGACGATCGTGGAACGCTGCGTGGCGAGTCCCGCCGCATCGATCGGTCTGCCAGCGACGGCGGGTGATGCGCAGGCGTCGAGCGCGGCGCGCGCCAGCGAGGTGGCGAGCTCCAGCGGGTCCTGCTCGACGAAACCGGCCTGGCCGAACTGGGTCGCGACCGGCACGTGCGACGAGGCGATTTCGCTGCCGCAGTGGTCGAATATCACGGCGCGGCTGCCGTGCCCGCCCTGGTCCAGCGCCAGTATGAGTCCAGGCGCGGTCCGGGTCGTCACTGGCGCAGGCTCTCCTCGTAGGCATCGCGCAGGTCGCGCACGGCCATGGTCTCGACATATCGCGCGCCTATGGACTGGCACGCCTGCGCAGTCCCGAGGTCGCGCACTTCGTACAGTGCCCAGTCCCAGGGTCCCGGCCACAGTGACTCGAGCCCGGCCGGAAGGCGATCCACGTTTGCGAACAGGAAATCCGGCGCGACCGATGTCGCGTCGTTCATTGCCTTGTCGCCGTAGTTCGCGACGACCCAGCCGATCCGCGCGCCGATCATCTGCCGCATGATCCGCAGGCTCGGCAGGTCGAACGAGATCACGACGCAGCGATCGAGCGCAGGTTGAAGCACCTGCGCGATACGCTGCAGCACCACCTCGCGGCCGAACCGGCGCAGGCTGGCGCGCTTGATCTCCACGTATGCGGTCACGCCTTCCCAGGCGTCGAGTGCCTCGACCACCTGTTCGAGCGACGGCGGGTAGGTGTAGGCAAAACGCTGGCCGAAGCGGGCGCTCTCGCCGACCGGCATTTCGGACAGCTGGGCCCAGGACGTATCGTGCACGACATCAGGCCTGTCGCCGACGCGCTGGAGGTCGGCATCGTGCAGGACCACCGGCACCTTGTCGGCGGTCAACTGGACGTCGAACTCGATGTGCCGGATCCCGAGTTCCACTGCCGACGCAAGCGACTGCAGTGTGTTCTCCGGGAACTCGATGGCGTTGCCCCGGTGCGCGATGATCTCGGGAAGGCTCGTCCCTGGCGTCATGTTCACTGAATCTGGTCTCGGCGTGCTTGTGTGCGCGGTACGGTGCGCCTCGGCCGAGGCAGACACCGCCCCGCCGCGCCGTTGGACTGAACCCGAAAAAGGGTGAGGACGACGCGGCGGAGCGATCGCGCAGGTTGAGGCCAAGCGCGGGCGCATTGTGCTTACAAGCGTCGCGCGAGTCCAGAGGACATTGGTTCCATGCGCCGCACGAGAAGACTTTGCCTGGATGCGGGTTGATGCAGGAAAGTTTTCAGTCGTACGTGACGCAACAGCGACCTCGTGCTCCAGGGAATATCGAATTCGGCAGGCAAGAATTCTGCAGGCAAAAAAAACCCCGCTGTTGCGGGGTTCGTTATTTTTCGGAGCGCCTTGTTCTGCTTTTTTCTGAGCTATTGCCCGGCGCTCTTCATCCCTGGTTGCTGCGTCCGGTCTGTTCCATGTACTGGATCTTTCTACCCCGTCGTCCCCCGGCGGGATCTCTCCCCAATCCCCGCGTCATCGTCCGCTTCGTCACCTACCACACGAGGACGCTGGAGAAGAAGCAATGACCGTGCCATGTTGTGCTGCAGCAGTCAATGGACCTTTTTGAATCAACGGCTTGTGCGTACCGCGCGGGATCGGTTCGCGGCCGCTGTACGGTCGGAGTCGCACCGCTGGCGCCAATGCGTAAAGAATTTCGACAGCGCCGCTCAGAACGCGCTGATCCCGGTCAGCTCGCGTCCGATGGTGAGCTGGTGGATCGTCTCTGTCCCCTCGTAGGTGATGACGCTCTCGAGATTGAGCGCGTGCCTGATCGGCACATACTCGGCGCTGATGCCGGCACCACCGAGGATGTCGCGCGCGTCGCGCGCCACGTCTAGTGCCATGCGGCAGTTGTTCCACTTCGCCAGCGACACGTGCGAAGGGCTCATCTTCCCCTGGTCCTTCAGCCTGCCGAGCTGCAGCGAGAGCAGCTGTGCGGTCGTGATGCCGCGGGCCATCTCCGCGAGACGGATCTGCACCGTCTGTGTTGCGGCGAGCGGGCGGCCGAACAGCACTCTCGACTGCGAATAGTCGAGCACCTGCGCAAGACAGGCCTGCGCCGCGCCGATCACACCCCAGGTGATGCCGTAGCGCGCCTGCGTCAGGCAGGAGAGCGGCGCCTTGATGCCAACCGTGCTGCCGGGAAGCATGTTCGCCTCCGGCACCACCACGTCCTCGAGGAAAATCGCACCGGTGATCGAGGCGCGCAGCGAGAATTTCTTCTCGATCTCGGGCGCCACGAGGCCCCTGGTTCCCTTTTCGACCAGGAATCCGCGCATGCCGTCCTCGGTCTTGGCCCAGATGACGAACAGGTCGGCGATCGGCGAATTGGTGATCCACATCTTCGCGCCGTTCAGCACCCAGTCGCCGCCACGACGCTTCGCATGCGTCTTCATGTTGGCGGGGTCGGATCCGCCGTGGGGCTCGGTGAGCCCGAAGCATCCGATCACTTCGCCCGTTGCCATCCGCGGCAGGTAGGTCTGCTTCTGCTCTTCGCTGCCGTAGGTGTGGATCGGGTACATGCACAGGCTCGACTGCACGGAGACGAAGCTGCGCAGGCCGGAGTCGCCGCGCTCCAGTTCCTGGCAGATCAGCCCATAGCTGACGGCGTTCATGCCGGCGCAGCCGTAACCCTCCAGCGAGCTTCCGAGCAATCCCAGTCCGGCCAGCTCGGCAACCAGCTCCTGCGGAAAGGTGTGGTCCTCGAAATGCTGGCGGATCACCGGCAGGACCTTGTCATCCACCATGCGGGCAACCGAGTCCTGCACCATCTGCTCGTCTTCGCTGAGCAGGCCCCGAACGTCGAAGAGGTCCAGCGGATCCAGGGCCCGGGTGGACTTGATCTTGCGCGGTTCGGTTGATGTTGTAGCCACGGACTGCTCCCAGACTGTGTGTAGCGGATCGCGGACAGCCATTTTCCGGCAACCCGGGCACGGCCGCAAAGCCAGAGAGGTTCCGCCGGTCCGCCCCTGCGCGGATCGCTGCAGAATCGTTGCCACAATAGCCGGGTCGGGACATTATTGCCCATGCAATGACCTGCAGTCCGCGGGTGGCAGCTTTTCAGTCAATTCGTTGGAGTATTTGCATGATTACGCGCAGCAAAGTTGGAGTCATGTCCGCAGTAGCGGTCTCTGTCGCACTGGCCGGGTGCGCGTCCGTCGAGGACTTCGCCCAGAATCCCGAGAAGCAGAAGACCCGACAGGGCACGGCCATCGGTGCGGTCGGCGGCGTGGCAGTCGGGCTCATCGCAGGCGGCGGCTGGCAGGGCGCGTTGATCGGCGCGGGCGTCGGCGCTCTCGCCGGCGGCCTGGCCGGCAACTACATGGACAAGCAGGAGGCCAAGCTGCGCCAGCAGATGGCGGGTACCGGGGTCGAGGTCGTGCGCATGGGCGACAACCTGACGCTGAGCATGCCGGGCAACGTAACGTTCGCCTTCGACAGCGCGCAACTCAACCCGCAGTTCGACTCGGTGCTCGATAAGCTCGCGCAGACGCTGTCCGAGTACAACAAGACCGTGATCCAGGTCGCCGGGCACACCGACAGCACGGGCAGCCATGCCTACAACATGAAGCTGTCACTGGAGCGAGCCGACAGCGTGAAGGCTTACCTGGAGAGCCGCGGCGTGCCGGGATCTCGCCTGGTCACGATCGGCGCCGGCCCGGACTACCCGATTGCATCGAACGACACGGAAGAAGGGCGCGCCCAGAATCGCCGCGTCGAGATCACGATCGTCCCGGTGACCCAGGACGAGTTGAACAAGGCGAAGTAAAGGAAGCCGAAATCGGGGACATTCTCCTTTTCCTCGCATTAAATAGGTGCCTGGCACCTATTTATGGAGAAAGAGGATGCCCCCTCGGTCGTCTATTCCGCGACGACCAGCTTGCGAAGCTTCTTGATCGCGTTGGCTTCGACCTGCCGGATGCGTTCTGCCGAAACGCCAAACTGCTCGGCCAGGTCGTGCAGCGTCGCCTTGGACTCGCTCATCCACCGCGCGCGCAGGATCGCCTGGCTGCGATCGTCGAGCTGTGCCATGGCAGCTGCCACCCTGTCGCTCACGTTTTCGTCCCACTCCTCACGCTCGACGGCGAGCGCCGGATCCGCATCCGGGGCAGGCAGGTAGGCTGACGGCGACCAGGCGTCCTCGTCCTCGCTGGCGTCGGATGCCGGATCGAAGGACAGGTCGCGAGACGCGAGGCGACGCTCCATCTCCGTGACTTCACGCGTACTCACGCCCAGGTCCTGGGCCACGGCCCGCGTCTCGTCGGCGGTGAGCCAGCCGAGGTTGCGCTTGTACTTGCGCAGGTTGAAGAACAGCTTGCGCTGCGCCTTGGTCGTGGCGACCTTCACGAGCCGCCAGTTGCGCAATACATATTCGTGGATCTCTGCGCGGATCCAGTGCACCGCGAACGACACCAGCCGCACGCCCACCGTCGGGTCGAACCGCTTGACCGCCTTCATCAGGCCGACGTTGCCTTCCTGGACCAGGTCGCCCATCGGCAAGCCATAGCCCATGTAGCCGCGCGCGATGTGCACCACGAATCGCAGGTGCGACAGCACCAGCTGCCGCGCGGCCTCGACGTCGCTTTCGGCGTGGTAGCGCGTGGCAAGCGCCGACTCCGCCTCGCGGCTCAACACCGGAATACGCCCGATCGCGTCGAAATACGCGTCCAGGCTGCCAATCGGGCCCGTCAGGGCGAGTTCAGCGGGGCTGCGGAGTGTAAGTGCGGTGGTGGTCATGTCTCTGAGGGGTGCTCCCTGATTGCGCCTGCCAATATTAGCAGTCGGGGTTTTAGAGTGCTAAATACCCGTAAAGTTCATCGATAGAATCGACGTATCGTGAGAAATAAAGCGTTTAATATCATATGTTTGAGATGAATATGGCCAGCCTCGACAGTGGCCGGCCAGCGGCCACGCCGGGCGTGCGGCGTGCCTGGAACGGGCGCAGCGTGGTGCGGCGTGGCTCACCTGCCGTCGTCCGGTCGCCAGCCCCCGCCGTCTGCGCGGGCTATTGAGGCTCTATGCCCCGCAGCTCACGGGTTGCAACGATGAACGAGCCGAGCCAGCCAAGTATGGCGCCGCCGGCGACCAGCACCAGGCTGGACTCGGCGTCGAGGCCTTGCAGGGCAAAGCCGCTGCCGTAGAGGCCTGCAATGCGCTGGACCGGGTCGCCCAGCATCAGTATGACCCCAGTCACTACCAGCCACGCGATGGCGCCACCGCCGAGGCCATACCACACTCCGTTGTAGAGGAACGGCCGACGCACGAAGGCATCGCTGCCGCCGACCAGCTTCGTGACCTCGATCTCCCCGCGCCGGTTCTCGATGTCCAGGCGAATCGTGTTGCCGACGATGACCAGGATGCCGAGTGCGAAGAGCGCAGCCGCCAGGAAAACGACCCGGCGCACGACGTCCAGGATTGCGTTGAAGCGACTCACCCATTCGGTGTCGAGCTGCACCACGTCCACGCCGGGCAGCAACTTGAGCTCAGCGGTGAGCGTCTCCACGTGTCCCGAATCGCGAAATGTCTCCGCGGGCCGGACGATGAGCGCGTGCGGCAGAGGATTGTCCTTCAGGGCATCGAGGGCCTCGCCGAAGCCCGAATTGCGGCGAAACTCCGCGAGCGCGTCGTCGGCCGGCACTACGGTCACCTCGGCCACGTCGCGGCGCTTCTTCACCCGATCTGCGATGGACCTCGCGTCGTCGAGGCTGGCGGACTGCTTCATGTAGACCGAAACGTCGAGTGCGTTGTTCCAGCCGCCGCTCGCCGCGCGGACGTTCTGCACCAGCACGTGCAGGCATGCCGGCAACGCCAGCGCGATGCCGATGACCAGCACCGTGAGCAGCGCCGCAAAAGGTTGCTGCCAGAGCCGCCCCAGCGAGCCCACCATCGTCTGCAGGTGACGTTCGAACCAGCGCGTCACGCGAGTTCACCGCGTGCGACGACGATCGACGGCAGCGGCGGTGGCGCTTCGTTGCCGCCTGCCACCCGGCCACCCTCGATCACTACACGCCGTACGCCGAAGCGCTCGATCAGGTGCACGTCGTGCGTCGCGACCAGCACCGTGACGCCAACCTCGTTGAACCGCTTGAAGATGTTCATGACTTCGAGCGCGAGGTCCGGGTCGAGGTTGCCCGTCGGCTCGTCGGCGATCAGGAGGGACGGCTTGCCGACGATCGCGCGCGCGATGCCCACGCGCTGCTGTTCGCCGGTCGACAGCTCGATCGGCCGGTTGCGCTCGCGACCGAGCAGGCCCACCTGGTCGAGCGCGGCGCGTACGCGCTTGTCGATCTCCTTTTCCGGCTGGCCGGCGATCACGAGCGGCAGGCCGACGTTGTCGTATACCGGGCGATCCATCAGCAGCTTGTGATCCTGGAATACGATGCCGATGTCGCGGCGGAACGGCGGGATCTTCGAGCGCGGCATGGTCGCGGTGTTCTGGCCGTTCACCATCAGCATCCCGCGGGTCGGGCGCTCGATCACGGCGACCAGCTTGAGCAGCGTGCTCTTGCCTGCGCCGGAGTGACCGGTCAGGAACACCATCTCGCCGCGTTCGACCGAGAGCGAGAGATTCGATATCGCCTCGCGCCCGTTCGGGTAGCGCTTCCAGACGTTCTCGAAACGGATCATGCGGCCTCGCCGCCTGCGCGGGCTGGTGACAGCACCGCATCGACGAACGATTCCGGGTCGAAGACGCCGAAGTCCTCGGCCGATTCGCCGATCCCGATGTAGCGCACCGGGATGCCGAGACGGTCGGCGATGGCGAACACGATGCCGCCCTTGGCCGTGCCGTCGAGCTTGGTGAGCACCAGTCCCGTCACACCCATTGCCTCGTTGAACTGCTGCGCCTGGGCGAGGGCGTTCTGGCCCTGGCCCGCGTCGAGCACCAGCAACACCTCGTGCGGGGCCTCGGCATCGAGCCGGCCGAGCACCCGCTTCACCTTGCGGAGTTCGTCCATCAGGTTGCTCTGTGTGTGCAGCCGTCCCGCAGTATCGGCAATCAGCACGTCGGCGCCGCGAGCCTGTGCCGACTGCATTGCGTCGAAGATCACCGCAGCCGGGTCTGCGCCAGCGGCCTGGGAGATTACCGGAACGCCGTCGCGCTCGCCCCAGACCTGGAGTTGTTCGATGGCGGCTGCACGAAAAGTGTCGCCGGCCGCAAGCACGACCTTGTGACCCTCGTCGGTGAGACGACGCGCGAGCTTGCCGATGGTCGTCGTCTTGCCCGAGCCGTTCACGCCGACGACCAGGATCACGAATGGGCGCTTGCTCGCGTCGACCTCAAGCGGCCGACCGACAGGCGCTACGATCGCGAGCATCGATTCGCGCAGCGCGCCGAGCAGCGCGTCGAGGCTGCCGAGTTCGTTACGCGACACTCGCCGGCGCAGTTCACCCAGTATCTTCCCGGTGGTCTCGATACCGACATCTGCGGAAATGAGCCGCGTCTCGAGTTCGTCGAGCACGGCGTCGTCGATCCGGCCGCCCGGCAGCAGGTTGGCGAGATCGTAGGTGAGCCAGGAGTCGCCACGGTTCAGCTTGGCACGCAGGCGCGCGACGAAGCCGGGCTGCTTCGCCACTTTCTCGGCTGCGGCCTCGTCGTCCTTTTTTGACTTGAAGCTGAAAAGTGCCATTGCAAGGATCCGTGCGGGGCAGTGATTGTAGCGGATGGGTCGGGTCGCGAGCGCCGGCCGCGGGTAAGATCATGTGCAATCAGGACGAGAGGCGACCGGGCACGCTCGAGCATGAAGGCAGGGAAACCGAAGAACGCCGGATCAACTGCTGCGCAAGCAGGGCCGGATCGCACGCTGCGCATCATCGGCGGCGCATGGCGCGGCAGGAAGATCCGGTTTCCGCCGGTCGAGGCGGTAAGGCCTACGCCCGACCGGGTTCGGGAAACGGTCTTTAACTGGCTGCAACAGGACATGGCAGGCGCGCGCTGCCTCGATCTGTATGCGGGCAGCGGCGCGCTCGGGCTCGAGGCGCTTTCCCGTGGTGCCGCGCAGGTGGTGTTCGTGGAGGTTGACCAGGCGGTTGGCTGGCACCTGTCGCAGATGCTCGCTCAACTCGGCTGCGACCGTGGCCAGGTAGTCCGCGCTGACGCGACCCGTTACCTCGAAGGTGTCCCGCAGCCCTTCGACATCGCATTCCTGGACCCGCCCTTTGCCGAGCGCGCGCTGGAGGATACCTGCCGACGCCTCGACGAGTGCGGCTGGCTGCGCATGGGCGGGCTCGCTTACCTCGAGGCCCCGGCTGCGACCGGCGTGCCCGTGCTCCCCGTGGGCTGGACGCTGCTTCGCAGCAAGCGCGCGGGCGAGGTGGGCTATCATCTGGCGCGTCGCGGCCCTTCCACCGGCGAATAGCGAGGCCACATGGGCAATCGTGCGATGTATCCGGGGACTTTCGATCCCTTCACCAACGGGCACAACGACCTCGTGCGCCGGGCCTGCCGGCTTTTCGACCACGTGATCGTGGCCATAGCGGCCAATCCGGGCAAGACGCCGCTGCTGCCGATCGAGCAGCGCCTGGACCTGGCGCGACGCGTCCTGGCAGACGTGCCGAACGTCGAGGTCGCCGGCTACTCGGGGCTCACGGTCGAGTTCGAGCGCGAGCACAGCCTGAACGTCATCGTGCGCGGGCTGCGGGCTGTCTCCGACTTCGAATTCGAGTTCCAGCTCGCCACCATGAATCGCCACCTCTCCGACGAGGTGGAAACCGTGTTCCTCACGCCGACCGAACAGTTCAACTTCGTCTCCTCGACATTGATCAGGGAAATTGCCGGCTTTGGCGGCGACGTGCGCGAGTTTGTACACCCGATGGTGGCCGAGGCGCTGGCGGCCCGATTCGCGAAAAAGTAGCGGCCCCGACCAGGCTGCTGTTGGTCCCTGGTCGAGTTCACCCGGTGCGGTCACCAGAGAATCCGCAGGCTTGCGTTCGATTCTCCTCGTGCATCGCCCATGCGCCGCGGCCAGCATGGCCGCGGAGGATCAACACCAATGTCGCTGCAGCACTGGCCCGAGGCAGAGCGTCCCCGCGAGAAACTTTTGAAGCGCGGCGCGGCGGCGCTGTCGGAGGCTGAACTCCTCGCGATACTGCTGCAGACCGGAACGCCGGGGCGTTCCGCGCTCGACATGGCGCGCGGACTGCTTGGCGAATTCAGGTCGCTGAGGGGTCTGCTCACCGCCGAGCGGCAGGTGCTGTGCCGCGTGCGAGGCCTCGGCAGTGCCAAGTACGCGTTGCTGCAGGCGTCTCTCGAACTCTCGCGACGGCACTATGCCGAACTCATGCAGATGGGGCCGGCGCTCAGCAATCCCCGGGCCACGCGCGAATTCCTCAGGTCGCGTCTTCGCGACCGGGATCACGAGGTGTTCTGTTGCCTGTTCCTGGACAACCGCCATCGCGTCATCTGTTTCGACGAGGTGTTCCGCGGCACCATCGACGGAGCAAGCGTCCATCCGCGAGACATCGTCAAGCTCGCGCTCGCCCGCAATGCGGCTGCGGTGATCCTTGCCCACAACCACCCCTCCGGCGTCGCCGAGCCCAGCCAGGCCGACGAGATGATCACCGGCCGCCTGCGCGATGCCCTGGCGCTCGTGGACATCCGGGTGCTCGACCATATCGTCGTGGGCGACGGGGCCTGCGTTTCGTTCGCCGAACGCGGATTACTGTAGAAAAAGCTTTCCAGACAAACAGTTATGGCCAGCCTGCCGGAGCTTGTGGCAGGCTGGCGCCTGTACACTTCCGGCCCCGGCCGCGCCGCCGGGGTACCTGCAGGAACGGCAACGGCCTTGCCTACGGCGCCTGCCGCTGGTATAAAACGCGGCTCGTTTACGCGGCGAGCGGCACCGCTCCCGCATTGAGGATCAATGCCATGTCGAAAGTCTGTCAGGTCACCGGCAAGCGGCCGATGAGCGGTAACACCGTCTCCCACGCCAACAACAAGACGCGCCGTCGTTTCCTGCCCAATCTGCATTCCCAGCGCTTCTGGCTCGAGACCGAGAAGAAGTGGGTCACGCTGCGCGTGTCCGGCAACGGCATGCGGACAATCGACAAGAAAGGCCTCGAGGTCGTCGTAGCCGAGCTGCGCGCCCAGGGCGTGAAGGTCTGAGCAGGAGCACCTGAGCCATGCGTGACAAGATCAAGCTGCTTTCGACCGCCGGTACCGGCCACTTCTACACCACGACCAAGAACAAGCGTCTCCACCCGGAGAAGCTCGAGGTCAAGAAATTCGACCCCAAGGTCCGCAAGCACGTGACCTACAAGGAAGCCAAGATCAAGTAAGGCGCTGCCCGCCTGCTGGTCTCGTGAAAAACCCGCCACCTGGCGGGTTTTTCGTTCCTACAATCCGCATCTTTCTGCAGTACCCGCCGACCAGGGCGGGCCACCCGGCCTCAACCTCGAGACACGCGAGCACCCTTGCCCGAGCTGCCAGAAGTCGAGACCACGCGCCGCGGCATTCGCACGGCGCTCGCCGGCCGTTCGGTCACGGGCATGGTGCTGCGTGAGCGACGACTGCGCTGGCCCGTGCCGCGCGGGCTGCCGGGCAGGCTGGTTGGACAGCGCATCCTGGAGGTGCGGCGACGAGCCAAGTACCTGCTGATCGACCTCGAGCGTGGCACGCTTATCGCGCATCTCGGCATGTCGGGCAGCCTGCGCGTGTTGCCTGCGGCGACGCCGCCACTCACGCACGATCACTACGACCTGCTGCTCGACTCCGGCAACTGCCTGCGCTTCAACGACCCGAGGCGCTTCGGTTGCCTGCTCTGGGTGACCGGCGACGCTACACGGCACAGGCTGCTTGCTGGCCTTGGCCCCGAGCCGCTCGAGCGCGGCTTCGACGCCGATTATCTCGTGGGGAAGGCGCGAGGGCGCCGGGTCGCGATCAAGCAGTTCCTGATGGACCAGCGAATCGTCGTGGGCGTAGGCAACATTTACGCCAGCGAGGCACTCTACCGGGCCGGGGTTGATCCGCGCCGCGCGGCGGGCCGAGTGTCGCGCAAGAAGATCGAGCGGCTGGTGGTGGCGGTGCGCGAGGTGCTCCGGGCAGCGATCCGGCACGGCGGCACGACGCTGCGCGACTACGTGAACGCAGATGGCGCCCCGGGATACTTCAGCCAGGACCTGTTCGTGTATGAACGCTCAGGCCTGCCCTGCCGGCACTGCGGGACCGCGATCCGCCAGGTGGTCCAGGGCCAGCGGTCCACCTATTTCTGCCCTGCCTGCCAGGGCTAACCGACAGTTATGGCCTGAGACCTTTGCGCCGAAACGCGCTCCGGGTCCTTTGCGGCCACTGCGGGAGCCGTCCCATAATGCGCGCATGAGCAGGTCAGAACCGATGAGAGTGCTGCTCGGCGTCACGGGCGGCATCGCCGCCTACAAGAGTGCCGAGTTGGTACGCCGACTGCGCGAGGGCGGCGCGGAGGTGCAGGTCGTGATGACCGAAGGTGCGCGCCGCTTCGTCACACCGATGACATTCCAGGCGCTGTCGGGCCGGCCGGTGCGTACCGACCTCTGGGACGAAGCCGGCGAGGCCGCGATGGGGCACATCGAACTCGCGCGCTGGGCCGATCGAATCCTGGTCGCGCCGGCAACGGCCGACTTCATCGCACGACTCGCGCACGGGTTCGCCAATGACCTGCTCACGACGCTGTGCCTGGCAACCGACGCGCCGCTGTCCGTGGCGCCGGCGATGAACCGGCTGATGTGGGCGAACGCTGCTACGCGCGCCAACGTCGAACTGTTGCGTTCGCGGGGCATTGCGATCCTGGGTCCGGGCGAAGGCGACCAGGCCTGCGGCGAGACTGGTCCAGGCAGGATGCTCGAGGCGGCGGACCTTGCCGACGCCGTGCTCGGAATGGTTCCCGCCGCGCCGGCCGTCGCGTCGCCGGTCGCCACGGGTACGACAGCGGGGGCTGGCCTGCTCGCCGGCCGCAAGGTGCTGCTGACCGCCGGGCCGACGCGCGAGCGCATCGACCCGGTGCGCTTCATCACCAACCGCAGTTCGGGAAAGATGGGTTACGCGGTCGCAGAAGCCGCGCGTGATGCCGGCGCCGACGTGGTGCTGGTGAGCGGTCCGGTGAATCTCCCGGCCCCGCAGGGCGTGCGCCGTGTCTGCGTCGAGACTGCCGAGCAGATGATGGCGGCGGTCAATGCGGACCTGCCCGGCACCGAACTGTTCATTGCCGCGGCGGCGGTGTCGGACTACCGGCCGGTGCAGGTCTCCGCGGAGAAGATCAAGAAGACCAGCGATTCGCTGCTGCTCGCCATGTCACGCACGACGGACATCCTTGCGACGGTGGCGGCTGGCAATCCCCGGCCGTTCGTGATCGGGTTCGCGGCCGAGACACAGAATGTCGAGCGCAACGCGCTCGCCAAGCTCGAGGGAAAACGCCTCGACATGATCGCGGCGAACCAGGTTGGCGACGGGCTCGCATTCGATTGCGACGACAATGCGCTGACCGTGTACTGGCCCGGCGGACGCCGCGAACTGCCGCGCGCCGGAAAGGCCGAGTTGGCGGCGCGCCTGGTCGCCGTGATCGCCGAGCGATTCAAGGCGGTGCGCAATGGCGCCGCGACCGCGGTCGATGCGCCGGAGGCCGGCAGCGTGCTGGTGCGATGACGGCAATGCCGAAGGCGCGCCCGCTCAAGGTCCGGATCCTGGATCCCAGGGTCGGTGGCGAGTTTCCCCTGCCGCACTATGCGACTGGCGGTTCCGCCGGGCTGGACCTGCGCGCCTGCCTCGATTCACCGCTCACGCTGGGCCCGGGCCAGGCCGAACTCGTGCCCACTGGAATTGCAATTCACCTGGACGACCCGGGCCTCGCAGCAGTCCTGCTGCCGCGTTCAGGGCTCGGGCACAAGCACGGCATCGTGCTCGGCAACCTCGTAGGGTTGATCGACTCCGACTACCAGGGACAGGTCATGGTCTCCTGCTGGAACCGAGGGCAGGCGGATTTCACCATCGCGCCGGGCGAACGCATTGCGCAGATGGTGATCGTGCCCGTGGTGCAGGTGGACTTCGAGGTCGTGGACAGCTTCGCGGAGACCCGCCGCGGCGCCGGGGGGTTTGGCAGCTCCGGGACTACTTGATCCCTTTCAATTCCTTGAAGCGCGCGATGTCGGCATCGAAACTGTCGCGCAGTTCCTGCTGTTCCTGGAGGTTCTTCGCGAGTTCCTGCTGGTAAACCTGCAGACCGTTGACCGTATTCACGATGTCTTCGGCGATGTGGTCAGGAAGGGGCGGGGCGTTGGTCCGGTCGCTGTAGGGCCGGTATCGCTGCACGTCCTGCGCGAGCCGCGATTCACGCTCCTTCAGGTTGGCGACGTACTGGTCGGTGACCCGGCCCTGCTGCACCAGCAGCTCCAGCCGCTGGTCGCGGAGGCGTTCGATGTCCTCCACGGAAAGGTAGGTCGCGAGCAGCGTCTTGTCGTGGTTCGCCGCGGCTACCATTGCAGCGTGCGCGGCCTTCTGCGCCTCGATTTCGGCGAGGGCCTCGCGTCCCGGAATGATGCGCAAGACGCGGCCAGTGTTGTCGAGCACTTCGATGTCCGCGTCCATGCACTCCGCGGGGATGCTCTGCGCGATGATTGCACGCCCGTTCGCGTCCCTGCAGCGGTAAGCCGCTTCCTGCGACTTGGGCGCCTTGGACTGACCTTTCCTGGCGGCGGCATCCGCCGGACATGCCAGCAGCAGCGCCGGCAATGCCAGGGCGGCGACGATGACCAGCGTCTTGTGCCTTTTCATGGTCGCGATTCTGCTCCGGCGGGGCTCCTGGACCTATTGCTGCAGGTCCAGTTTGTGAACTATGTCAAATGACGGGCTCAATTACACTCCATAGCGGTCACGGTAGGCCCGGACCGCCGCCAGCGTCTCGCCGTCGCCCTGGGCCTCGAGGTGGTCCATCAGGTCGCGCAGCCTGAGCACACTCACCACCGGCAGGCCGAAGGTGTCCTGCACCTCCTGGACTGCGGATCGCTCGCCCTGGCCGCGCTCCTCCCGATCGAGCGCAATCAGCACGCCGGCCGGCGTCGCGCCGTGGGCGCGGATGATCTCGACCGACTCGCGGATGGCGGTGCCCGCGGTGATCACGTCGTCCACCACAAGTACCCGACCGGCAAGCGGGGCGCCGACGATTACCCCACCTTCGCCGTGGTCCTTGGCTTCCTTGCGGTTGAAGGCGAATGGCAGGTTCGTGTCTTCATGTCCGGCGAGCGCGGCGGCGGTCGTCGTCACGAGCGGGATGCCCTTGTAGGCCGGCCCGAACAGCATGTCGAACGGGACCCCCGACAGCGCCGCTGCCCGCGCGTAGTGCCGGCCGAGCGCGGCAATCGCGTGCCCGGTGTTGAAGAGCCCGGCATTGAAGAAATACGGGCTCACGCGGCCGGACTTGAGCGTGAACTCGCCGAAGCGCAGTACACCGAGGTCGAGGCAGAGCCGAATGAAATCTGGTTGGTTCATGGGGCTACTTTATACTTCGCCGCCATGCGCATCATCACCCTCAACGCGAACGGCATCCGCTCGGCCCAGCGCAAGGGATTCTTCGAGTGGATGGCCAGGCAGTCTGCCGACGTGGTCTGCATCCAGGAAACAAAGGCCCAGCGTGACCAGCTCGAGGACCCGGTATTCCACCCCCAGGGCTATCACTGCTACTACGTGGACGCGGAGAAGAAGGGTTACAGCGGCGTGGCGATCTACTCGAAGCAGAAGCCCACCGAGGTCGTAGTCGGTTTCGGATCGCGGGAGTTCGACGCCGAGGGCCGCTACGTCGAGGCCCGTTTCAAGGGGCTGAGCGTGGTCTCGGTGTACCTGCCATCGGGCTCGTCGAGCGAGGAGCGCCAGCAGGCCAAGTTCCGTTTCCTTGCCGAGTTCATGCCGCACCTGCGCATGCTTGCGCGCAAGAAGCGCGACTACGTGCTGTGCGGCGACTGGAACATCGCTCACAAGGAGATCGACCTGAAGAACTGGCGCTCCAACCAGAACAACTCCGGTTTCCTGCCGGAGGAGCGCGCATGGATGGACGAGCTGTTGGGCGAGGCGCGTTTCGTGGATGCGTTCCGCGAGGTTGACCCGCGGCCGGAGCAGTACACGTGGTGGTCCAACCGCGGGCAGGCCTGGGCGAAGAACGTTGGCTGGCGCATCGACTACCAGGTGACGAGTCCGTTGCTGCGCGGCAGCGTCGCGCGTGCAGGCATCTACAAGGCGCAGCGCTTCTCCGACCACGCTCCCCTCGTGATCGACTACGGCCTGTGAGCGCCCCGGGCACCCGCACGGATGGCGTGGCTGCCGGGGAGGCGGCCGCGGACCGTGCCTGGTGGCGCGGCTGGCTCACGGCCGTCCGCGCGTACCGCAATCCCAGCGTGCTCGCGATGCTGTTCCTCGGTTTCTCGGCGGGCCTGCCGTTCATGCTGGTGTTCTCGACGCTCTCGGCGTGGCTGCGCGAGGCGGGCATCGAACGGGCGACGATCGGCATGCTTTCCTGGGTTGGCATCATCTATTCGGTGAAGTTCTTCTGGGCGCCAGTCGTGGACCGGCTGGAACTGCCGATCCTCGGCCGGCTGCTGGGCCGACGCCGCAGCTGGATGCTGGTCGCGCAGGTGGGTATCGCGATCGGGCTGGCCAACATGGCGCACATGGACCCGACCGGGAACCTCGGCACCGTCGCGGCGCTGGCGCTGCTGGTCGCCTTCTGCTCCGCGACGCAGGACATTTCCGTGGACGCGTGGCGCATCGAAGCCGCTCCCCCGCTGATGCAGGGCGCCATGGCGGCGGCCTACCAGCTCGGCTATCGCGTCGCACTGATGGTCGCGAGCGCGGGCGCGCTGTGGATTGCGGCCGATCGCGGCTGGACGGTGGCGTACACGACGATGGCCGTGCTGGTGGGCGTTGGCATCGTGACGACGCTCGCGATCCGCGAGCCGCAGCCGCGCGTCGCGCGCGAGGCGCTCGACCTGGAGCCACGCGTCATCAGCTGGCTCGAGGGCAAGGCTCACTGGCCGCAGCCGTTGCGGCAGCTCGGCGCGTGGTTCGTCGGCGCCGTGGTCTGCCCGTTCGTGGACTTCTTCACTCGCTACGGTACGCGCCTCGGGATCCTGATGCTCGCTTTCATCGCGAGCTACCGGCTCGCGGACTTCACGATGGGCGTGATGACGAACCCGTTCTACCTGGACACTGGTTTCTCGCTGAAGGAAATTGCGGCGGTCGCCAAGGGCTTCGGCGTGTTCATGTCGTTGCTGGGAACGCTGGTCGGTGGTGTTGCAGTCGCACGACTGGGCCTTATGCGGACGCTGGCGCTCGGGTGCGTGATGATCATCGCCGCAAACCTCATGTTCGCTGTCTTCGCGTGGATGGGTCGGCCGAGCATTGCGGGACTCGCGGTCGTCATCAGCGCCGACAACGTTGCTATGGGCATCGCGGGCACGGCGCTGATTGCGTACCTCTCGAGCCTGACCAGCGCGTCCTACACGGCCACGCAGTACGCGCTTTTCTCGTCGATGTACGCGCTGCCAGGCAAGCTGGTGATGGGAACCTCGGGTTTCGTCGTTGACGCCGTGGGTTACCCGGCATTCTTCGTCTACACCGCGACCCTCGGGCTGCCGGCACTGGTGCTGCTCTTCCTGCTGTCGCGCCGCCAGCTGCCACCTCCGGTGACCGGCGGCTGACGATCATGGACGTGGTGGACCTCACGCGGGTCGTGTGCGCACTGCACGAACTTGCGGATCCCGGGGCGAGGGGATTCACGATGGGAAACGGCGACTGGCCACTGCGCGGATTCGTCGTGCGCCGCGGCACGCTGGTGCGGGCCTACGCAAATCACTGCCCGCACGCCGGTTTTCCGCTCAACGCCAGCCCGCATGCGTTCCTCGCGCCGGGGGCGCCGTTGATCCTGTGCTCGATGCACGGCGCCCTGTTCGAAATCCAGACGGGCCGGTGCGTATCGGGACCCTGCGAAGGACTCGGCCTGCGCGCGCTACCGGTGCGCGTGGACCGTGGCTACGTGATGCTTGAAGAGGGCGTGCGGCTGGAGGAACCGGTCGACCTGGGCCGATAGGCGACCCACGCGACTGGTTAGCGGTGTGGGCGCGCGAGACTGCGCGGCGCTCGACCGTGCGCGTGGCGCGGACTTGACCTCTGCCTAGTATTCGTCGGGCTCGGGCAGTTCCATTTCCGAGTATCCGCCGGCTTCACCGCGGTCGACGAACTGCAGCGGATCGTTCCAGGGCCGGGAATTTCCCGCCTCGGCCTCGTATTCGTTCTCCGTATCCTCGGGCTCGACATCCATCGAGCCGGTCCAGTCCTCGGGAGGCTCGGCGGCCACGATGTCGTCGCCCACCCACTCCTCGACCTCGAGTTCCTCGACCGTGCCGTCGAAGTACTGGATCTCGATCGTACGATCGTCGCGGTCGATGGCGACGACCTCGAAGGAGTCTCCGCCGGGGCGGCGGTACCATTGGCCTATGACAGGTGCAAGCTTCGCCATGGTCTCAACCTCTGCCGATCGCAGTGCGTGTATTCTCTGTGCGACCTCACCCTACTTGTAGTCCTGCTGGGGGGTGAGTTCAAGTAGCGGAATGCGCGGACTGCCAATGTTCGACGAACTCGTCAAATTCTTCGTTGTGCTGCTGGTGGTGGTGGAGCCCCTGTCTCTGCTGCCCGTGCTCGCGGGCCTGACCGACGGAGCCGACGACGGCTACCGCCGGCGCATGTCGATCAAGGCGGTCGGCATCTCCAGCGCCGTCTGCCTGGTGTTTGCAGCGGGCGGCACGACTTTGCTGAGGGTGCTCGGCATCAGCGTCAATGCGTTCAAGGTGGGCGGTGGCATCCTGCTTTTCCTGCTCGCGATCGAAATGGTGTTCGCGCGGCCCTCCGGAGTCAGGTCGATCACGCCCGGCGAGGACGCTGCAGCCCACCATCGCGGCGACATCTCCGTCTTTCCGCTCGCATTCCCGTTGATTGCCGGGCCCGGCGCCATTGCGACGATCCTGCTCGCGTTTGCCGGCGTGTCGCCCGGTTCGCTGCAGTTCTTCGCCCAGGTGGGCGTCGTCGTGGTGGTGCTCGCGATCACGCTCGCGTTGATGCTGATGACCGGTCCGGTGATGCGCGTGATCGGCGTAACCGGCGGCGCGGTGCTCGGCCGCATTCTCGGCGTGCTGCTGGCTGCACTCGCCTCGCAGTTCGTCCTCGATGGTATCCGGGGCGCTATGGCTTCCTGAACGACAGGTCCCAGACGCCGTGGCCCAGGCGTTGTCCCCGGTTCTCGAAGCGCGTGAGCGGCCGGCTGTCCGGGCGTGGCGCGTAGCCCCCGTTGAACTCGTTCTCCAGCGCTCTGCACGCGCCGGCCACCTCGAGCATCTGCTCCGCGTAGTTCTGCCAGTCGGTGGAAAGCCGGAAGCGGCCGCCGGGCTTGAGCTTGCGGGCCACCAGGTCGACGAATGCCGGCTGCACGATGCGTCGCTTATGGTGCCGCTTTTTCGGCCACGGATCCGGGAAATAGAGCAGGACGGCGTCCAGCACAGCGTCGCCAACCTGCTGGTCGAGCACCTCTACCGCGTCGCGGCAGGCGATGCGAAGGTTGGTGATTCCCAGCGCCTCGGCGCGCAGCATCAGGTGCCCGACACCGGGCCGGTGCACTTCGATGCCGAGGAAATCCTGCTCCGGCCGCGCAGCGGCGAGCGCGAGCAGCGACTCGCCGTTGCCGAAGCCAATCTCGAGCGTACACGGCGCCTCACGGCCGAACAGTGTGCGCAGGTCGAGCAGGCCACCCTGGTCCTCGACGCCGTAGCGGGGCCACAGTTCCTGCCAGGCCCGCTCCTGGGCGCTGGTCATTCGGCCAGCGCGCGCCACGAAGCTCTTGATGCCCCGGCGGTGCAGCGCAGCGGTCTCCGGCACGCCCGGGGCGGCCGGGTCATCTGGAATCACGGGTGACAAGCCGATACAGTCCGTTAACAGGATGGGAACAGCAATCATACGGCGTGACTGCGCGCCGGGGAGCAAGACATGGCTGGCCGCGATGCGATGATGACGAGCCTCGGTGCCAGTGCCCATGTTCTCTGCCGGCGCACGTGGTGGGTCTTCGTGATCGGTGGCATAGCCAGCATGATTTTCGGGGCCCTCGCCTTCGTGAATCCGGGACTCGCGCTGTTCGTGCTCGCGATGTTCTTCGCCGCCTCCATCCTGGTGGACGGGGCGTTCAACGCACTGGGCGCGCTGCAGCACCGTGAGAAGGACGGCTGGTGGGTGATGCTGCTGATGGGCATCCTCGGGCTCGCCGTGGGCGGGTACGCGCTGCTCAACCCGCCGGTGAGCATGGTGGCGCTGATCTACCTGGTTGCAATCCAGGCGATCCTGCTCGGAGTCTTTCTGCTGATGATGGGCTACAAGGTGCGCAAGGCGACGAGCCGCGAGTGGATCCTGTACGCAGCGGGTGCTCTCTCGGTCCTGTTCGGCGTGCTGGTTTTCAAGAATCCGCTCGCGGGCGGCGTCTCGATCGTCTACGTGATCGCGTGCTGGGCCGTCGTCGTCGGTGCGCTTAAGGTCTTCTTCGGGCTCAGGGTGAAGAAGATGTCCGGTCGCGTTGCCGATAAGTTTTCGGCGCTGGGCTGAACGCGACGCTACTGCGTCTCCGGCCGGCCAGTCCGCCGGCTTCTTCGGTCAGGCTGTGCGTCCGGCGATTCGTCCGCCCAACAGGCATCCGCCGAGGAAAGTTCCCTCGAGGCCACGCTTGCCGTTCATGCCGCCGCCGCCGAAGCCGGCCGACTCGCCCGCCGCGTACAGGCCGGGTATCGGCTCGCCTGAACCGTCGAGCACGCGGCAGTCGAGATCTGTAACGAGACCGCCCATGCTCTTGCGGCTGATGATGAACTCGCGGATCGCGACCAGCGGCCCTGCCTTCGGATCGAGGATTTTCTGGAACTTGCAGGTTCGCAGTCGATCGCCGATCCAGCGACGCGCGAACTCGATCCGGCGCAACTGTTCGTCGTCGTGGAATCGCGGACCGGCGTCGATGCGCGAGTCGTAGGTCGTGGCTGCGTCCGAGACGGTCGCAAGGTCCACGGACCCGTCGCCCACCAGCGCGTTCATCTTTTCCACCAGCTCCGGCAGCGTGTCGGCGACCACGAAGTCCTGGCAATTGCGCGTCACTTCGTCGTACAGCCAGCGATTGCCTCGCAGCATGTCGCGCGCGACGTGCAAGCGCTTCTTCTCGCGGAACGCCGGGTTGAATTCACCACCCGAGATCGCGAGTTCCTTCAACGCGATGCGGCGATTCAACAACTGCCACGAATAGGCGCGCTGCTGCCTGCAGATCTGCGCGACGAGATCGTGCGTGTCGAATCCCGTCACCAGCGGCATCGGGCCGATGCGCTCGCCGCGCCAGTTGAGCCACAGCGCCGACTTCGGCGGGACCAGCGACAGTCCGTGCATGGGCTTGCGCGGTTGCCAGTGATGTACGCCGGCCGCGTAGTTCCACTGCCAGTCGAGGTGCGTGACGCCGGCGCCCAGTGCGGAGGCCGCGTCGTGCAGTCGTCCGTCCGCGTACTTGTGCGAGCCGTTCAGGATCGTCTCCGGCGGGCGGCCCCAGTCCGCGTGCCAGTTCTCGCGTACGCGAGCCAGGTTGCCGTTGATGCCGCCGGCAGCAATCACGACCGATTCCCCGGTGGCCTCGAATTGCTGTGCTGTGCCTTCCAGCTCGCCGCGACAGCCGGTCACCCGGCCGTTGGTAACGGTAAGTGACTCGACGCGATGTCCGAACCGCAGTTCGAGCAGGCTGCTGCGCGGATGTGAAAGCAGCCGTCGGTTCAGCACGACTGCGAGTTCGTGGCCGGTGCCCCATACGATGTGCCAGCGCGGCACGGAGTTGCCCGGCGTGTGCAGCCCGCGCTCGACCCATAGCGGCATCGGCATGAACTGCACGCCGACCCCACGCAGCCAGTCGAAGATTTCCTCGTTGCCGCGCTGTACGTAGGCCTCGGCCCAGGCGCGCGGCCAGCGGTCGCCGGGCCCGAATTCCGCGAAAGCGTGCCAGTCGCGCAGGCCCTGCTCCGCACTGTCGCGAATGCCATAGCGGCGTTGCAGCGGCGTGTCCGCGAACCATATGCCTCCGAAGCTCTCTTTCGCGAGGCCACCCATGTTCTGCTCGATGTCGCGGTCGATCAGCAGCACGCGCCGGCCGCGGTCGAGGAGTTCGAGCGCGGCGGTCACGCCCGCGATTCCCGACCCGATCACCAGGACGTCCGCCTGGTAGCGAAGCATCGCTCAGCCCTCCGGGACCGGCGTCAGGTCCGTTCCGCTCAGCGCGACTGATGAGCCCACGCCCATGCGCTTGACCAGCATCATTACCGACGCTATCGGCATGTCCAGCGGGCGTACCCGCACTGACGGCAGGTACATCACATTGCCCGACATCGGAGTCGGCGACTGCGGAATGAATACCGCGACCCAACCGTCGCGCAGTTCCTCCAGCAGGTAGCCGATCTGCCAGCCCCCCTCGATGCTGACCAGCGCCGGCTGGATGCCGGATGCATCCTCGACCTGGGTAAGGCCTTCCGCCATGGTCTTAACCATCCGGTATTGAGGCAGGTTCCCCAGCAGCGACTCCTCGAACCAGTGCGTCAGGCTGCGCCCGGCCCTGGTGCGGGCAACCAGTCCGGCGAGGAACGAGACCAGCAGCAGCACCAGCGCCGCCAGGATCGTGGCGATCGCGATTCCGGCGACCTGGCTCTCCGGCAAGAGCGCCGCGATCGGCTTGGCTATCTTGCCGGCAAACCCCATGGCATGGCGCAGGACCAGGACCAGCAGGATTGCAGGCACCAGGAACAGCAGCCCGCCGACGATTGTGGTCTTCAGGAACTCACTGATTCGCGACACAGCATCTCTCCCTGGTCGTTGGTTGACGCGCCGGCGCGCGACCCGAATGATAGCCGGCAACAACCATGACCGCAGTCCAGTTCCGCAATCCCGACGTACGACTTTCCGACGCACTTGCGGCCACGGCTGCCGCGGTGCGTGGACACACGGTTACGCTGCGGGAACTGCTGGTCCACGTCGGCGAACAGGGCCTGCTGGTGTTCAGCGCCATCCTCGCGATGCCGTTCCTGATTCCGGTCTCGCTTCCATTCATGAGCACCGCGCTTGGCACGCCGATGCTGCTGATCGGTGTGGCGGTGATCCTGGGCAGGCTGCCGTGGTTGCCGAATCGCCTGCTGGATCACGAACTTCCCAGCGCGAACGTGCAACATGTGCTGGGCCGGGCCCGGAGGGCAGCCGCGCGCGTCGAACACCTGGTGAAGCCGCGACTTCTGGCGCTGACTGGGTCGGCGCTGGTGAACTCGCTGCACGGCGTCACCATCGTGATCTCGGTGCTGCTTCTGATGGCGCCACTGCCGTTCGTGCCGCTGGCCAACACGCTGCCGGGGATCGCCATCATCCTGCTGTGCCTTGGCATGGCGGAGCGCGATGGCATGCTTCTGCTCATCGGCTACCTGGTGGCCGGCATTTCCTCCCTGTATATCGGCGCGCTGCTCTGGCTGGTGCTGCGAGTCGGCATGAATGCCGAGGGCGTGATGAGCCAGGTAGGCGGGTGGTTTTCGAGGCTCGTGGGCAACTGAGCGGCCGCCGGTGGCGCCCGCGCCGGCTGGGACGGCTGCGTACAACACCGGCTCAGCCGCAGGCGTAAGCAGGTAAACCTCTGATATTGATACGGAAAAAGCGATAGTCAGGTAATCCACCGGCATTTCGGGCAAGATGCGCCGCAAGTTTGCCGCTGCGCAGTCCGGTCTGCGCCCGAGGCTCTTCGGAGGGAAAGTCCTTTTCCCCTCTCGCGGCTCCTCCTGCAGACTCATCGTGGTCTGCATTTTCGCGCCCCCGATCCTGTCATTGAATCAATGACGCTTCCTCCGGTTCCCGCCCTGCGGGAGAAGCGCGATGGTATTTGCATGTCTTTTGAATCACTTGGCCTACCGGCCCCGCTGCTGCGTTCCTTGCAGGAACTCGGCTACACCGTCCCCACGCCGATCCAGCTGAACGCGATTCCCGCGGTCCACGCTGGCCGCGACCTGCTCGCCGCGGCACAGACCGGCACGGGCAAGACGGCCGCGTTTGCACTGCCGTTGCTGCAGCGCCTCGACGAGGAACACCCGAATCCGCGCGGATCGCGTGCACCGCGATTGCTGGTGCTCGTGCCTACGCGCGAGCTGGCCGCCCAGGTCGGCGAGGCCTTCCAGCAGTACGGCAGTCACCTGAGCCAGCGCACGATCCTTGTATTCGGCGGCGTGAGCCCACGACCGCAGGTCGAGGCACTGCGCCAGGGCGTGGACATCGTCGTCGCCACGCCGGGTCGCCTGCTCGACCACATCAACGAGCGCGTGATCGACGTGACGAAGATCCGCTACCTGGTGCTCGACGAGGCAGACCGCATGCTGGACATGGGCTTCATCCGCGACATCCGCCGCGTGCTTTCCGCGTTGCCGAAAAAGCGCCAGAACCTGCTGTTCTCGGCGACCTTCTCGGAAGAGATTCGCGCGCTCGCCAAGGGCCTGCTGCACGACCCGCTCGCGGTCGAGGTGGCTCCGCGCAACGCGCCGGCCGAGTTGGTCGAGCACCGTGTGCACCTGGTCGAGCAGGGCGAGAAGCGAGCGGTCCTGAGCCACCTGCTGCGCGAGGGCGCCACACCACAGACGCTTGTGTTCACGCGTACCAAGCACGGCGCCAACCGGCTTGCGGAGCAGCTCGAGCGAGACGGCATCAATTGCGCGGCCATTCACGGCAACAAGTCGCAGAACGCGCGTACCAAGGCGCTCGCCGACTTCAAGGACTACAAGGTCCAGGTGCTGGTCGCGACCGATATTGCTGCGCGCGGCCTCGACATCAGCGAACTGCCGCAGGTCGTCAACTACGAGCTGCCGCACGTGCCCGAGGACTACGTGCACCGCATCGGCCGCACCGGCCGGGCCGGCAGCGAGGGCCATGCGCTGTCACTTGTCTCCAGCGACGAGCGTGACCGGTTGCGCGCGATAGAGCGGGTGCTCGGCCGCAAGATCAACGTGCTGCCGCTCGACCGCTCTGGCATCAAGTTCGTGAGCGACGCGGCTCCGCATGCTGCGCGGCCGGCGCGGCCCGCGAGGCCGGCGCAATCGCGAAATGCCGGCGGGTACAGTCAGCGCTCGCAGGGCCGCCGTAGCAGCGGAAGGAGATGAAT
>JALHTE010000256.1 GCA_022865595.1 Steroidobacteraceae bacterium | reverse complement strand
TCGAGATGGTGATGCCCGGCGACAACATCAAGATGACGATCGAGCTGATCAGCCCGATCGCGATGGAAGAGGGCCTGCGCTTTGCGATCCGCGAGGGCGGACGCACGGTGGGCGCGGGCGTGGTGTCGAAGATCCTCAAGTAAATTGAGGTTCGACCGATCCGGCGATTGCTTCGCGGCACAGGGCAGTAGCTCAATTGGCAGAGCGGCGGTCTCCAAAACCGCAGGTTGGGGGTTCGATTCCCTCCTGCCCTGCCAGTCGCGGCGAGCGATGAACGACGGATCGGGTCGAGCCCGGCGAGAGAAATGACCGAACACGCGGAAAACGGTGCCAGTGCGCTGGACATCGCAAAGCTGGTTGCGTCTGCAGCGATCCTGGTCGGCGGCATAGCGGCCTTCTATCTGCTGGTCGACGTGCCGCTGGCGGCGCGCTGGCTGATCGTGCTCGGCGCGCTCGCGGCGGGCATCGTCGTCGCGCTGCAGTCGGCGCAGGGTCGCGAGTTCTGGCAGTTCGTGCAGGGCTCGCGCATCGAGTTGCGCAAGGTCGTGTGGCCGACGCGGCAGGAGACGCTGCAGACGACGCTGGTCGTGGTGGTCGCGATCTTCGTGCTCGGCATCTTCTTCTGGCTGCTCGACATGGCGCTCGGTGCGATCACGCGTGCGCTGACCGGGCAGGGGGGCTGACTGTGACGCTTCGCTGGTACGTCGTGCACGCGTATTCGAACTTCGAGCACAAGGTCTCCGCGTCGCTCAAGGAGCGAACGCGGCTCAAGGGCCTCGAGGACAAGTTCGGCGACATCCTGGTGCCCACCGAGGAGGTCGTCGAGATGCGGGACGGGCAGCGCCGCCGCAGCGAGCGCAAGTTCTTCCCCGGCTACGTGCTGGTGCAGATGGAGATGAACGAGGACACCTGGCACCTGGTGCGCGAGACGCCCAAGGTGCTCGGCTTCATCGGCGGAACCCCCGAGAAGCCGGCGCCAATCTCCGATCGCGAGGCGAATGCGATCCTGCGCCGCGTCGAGGAAGGCGCCGAGAAGCCGCGGCCGAAGGTGCTGTTCGAGCCGGGCGAGGTGGTGCGCGTGACGGACGGACCGTTCAACGACTTCAACGGCGTCGTCGAGTCGGTGAACTACGAGAAGAGCCGCCTGCAGGTGGCGGTGCAGATCCTCGGGCGCTCGACGCCCGTTGAACTTGAATTCA
The DNA here is from genome assembly GCA_022865595.1 of Steroidobacteraceae bacterium. GTDB lineage: Bacteria > Pseudomonadota > Gammaproteobacteria > Steroidobacterales > Steroidobacteraceae > RPQJ01. The sequence continues at coordinate 7,835 of JALHTE010000256.1, read as the reverse complement.
GCCAGGTCGAGAAGGCCTGAGCAAACGGGGAGCCCTTCGGGGCGCTTGGACCCACACGAGGTGAAGAGAGATGGCCAAGAAAGTTAACGGTTACGTCAAGCTGCAGGTTCCTGCAGGCCAGGCGAACCCGAGCCCGCCGATCGGGCCGGCGCTCGGCCAGCAGGGCGTCAACATCATGGAGTTCTGCAAGCAGTTCAACGCGCAGACGCAGAGCGTGGAGAAGGGACTGCCGATCCCCGTGGTGATCACGGTGTACAGCGATCGCAGCTTCACCTTCATCATGAAGACGCCACCGGCGTCTGTGCTGATCCGCAAGGCACTCGGCCTCGAGAAGGGCAGCGGCACGCCGAACACCGCCAAGGTGGGCAGGATCAGCCGCAAGCAGCTCGAGGACATCGCGAAGACCAAGACGCCGGACCTGACGGCGGCCGACCTCGATGCGGCCGTGCGCACGATCGCCGGCAGCGCCCGCAGCATGGGCGTCGATGTGGAGGTCGCGTGACATGGCAGCCGTAACCAAGCGAATGAAGCCCTGGTCCGAGAAGCTGCCGGCGGGTGCCCAGTACCCGCTCGACGAGGCGCTCGCGCTCGTCAAGCAGTTCGCCGTCGCCAAGTTCGACGAGGCCGTGGACGTGTCGGTGAACCTCGGCGTTGACGCGACCAAGTCCGACCAGCAGGTGCGCGGTTCGACCGTGCTGCCTAATGGCACGGGCAAGAGCGTCCGCGTGGCGGTGTTCACCTCCGGCAAGAACGCCGAAGCAGCGCTCGCAGCGGGCGCCGACGTGGTGGGCCTCGAAGACCTTGCCGAGAAGGTGAAGGCTGGCGAGCTAAATTTCGACGTGGTCGTCGCCAGCCCGGACGCGATGCGCGTCGTGGGCCAGCTCGGCCAGATCCTCGGCCCCCGCGGCCTGATGCCGAACCCGAAGGTCGGTACGGTGACTCCGGACGTGGCGACCGCGGTGCGCAATGCCAAGGCTGGCCAGGTGCGCTTTCGCACCGACAAGGGTGGCGTGATCCACTGCACGATCGGCAAGGCCAGCTTCGAGGTGCAGGCGCTGCACGAGAACCTGAACGCGCTGCTGGCGGATCTGCAGAAGATCAAGCCGGCGTCCGCCAAGGGCATTTATTTCAAGCGTGTGTCCGTCTCCTCGACCATGGGGCCGGGCATCGCGGTGGATCAGTCGAGCCTCGGCGCGTAAGCGCCGCGGCCGCAAACGATTTGATGCAGGGCCGGTCGTGGCCGCGCTCCGCCCCGGTCCGGGGAAGAGCAAGGTCGGGGCCGGTCATCATCGAAGACCGCAGGCGGGGATGCGATCCCCTTAATGGTCGCCTGCGCAGATGGTGGTACCCGAGTCAGTTCTTACTGCCGAAGGTCGCCGCCCTCTAGAAGGGTGAATGCCCAGGGACGGGTGTTTGTGTCTAGGACTTTCAGGCCAGGAGGATTACATGGCGCTCAGACTGGAAGACAAGAAGGCGCTGGTTTCCGAGGTGAACGAGGTTGCGCTTCGCGCGCAGTCCGTGGTCGCCGCGGAATACCGGGGGCTCTCGGTTGCGCAGCTCACAGACCTGCGTGCCAAGGCCCGTGCCTCTCGCGTCTACATGAGAGTGGTGAAGAACACGCTGGCCCGCAGGGCAGTCGCCGGCACGCAGTTCGAATGCGTCGGCGAGAAGCTCAAGGGTCCGCTGATCCTCGCTTTCTCGGAGGATGACCCCGGCGCTGCTGCGCGACTGATCAAGGGATTTGCCAAGGACCACCAGAAGCTCGTGGCGACACTCGTGTCGCTCGGCGGCAGCGTGCTCCCGGGCAGCGACCTCGAGCGTGTCGCCAGCCTTCCCACCAGGGACCAGGCGCTCGGACAGCTGCTGGGTGTGATAACGGCGCCCATCGGCAAGTTCGTGCGCACGCTCGCCGAGCCTCACACGAGGCTGGTGCGGACGATCGCCGCGGTCAAGGACCAGAAGCAGGCGGCCGCTTGAGGCGGCCGCAGTAAGTAGATTCAAGGCATCAAAACCAATTTATCAGGAGTCACGATAATGGCTGCCAGCAAAGAAGAGATTCTCGACGCAATTTCCAGCATGACTTTGATGGAGATCGTCGACCTCGTGAAGATGATGGAAGACAAGTTCGGTGTCACGGCTGCCGCGCCGGTCGCGGTTGCCGCCGTTGGCGCTGCCGCTGCCCCGGCCGCCGAGGAGCAGACCGAGTTCACGGTCACCATGACCAGCTTTGGCGCGAACAAGGTTGGCGTCATCAAGGTCATCCGTGAGCTCACCGGCCTGGGCCTCAAGGAAGCCAAGGATCTGGTCGAGGCCGTGCCGGCCATGGTCAAGGACAGCATCCCGAAGGCCGATGCCGAGGCCATCAAGAAGAAGCTCGAAGAGGCCGGCGCCGCCGCGGAGATCAAGTAACCGCGATGCTCGGGCGCCTGCCCGTTCATCGGCAGGCCGGCTGGCGGGGAATTCCGCCGGCCGGCCTGGCCGTTTTCGTTCGAGTTCTGAAAATCGAGCCGTATGGGCCGGGTTGCCGGCCGTGAGAGGGTGATCCCGATGGCATATTCCTTCACCGACAAGAAACGCATCCGCAAGGATTTCGGCAAGAGGTCGAGCATCCTTGAGGTGCCCTACCTGCTGGCCATCCAGCTCGATTCCTACCGCAAGTTCCTGCAGGCAGACGCCCACGAGGAACGGCGCGACGAAATCGGGCTGCATGCCGCGTTCAGGAGCGTGTTTCCGATCGTCAGCTACTCGGGCAACGCCAGCCTCGAATACGTGAGCTATCGCCTCGGCGAGCCGGTGTTCGACGTCAAGGAGTGCCAGCTTCGCGGCCTCACCTACGCGGCACCGCTGCGCGTCAAGGTGCGCCTGGTCGTGCTCGACAAGGAAGCGCCGGGCGCCCGCAAGCCCGTCAAGGACATCCGTGAGCAGGAGGTCTACCTCGGTGAGCTGCCGCTGATGACCGACAACGGCACGTTCGTCGTCAATGGCACCGAGCGCGTCATCGTGTCGCAGCTCCATCGCAGCCCGGGCGTGTTCTTCGACCACGATCGCGGCAAGACCCACAGCTCCGGCAAGCTGCTGTTCTCCGCGCGGGTGATCCCCTACCGCGGCTCCTGGCTCGACTTCGAGTTCGACGCCAAGGACTGCGTGTACGCCCGCATCGACCGTCGCAGGAAACTGCCGGTCACGATCCTGCTGCGCGCGCTTGGTTACAGCGACGAGCAGATCCTCGACCTGTTCTTCGAGAAGAACACCTACCGCGTCATGCCGGAGGGCCTCGAACTCGAGCTGGTTCCGAGCCGCCTGCGTGGTGAGACGGCCAGCTTCGAGATCAAGGTAGGCTCGAAGGTCATCGTCGAGGAAGGCCGGCGCATCACCGCGCGGCACGTCCGGCAGCTCGAGGAGGCCAACGTCGATCGCCTGCCGGTGCCGGCCGACTACCTCGTCGGCAAGGTGCTTGCCCACGACGTGGTGAACACGGAGACCGGCGAGATTCTCGCCAAGGCGAACGAGGTGCTCGCCGCCGCCGTCGTGACGAAGCTGGTGGAGTCCGGCATGCCGGAGATCCACGTCCTGTACGTGAACGACCTCGACCGCGGCCCGTTCATCTCCGACACGCTGCGCATCGACCCGTCCAAGAACCGCATGGAGGCGCTGGTCGAGATCTACCGCATGATGCGCCCCGGCGAGCCGCCGACCCGTGACGCCGCGGAGAACCTGTTCCAGAACCTGTTCTTCAACTCCGAGCGCTACGACCTCTCGGCCGTCGGCCGCATGAAGTTCAATCGTCGCGTGGGCCGCACCGAGATCACCGGCAGCGGGATCCTCTACGATGCCCCGCATTTCACCCGCCGTGCGCAGAACGGCGACGCGACTGCGAAGGAGCTGGTCGAGCAGTACGGCGACACGTCGGACATCATCGACGTGCTGCGCACTCTGATCGACATCAGGAACGGCAACGGCACGGTGGACGACATCGACCACCTCGGCAACCGCCGCGTCCGCAGCGTGGGCGAGATGGCGGAGAACGCCTTCCGGGTCGGGCTGGTGCGCGTCGAGCGCGCCGTGAAGGAGCGCCTGACCATCGCCGAGAGCGAAGGCCTGATGCCCCAGGACATGATCAACGCGAAGCCGGTGGCGGCCGCGGTGAAGGAGTTCTTCGGCTCCTCGCAGCTCTCGCAGTTCATGGACCAGAACAACCCGCTCTCCGAGGTCACGCACAAGCGGCGCGTCTCGGCGCTCGGCCCCGGCGGCCTCACCCGCGAGCGCGCCGGATTCGAGGTGCGCGACGTGCACCCGACGCACTACGGGCGGGTCTGCCCGATCGAGACGCCGGAAGGCCCGAACATCGGCCTGATCAACTCGCTGGCCGTCTACGCGCGGACCAACGACTACGGCTTCCTCGAGACGCCCTACCGCAGGGTGGTCAGCAACCACGTCACCGACGAGATCGAGTACCTCTCGGCGATCGACGAGGCGCAGTTCGTGATCGCGCAGGCCAATGCCTCGCTCGACGCGAAGGGCCGCTTCACCGACGAGCTGGTCTCCAGCCGCTACCAGAACGAGTTCGCGCTCTCGACGCCGGACAAGATCCAGTTCATGGACGTTTCGCCGAAGCAGATCGTGTCGGTGGCCGCCTCGCTGATCCCGTTCCTCGAGCACGACGACGCAAACCGCGCGCTGATGGGCTCTAACATGCAGCGCCAGGCCGTGCCGACACTGCGCTCGGAGACCCCGCTGGTGGGTACCGGCATGGAACGCCCGGTCGCCATCGACTCCGGTGTGACCGTCGTCGGTCGCCGCGGCGGCGTCGTCGATTCGGTCGACGCCTCGCGCATCGTGGTGCGGGTGAATGACGCCGAGACGACCGCCGGGGAAGCCGGCGTCGACATCTACAACCTGACCAAGTACACGCGCTCGAACCAGAACACCTGCATCAACCAGCGTCCGCTGGTGAATGCGGGCGACACGATCGCGCGCGGCGACGTACTGGCCGACGGCCCCTCGACCGACCTGGGCGACCTTGCCCTCGGCCAGAACCTGCTGGTCGCGTTCATGCCGTGGAACGGCTACAACTTCGAGGACTCGATCCTGATCTCGGAACGGGTAGTCGAGGAGGACCGCTTCACGACGATCCACATCGAGGAACTTACCTGCGTCGCGCGCGACACCAAGCTCGGGCCGGAGGAGATCACCGCGGACATCCCCAACGTCGGTGAATCGGCGCTCGCCAAGCTCGATGAGGCCGGCATCGCCTTCATCGGTGCCGAGGTCAACGCGGGCGACATCCTGGTCGGAAAGGTCACGCCGAAAGGCGAGTCCCAGCTCACGCCGGAAGAGAAGCTGCTCAGGGCGATCTTCGGCGAGAAGGCCTCCGACGTTAAGGACACCTCGCTGCGCGTGCCGCCCGGCATGGACGGCACGGTGATCGACGTGCGCGTGTTCACGCGTGACGGCGTCGAGAAGGACAGCCGCGCGCTCTCGATCGAGAAGTCCGAGATCGACAAGGTGCGAAAGGACCTCGCCGACCAGCAGCGTATCCTCGAGGAGGACCTCTTCTCGCGCGTGCGCACGATGCTGCTTGGAAAGGTTGCGGCGGCAGGACCCCGCAAGCTCAAGCCCGGCTCGAAGATCGCGGCCGATTACCTCGACGACCTGCCGCGCGAGCACTGGCTCGAGGTGCGGCTCGAGGACGAGGAATCCAACACCGCGCTGGAACTCACCGCCGAGCGCATGCGCGCGCAGCGCAAGGAGTTCGAGCGCAGGCTCGAGGAGAAGCGCTCGAAGATCACCGCTGGCGACGACCTGGCGCCCGGCGTGCTGAAGATGGTCAAGGTGTACCTCGCGGTGAAGCGCCGCGTGCAGCCCGGCGACAAGATGGCCGGCCGGCACGGCAACAAGGGCGTGATCTCGACCATCGTCCCGGTCGAGGACATGCCGTTCATGGCCGACGGCACCCCGGTCGACATTGTGCTGAATCCGCTCGGTGTGCCTTCGCGCATGAACATCGGCCAGATCCTCGAGACCCACCTCGGCTGGGCGGCCAAGGGCATCGGGCTCAAGATCGGGCGGATGCTCGACGAGGCCCGTGGTGCGGCCGAAGTCCGCGGCTTCCTCGACGAGGTCTACAACAAGAGCGGCGGCAAGACCGAGGACCTCGCGTCCCTGGACGATGCCGAGGTGATGTCTCTCGCGGGCAACCTGCGCAATGGCGTGCCGATGGCCACACCCGTGTTCGACGGGGCCACCGAGAAGGAGATCAAGTACATGCTGCGCCTCGCGGAGCTTCCCGAAAGCGGCCAGACGTGGCTCTTCGACGGGCGTACCGGCGAGCGCTTCAACCGGCCGGTGACCGTCGGCTACATGTACATGCTGAAGCTGAACCACCTGGTCGACGACAAGATGCACGCGCGCTCGACCGGGCCCTACAGCCTGGTCACGCAGCAGCCGCTGGGCGGCAAGGCGCAGTTCGGCGGCCAGCGCTTCGGCGAGATGGAGGTCTGGGCGCTGGAGGCGTACGGCGCCTCCTACACGCTGCAGGAAATGCTGACGGTCAAGTCGGACGACGTCACGGGCCGCACCAAGATGTACAAGAACATCGTGGACGGCAATCACGCGATGGACGCGGGCATGCCCGAGTCCTTCAACGTGCTGGTGAAGGAGATCCGATCTCTCGGCATCAACATGGAACTCGAGCTGGAACGGCGCTGAGTCCTGCGCGATTCGCGCGACAGACGCACAGGGTGACCAAATGAAAGACCTGTTGAGAATGTTCAAGCAGCAGCCGGCGGTCGAGGACTTCGACTCGATCCGCATTGCGCTCGCTTCCCCGGAAATGATCCGCTCGTGGTCGTTCGGCGAGGTGAAGAAGCCGGAGACCATCAACTACCGGACCTTCAAGCCAGAGCGGGATGGCCTGTTCTGCGCGAAGATCTTCGGGCCGGTGAAGGACTACGAGTGCCTTTGCGGCAAGTACAAGCGGCTTAAGCACCGCGGCGTCGTCTGCGAGAAGTGCGGCGTCGAGGTCACGCAGGCCAAGGTGCGCCGCGAGCGTATGGGCCACATCGAGCTCGCGAGCCCGACCGCGCACATCTGGTTCCTGAAGTCGCTGCCGTCGCGCATCGGGCTGATGCTCGACATGACGCTGCGCGAGATCGAGCGCGTGCTCTACTTCGAGGCCTTCGTGGTCATCGATCCGGGCATGACCTCGATGCAGCGCGGCCAGCTGCTCTCCGACGAAGCCTACCTCGAGGCGATCGAGGCGCACGGCGACGAATTCGACGCCCGCATGGGCGCCGAGGCCGTGCACGAGCTGCTGAAGAGCCTCGACCTGAAGTCGGAAGTAATAAAGGTCCGCGAGGACATCTCGGGCACTACCTCCGAGACCAAGATCAAGCGGCTGTCGAAGCGGCTGAAGCTGCTCGAGTCGTTCATCGAGTCGGGCAATCACCCCGAGTGGATGGTGCTCACGGTCCTGCCGGTGCTGCCGCCGGACCTGCGTCCGCTGGTGCCGCTCGACGGCGGCCGTTTCGCGACCTCCGACCTGAACGACCTCTACCGCCGAGTCATCAACCGCAACAACCGCCTGCGCCGCCTGCTCGAGCTGAACGCGCCCGACATCATCGTGCGCAACGAAAAGCGCATGCTGCAGGAGTCGGTGGACGCGCTGCTCGACAACGGCCGCCGCGGACGCGCGATCACCGGCACCAACAAGCGGCCGCTGAAGTCGCTCGCGGACATGATCAAGGGCAAGCAGGGCCGCTTCCGCCAGAACCTGCTGGGCAAGCGCGTCGATTATTCGGGCCGCTCGGTCATCGTCGTGGGTCCGGCCCTGCGCC
>JALHTE010000255.1 GCA_022865595.1 Steroidobacteraceae bacterium | reverse complement strand
TCGTAGTGGCCAATCGTCCCGGCGGCGAGCAACAGCCCGGGCGGATGGATCTCGATGAACTACTGCCCGCCGTCGACGTGCTGAGCCTGCACTGCCCGCTCACGCCCGCGACACAGGGCCTGATCGGCGCGGCGCGGCTCGTGCGGATGAAACCGGATGCGGTGCTGATCAACACCGCGCGCGGGGCGCTGGTCGACTCATCGGCGCTGGCCGACGCGCTGCGCAGTGGGCGTCTCGGCGGCGCAGCAATCGACGTGCTGGCCGAAGAACCGCCCGTGCACGGCGACCCGCTACTCGCGGGTGATATCCCGAACCTGGTCGTGACACCGCACGTCGCGTGGGCGGCGCGCGAAGCGCGGCAGCGCTGCCTGGACGAGCTGGCCGCGAACGTCGAGGACTTCAGGCGTGGCGGCAGGCGCAGCCGGGTGGTTTGAGGCCGACGATTCACCGATCGTCCGGCAGGTTCAGGATCATCGCGGCCCACCTGAGCACCGGCTGCATGCGCGGCGAAACGAGCTTCGAGGCCTCGTCGAGACTGGCCCAGCGGAATTCAGCGTGTTCGGGCCGCCCGATTTCCGGGTTGACCAGCAATTCGACCACGACAGTCCGCGTGCTGGCGATGAAATACTGCGCAACCTTGCCGCGGCTGTAGGGGCCGGTCTGGGTGGAGCCCTCGCCCCATTCGAACACGAGGTCGGAGATGCGGGATTCCTCCTCCACCTCGCGCAGTGCCGCCGCGAGCGGCTCCTCGCCTTCCTCGACCATGCCCTTGGGAAAGTCCCAGTGGTTGAACGCGCGCAGCAGCAGGAACCGCCAGCCCTCGGCGGCACGCCGCACGACGACCACACCGGCGGACAGTCTCTGGCGGCGTACAGTCATTCCGGACCCCTGCAAGGGATCATCTATGGGCTCGGGTCGGGGCCATCGGCCGATTATAGAGGATGCCGATAGCATTCAAGGTCTATGATCACGCCATGAATCTCCGTGACCTCCGCTACCTGGTGGCGCTTGCCGACGAAGGGCACTTCGGGCGTGCGGCCGTGCGCTGCCACGTAAGCCAGCCCACGCTGTCTGCCCAGGTGCGCAAGCTCGAGGAGTACCTCGGCGTGCCGCTCGTCGAACGCCAGCCACGCCGCATCACGTTGACCGAGGCCGGCACCCGGGTGGTCGAGCGTGCCCGCCGGGTGCTGCTCGAGGCTGACGCGATCGTCGAGCTCGCCAGGTCGGATCGCGACCCGCTTTCAGGTTCGCTGAAGGTTGCCCTGATCCCGACGGTGGGGCCTTACCTGCTGCCCCACGTTGCCCGGCGACTTCGCCGCGACCTGCCGCGACTCAAGCTCATGCTCTACGAGTACCAGACCGAGCCGCTGCTCGAGAAGCTGCGCGCGGGCGAGATCGACGTCGGGATACTCGCGCTGCCGGTGCCGCAGGACGGGCTCGAAGCCGGCGTGCTTTATGAAGAGCCATTCACCGTTGCCGTGCCCACCGGCCATCCGCTCGCTGCCAGGGATCGGTTGAAACTCGAGGACCTTCGGGGCGAAACGCTGCTGCTGCTCGAGGACGGTCACTGCCTGCGCGACCAGGCGCTCGAGGTGTGCAGCCGGGTCAGGGTCCACGAGGACCAGGACTACCGTGCGACCAGCCTGGAGACACTGCGACAGATGGTGGCCGCAGGCCACGGCGTGACGCTGTTGCCGCAGCTCGCTGCCGGCTCCCACGGCAGCACGGCACGGGGCCTCAAGATCAAGTCCTTCGCGAAGCCGGCGCCGGCGCGTACGATCGGCGCCGTGTGGCGCAAGTCCACCACCCGCGGCGAGGCGATCGAGGCGCTGGCCGGCGTGGTTCGCGAAGTGATGAAGGAGGAGTGACGCGGATGATGGAAGCGATGCGAAGGGCACTGCCGGGTCTTCTGCGGAGGGCAATGCCAAGCCTCGTGCTGCTGGCCTTGCCGGCGCTCGCAATGGCCGGGGCGCCGTCCGTGTCGGGCGCCTGGGCTCGCGCCACACCGCCCGGCGTGAGCGTCGGAGCGGCCTACCTCACCATCACCGGCGGCTCGGCCAACGATCGCCTGCTCGGCGCGAACACCGATCGCGCGTCCATGGTCCAGCTGCACACGGTCGAGGAATCCAATGGCGTCGCGGCGATGCGCCAGATAGATGGCGTCCCGGTCCCAGCCGGCAAGCGGGTGGTGCTGGCCCCCGGTGGCACGCACATCATGCTGATGGGTCTCAGCGGGCCGCTGGTTGCCGGCGAGACTTTTCCACTTCAGCTCCGGTTCGAGAATGCCGGGGAGCAGGTCATCCAGGTGACGGTCCGCGCTGCAGGCGAACCGGATCCCGCGGCCCCTGCTGCGCGCTGAGGGCTGCCGGGCGCGCACCGATGATGGACAGGCGCGCGCCCCTTCCGCTGCATCGGCTGCACGACGAGGACATCGAGCAGCTGCTCGTGAGCGGCGAGCGCAGGGCCGAGCTCTCTGCGCAGTTTGGCCCGCGCGGCTATCGAGAGCTTTCAACACTTGCGAAGCGAGCGAGCGAGACCCGGACCCGCGGCGGCCCGGTCGTATACGTGCTGCCCGGACTCATGGGCTCCCGTATCGGGACGCGCGGACGGCTGCTCGACGACGTGCTCTGGCTCGATCCGATCGAGATCGTCGCGGGACACCTGACGCGGCTGGCGCTGCCGCGCGGGTCGCGCCTCTCGGCGCTGGGCGTGATGCTGCTGAACGCGCTCAAGCTGAAGCTGTCGCTCGTGATCGCGGGATTCGATGCCCGCTTCCACGCCTATGACTGGCGCCTCGGCGTCGAGACACTCGCGGCGGAACTGAATACGCGCATCGAAGCCGACGGCGCCCGCGAAGCGATGCTGGTCGGGCACAGCATGGGCGGCGTGGTCGCACGCGTCGCGCTCGCGTCGAGCGCCGGGCGCATTACCCGTGTCGTTCAGGTTGGTGCCCCGAATGCCGGATCATTCGCGGCGGTGCTCGCACTTCGCGGCGTCTACGTGACGGTGCGCAAGCTTGCGGCACTCGACCTGAGGCACGATGCCGAGGACCTCGCTCGGCTCGTGTTCCGCAGCCTGCCGTCGTTGCACGAACTGCTTCCGGACCCGGCCCTGGCCGGAGGACCCGATTTCTTCGACCCGGCGACCTGGCCGCGCGGCACGCTGCGCCCGGATCCGCGACTGCTGCTGGACGCCGCCGCCGCGCGCCGACGCCGTCCGGCCGCTGATCCCCGTTGCCTGCACATCATCGGCGTGCGCCAGGAGACGGTCACTGGCGCCGGGCGTGGCGCGAGCGGTTTCGACTTCCGCCTCAGTCACGAGGGGGACGGCACTGTCCCGCGCGTGCTGGCCGAGTTGCCGGGCGTGCCGGCCTGGTTCGTCGCGGAGAAGCACGGCGGGCTCCCGAACAACGGACGCGTGATCTCTGCGGTCGCTGACCTGCTGCGCGAGGGCACCACCCGGCGACTGCCGTCGGCGACGCGACGCGCAAAGACGCCGCGTGCGCGGGTCGTCGCCGAATCGGCGCTGAGGCGAGTCGCGCCCCACAAGGTTCGCTGGCAGGACCTCTCGCCCGACGCGCGGCGACGCCTGCTCGAGCCGGTCGTTTCGCCGGAATTCCACGGAGAAGTGTCGAGGAGATCTCTGCGTGCCCCGACTCAGTTGAGCAAGCGTGCGGCGGCCAGGGCGGGGCGGGGTCCGGGCGACGCGCCAGGCGCGGTCGCGGCTCCACCCCGGCGGCGTGTGGTCGAGATCCGCCTGAGCAGCGGCAACATCGTGGACGCTAACGCACGTGCACTGGTGCTCGGCGTATTCCGCGACGTGGATCCTTCCGGCGCCGCCGCAGCCATCGATGCCCGCCTCGGCGGCGCGGTGCGCGAGTTCACGTTGCGGCGCATGTTGTCCGGCCGGCTCGGCGAGGCGTTCGTGCTGCCCTGCGCGCGCAGCCAGCTGCTTGCGGAGTTCGTGCTGTTCGTCGGGCTGGGCGACTTTCCCGAGTTTGGTGCCAGCCCGCACACCTTCGCCGCCGAGAACGCAGTGCGCACCCTGACACGCTCGCGCGCCGAGGACTTTGCAACCGTACTGTTCGGCACCGGCTCCGGCATGCCGGTAGCGACGGCGCTCGAACACCAGCTGGGCGGATTTTTCGCCGCGCTGCGCAGCGACGACGATCACGTCGTTCGCCGCATCACGATATGCGAGACGAACTCACGCAGGTATGCCTCGATCCGCCGCGCCCTGCCGCGCGTGCTTGGTAACCTGGCCGATGCCGACGTCGAAGTCGTGGTGGACGAGACAGTGCCGGCTGTGACGGGTACGGGCGCGACCAAACCGGGCCTGCCGGACGGGTCGCCCCGAACTGCAGTCGCTGCACCTGTTACCCATTCCATCTCCGCGCGTCCGGCACTACCTGCTGACGCAGTTACCGTCGCGAAAGACGACCCCGTCTACCTGCTCGTATCGTTCTCCGACCAGGGGCGCAGTGATTACCAGTGTTCGAGCTCGCTGCTCACCGCCGGTGCAAAAGCCGCAGTACTCAGCGGCAGGGTGACCGTGGCGCGATCCGCGCTGCGCTCGCTGCTGTCCCGGGCCGGACCCGATTCGCTGACGGGCCGTGCCCTCGCGCGCTACGGCGAGGAACTCGCGAAACTGCTGCTGGCCGGGTCGGTGCGCGACGGGCTCGAGGCGATGATTCGCAGGCCGCTGGTGATCGTCCACGACCGCGAGGCCTCGCGCGTGCCCTGGGAAACGCTGCGCGTCGCCGGCATTCATCCCGCGCTGGAGG
>JALHTE010000254.1 GCA_022865595.1 Steroidobacteraceae bacterium | reverse complement strand
GCCCAGGACGTCGAACGCCGCCAGGATGCTGCGCCGGGCAAGGTCGTCTCCAAAGCGCCGGTCGCGGCGCAGGATCTCCAGCCATTCCGAAAGCGCGGTTGCATAGTCGCCAGCCAGCGCATGGTGAGCCGCGAGGGCATGCCTCGAGGCCGAGTCTGCGGCGTCCTGCTCCAGGGCTGCATGCAGAGCGGTGACGTCGGGCCGGGCGATCGCCGCTTCGACAAATCCGGTCAAGGCACGCAGTGCGGGAAGGGCCGGATGGTCCGCCCGGGTCGACTCGAGTAGCTGAAGGGCCACGCGCGCTGACTCGATGTCGCGGGCTGCCAGCGCCGAATCCACCTGCGCGACCAGCTGTCCTGTCTCGTCGAGCACGCCGTTGGCAGCGGCGGCGAGATACTTGTCGAGCAGCGCGCGTATCGCCGCTTCAGGCTGCACGCCGACGAACTGTTCAACTGCCTGGCCCTGGTGGAACAGCATCACCGTGGGGATGCTGCGGATACCGAATTGCCCCGCCACCTGCTGCTGCTCGTCGGTATTAACCTTGGCCAGCGCGAATCGACCAGCGTAGTCGTCGGCGATGCGGTCCAGCAGCGGCATGAGTGTCTGGCAGGGGCCGCACCAGGGGGCCCAGAAGTCGACGAGCACCGGCCGGTTCGCCGATTCGGCGACCACCACGGTCTCGAAGTCGGCGTCGGTGGCGGAAAACTTGTATGGCGCCACGTTCATCTCGCTTTCCCCATGTCGCTGGGTGCTGGATTTTCCCGGGCGGAGGCCCGGCGCGCAAGTCCGCGGGGCGGCCAGCGGACCGCCGCGGAAAAACCTGATCGTATTGGCTATACTCCGCGGCCGTTTTTTGTCGTGTCCGGGAGAGATCCGATGAACAGGAATATCAACGCAATGCTGCTGGTGCTTGCCACGACGGCCATCGTCCAGCCTGCCCGGGCGGATTGGTCTGGCAAGGCTGAGCTCGGCGCCTCGATGGCCACTGGCAACAGTGACAACCAGTCTGCCAATGGCGCGTTCGAGGTCACCTACAAGCGCGACAAGTGGGAAAACGCGCTGGGCTTCATGGGCAACTACGGCAACGACGGCGACACCACGACGGCCCAGCGCTGGGAAGTCCGCGGACAGACGAACTACAGCTTCACCGAACGTGCCTACTGGTTCGGCGCGGGCCGCTACGACGACGACCGTTTCAGCGCCTACGACTACCAGGCATCGCTGGCAACCGGTCTTGGCTACAAGTTCTTCGACACCGAAGAGACCAAGTTGTGGGTGCAGGGCGGCCCCGGCTATCGCATCACCAAGGAGCGTGAGACAGGTGACAGGAACGACGGCGTCATCTTCCGTGGCAACATCGGCTTCGAGAAGCAGATTACGGAGACGACCCAGATCGTGAACCTGTTCCTGCTCGAAACCGGCTCCGACAACACCTACCTGCAGAACAACCTCGGCCTGGTGGTGAAGATCTCCGGCTCTCTCGGCCTGAGGGTAGGCTATGAGGTCCGCCACAACACCAACGTGCCGTCGGGCATCGATAAGACCGACACCCTGACCACGATCGGGCTCCAGTACGAGACGAAATAGCCAGGTCAGCGCGCTGCTGCGCTACCTGCACCGCTTCGCCCACCAGCGTACAGTTACGGTCAACACCTCAGCCTTGGGCGGCAATGCATCCTTGCTTGCCATGGAGCAAGAGCGGTTACAGCCATGAATCTCAGCGTGCTCGACATTTTCAAGATCGGCATCGGGCCGTCGAGTTCGCACACCATGGGACCGATGAATGCGGCGCGCGGGTTCGTTAGCGACCTTGCTGCACGCGCGCTGCTCGAGCAGGTCACGAAGGTCGGTGTCCAGGTCTACGGCTCGCTCGCGCTTACCGGCAAGGGGCACTGCACGGACCGCGCGATCCTGCTGGGCCTCGAAGGCCAGCGGCCGGACACGATCGAGCCTGCGGACATGGAGCCGGCGATCGAGCGGATTCGCAGGTCCGGGCGCCTGCGCCTGGGTGGGGCGCGCGAGATCGAGTTCGACGAACCGCTCGACCTGCTGTTCCACCGCGACCAGGTGCTGCCTTTGCACCCGAACGGCATGCGATTCACCGCGTTCGATTCGGGCGGCGACGTCCTGCATCGCGACGAGTACTACTCGACCGGTGGCGGCTTCACGGTCCGCGCGGCGCAGTTCGGCCAGCCAGGTGACGCGGCGAAGCAGGTCGCGGTTCCGCATCCATTCGATTCGGCACTGGACCTGCTTGCATCGGCTCGCAGCCTCGGGCTCGAACTGCACGAACTCGTGCTGGCGAACGAACGCGCGTTTCGCAGCGAGGCCGAGACGCGGGCCGCGTTGCTCGGAATCTGGTCGGTGATGAGCGACTGCATCGAGCGAGGCTTTGCAAGCAGCGGGCTGCTGCCCGGCGTGCTCAATGTCCGCAGGCGGGCAGGGCGCATGC
>JALHTE010000253.1 GCA_022865595.1 Steroidobacteraceae bacterium | reverse complement strand
TGGTCGAGCGTCTGCATGCCGGCCTGCTGGCCGGTCTGGATCGCCGAGTACATCTGCGCGATCTTGCCCTCTCGTATCAGGTTCCTGATCGCGGGCGTGCCGATCATGATCTCGTGGGCCGCGATGCGGCCGCCGCCGATGCGCTTGAGCAGCGTCTGCGAGATGACCGCGCGCAGCGATTCGGAGAGCATCGCGCGCACCATTTCCTTTTCCGCGGCCGGGAACACGTCCACGATGCGGTCGATGGTCTTGGCGGCCGAGCTGGTGTGCAGCGTGCCGAACACCAGGTGGCCGGTCTCGGCGCCGGTGAGCGCGAGGCGGATCGTCTCGAGGTCGCGCATTTCGCCCACCAGGATCACGTCCGGATCCTCGCGCAGCGCCGAGCGCAGGGCCTCGCTGAAACCGAGCGTGTCGCGATGAACCTCGCGCTGGTTGATCAGGCAGCGCTTCGACTCGTGCACGAACTCGATCGGGTCCTCGATCGTGATGATGTGGTCGGGGCGGTTGTCGTTGACGTAGTTGATCATCGCCGCCAGCGTCGTGGACTTGCCCGAACCGGTCGGGCCGGTGACCAGCACCAGCCCGCGCGGCTGCATCGAGATGTCCTTGAAGATCTTCGGTGCGTTCAGGTCGTCGAGCGACAGCACCACCGAGGGGATGTTGCGGAACACCGAGGCGGCGCCGCGGTTCTGGTTGAAGGCGTTGACGCGGAAACGCGCGAGCTTCGGGATCTCGAACGAGAAGTCGGTTTCGTAGAACTCCTCGTAGGCCTTCCGTTGCTTGTCATTCATGATGTCGTACACCATGCTGTGCACTTCCTTGTGCGTCAGCGGTGGCATGTTGATCCGCTTCATGTCGCCGTCGACCCGGATCATCGGCGGCACCCCCGACGACAGGTGAAGGTCGGAGGCCTTGTTCTTGACTGCGAACGCCAGCAGCTGGGCAATATCGACGGCCATCTTGACTCCTTCGGGCCGGCGCCCCGGATCAAGGTCCGGAATACTCACGCTGGCAACCGCAGTATAGATCAGCGGGTCGGACCCCAATATGTTAACCGCTCCGCAGTTCTCGCCCGACCGTCTGATTGCTGTCACGAATCGGATCGGCGCTGCAGCCCGCCGGGCCGGCCGAGACCCTGCAAGCGTGCGCCTGCTGGCGGTGAGCAAGCAACAGCCCGTGGCCGCAATCCAGGCCGCTGCGCAGGCGGGACAGGCCGATTTCGGCGAAAATTACGCACAGGAAGGCCTGGAAAAGGTGGATGCGTTGCGCGACCTGCCGCTCACCTGGCATTTCATCGGGCACCTGCAGGCCAACAAGACACGCGACATCGCGGCCGCATTCCAGTGGGTCCATACCGTAGACCGACCGCGAATAGCCGAGAGGCTGAGCGCTCAGCGGCCGCACCATGCGCACCCCCTGGACGTGCTGCTGCAGGTCAAGCTGGGCAACGAGCCGACCAAGGGCGGCATCCTGCCGGCGGACGCCCCGGCGCTCGCGGCGGTGGTCGCAGGCTTGCCACGGCTGCGACTGCGCGGCCTTATGTGTATTCCCGAGCCCGCGATCGGCGAGGCTGCCCAGCGTGCGCCGTTCCGCCGGCTTCGGGAGCTGCTCGAAACACTGCGCGAGCGGGGGCACGTGCTGGATACCCTGTCCATGGGAATGAGTGACGACCTGGAAGCGGCCGTGGCCGAGGGCGCGACCATCGTGCGGGTCGGTACGGCTGTGTTCGGACCGCGCAACTGAATCGGAGGAGTTCGGATGCGAATTGCATTCATTGGCGGAGGACACATGACGACGGCCCTGGTGAGTGGGCTGCTGCGCCACGGAACTGACGTGGACTCCGTAAGGGTCGCCGACCCGGTGACGGCGAATCTCGAGCGGCTGGCGTTCGATTACGGTGTGCAGGGCAGCACGGACAATCTCGCGGTCGTGGCGGATGCCGACGTGGTCGTACTCGCGGTCAAGCCCCAGGACATGGCCGGCGCCGCGAAGGGCATTGCGCGAGGCCTCGCGGACCGGCGCCGGCTGGTGGTGTCAGTCGCAGCGGGCATCCGCCTCGCCGACCTGGAACGTTGGCTGGGCAAGGCAGTCCCCATGGTGCGAGCGATGCCCAACCGGCCCGCGTTGATTGGCGCCGGCATCACCGCGCTCTATGCTGGCGACGGCACCACCGCCGATGACCGGGTCACCGTGGAAAAATTGATGGCGGCAGCCGGTGAGACGGTGTGGCTCGAGGAGGAGTCGCAGATGGACGCCGCAACCGCGGTCTCCGGCAGCGGCCCGGCGTATTTCTTCCTGCTGATCGAGGCGCTCGAGGCCGCGGGCGTGGAGATCGGCCTGCCACACGAGACCGCGAGGCGCCTCGCCGCTGCGACCGCGAGGGGCGCGGGCCGCATGGCAGCCGAAAGCGGACTGGAAGCGGCGACCCTGCGCGAGCAGGTCACGTCCAGGGGTGGAACGACGGCCGCGGCACTGGCAGTACTGGAGGCCGAAGGGCTGCGCGCGACGGTCCATCGCGCCGTGGCAGCAGCGGCCCGCCGTTCGGTCGAACTGGCTACCCGATCAGGCAGCGAGTAAGGCCATGGCAGCAGTCCTCTTCATCATCAACGCCCTGCTGACGCTGGTGGTCGTCGCATTCCTGCTTCGCGCCGTGATGCCGCTGGTACGCGCCGACTTCCGCAATCCACTCGGCCAGGCCGTACTGCGGTTCACAGACCCGCTGGTCCGGCCGTTGCGCCGCGTCCTCGCGCCGGCCGGCCGCGTGGATGTAGCTTCGATCGTAGCCGTGCTGCTGGTCCAGTTCGCCGGCACGGCACTGTTGCGACTGGTCGCCGGTGCAGGCTTTTCATTCCCGGTGACGCTGCTTGCGGCGCTGCAGATGCTCGCGCAGACCGTGCTCAGTCTGTTCAGCGTCGCAATGCTGGCCTACGTGATCCTGAGTTGGGTCGCCCCCGGGGCCTACAGCCCTGCAACGCAGCTGCTCAGCGCGTTATGCGAGCCGCTGCTCCGCCCCGTCAGGCGGATAATCCCGCCCATCGCCGGACTCGATCTCGCACCGGTGTTCGTGCTGATCGGCCTGCAGGCGCTGCAGCTCGTGCTGCGCTGAGGGAGGTAAGTTGGGCGCCGGGCGACGGGACGGCGGCGATCTGGTACTGGAAGTGCGCATCCAGCCGCGTGCTGCACGCAGTGAGTTCGCTGGTCCATTCGGGGAGCGGCTGCGTATAAGGCTGCAGGCGCCGCCCGTGGACGGGCGCGCAAACGCCGCGCTGGTCGCGTTCCTGGCCGACGCATTCGAAGTACCTCGCGCCTGCGTCGCGATCGAGCATGGACTCGCCAGCCGCGACAAGCGGGTGCGCATTCGCAACCTGGGCCCGTTACCACCGCGACTGCTCGAGCTCACAGGCTGCGCCTGATGCGTAATCCGGCGGCGCGGCCGCCGGACTTGGACTATAGTTGGGCCGAGCCACTCGCCAACATATCAGGGGGTCCGGATGACAAGACGTGCAGCACGCCTTATCGCTCCGCTACTCGTGTGCGTCTTCGCCGCGCTGGCCGGCTGCGGCCGGGGCGAACCGACCCAGGGTACGGCCCAGACCGCTGCACCGAGCGAGCCCACCTCGAGCGACCTCGGCGAATTCCAGTTGCATTACAACGCTGTACGCACCGACGCGCTGACGCCGGCGGTTGCGCGAGCCTATGGGATCGAGCGCAGCGCGAACCGCGTACTGCTGAACGTTTCGCTGCTGCGCAAGAACGCGGACGGCACCACGTCGGCGGCGGATGGCAAGGTGACCGCAACGGCGTACAACCTGACCGGGCAGACCAAGGGACTCACGATGCGGCGCATCACCGAAGGCTCGTCCATCTATTACATCGGCGAGGTCGGCATCAGCGGCAACGAGATCCTGGTGTTCGACATCGATGTCGTGCCACCCGGGGAGAACACCAGGCACACGGTCCAGTTCAAGCGCGAGTTCTACGCGGACTGATGGCGCCGACCCTGAAAAAAAAGGCGCTTCGGCGCTTAAACACGCGGGTATCTTGTGCTATTTTCCAGCGCGCCGAAGATTTACGGGGCCAGCGGCCCGCGATCCATCCACAGGAGATTTAAATGGCAAAGAAGAGTTCTGCACCGACCAAGTCCGACATCCTCGCGGCGATCTCGAAGGACACGGGGCTGTCCAAGAGACAGGTTGGTGCCGTGTTCGATTCGCTCGGCACAGTCATCAAGAAGAGCCTGAAGAGCCACAGCATGTTCACGCTGCCTGGCCTCGCGAAGATGAAGGTCGTGAAGAAGCCGGCGACCAAGGCTCGCGAGGGAGTGAACCCCTTCACCGGCGAGAAGATGACCTTCAAGGCCAAGCCGGCCAGCAAGAAGGTCCGCATCATGCCGCTGAAGAACCTGAAGGGCATGGTCAACTGATCCGACTCGGATTCCGGGAGGGGCGGCCTGGTGCCGCCCCGCTCCTGATCCTCTCCGCCGCCCCTATTCAGGGATGACGGCATCAGCCGGAAAAGGCTGTTTTTCCCGAAAGAAAATCGATTACCACTGAGCGCAGCTCGCCGAGCCTGCCGTGGAAGAAATGCTCTGCGCCCTGCATCGGCGCGAATTCGGGCGGGGGATCGTAGGCTTCCACCCACGCCTTCACCGTCGCGAAGTCCACGAGTTCGTCGCAGTCTCCCTGCACCACCAGCCACGGACAGTCGGGACGCGCCACGGGATCCACGAGCAGCCTGCCGACAGGCGGTGCGACCGTGATGAGCGCCGCGGGCGACGTCGCCGCGGATACCTGCAACGCCACCGCCGCACCGAACGAGAATCCGGCGAGCCAAAGCGTCTCGCAGTTCCAGCGTGCGCGCGCCCAGGCGATCGCAGCAAGCGCGTCATCCGCCTCGCCCACGCCGTCTGCGTAGACACCTTCACTCGCCCCGACGCCTCGAAAATTGAATCGCAGGGTCGGTACGCCGGTCTGCTGCATTGCGCGAGCCAGCGTATGCACGACCTTGTTCTGCATCGTGCCGCCATGCAGCGGGTGGGGATGACAGACCACGCCGACCGCTCGCGGAGGCGCATCGGGTGCCGGGTCATCGACCCGCGCCTCGAGACGGCCAGCCGGCCCTGGTATCTCCGCCGGCTGCGGCTGCGGCGGCCGGAACTCATTCTGCACGCGATCCTCCGGTCATCGTGATGCGCGCAGTGTGCCAGAATCAGGCGTCGGCCCCGACCGATGGGACCGCCCGAACCGCAGGAGAACGACATGCAGCTCACATCAACGAGCTTCGTCCATGGGCAGCTGATCCCGGTGGAGTTTGCCTTCGCCGCGCCGGACAAGGCCGCGCACCTCCGTTTGAGCAACAATCGAAATCCACAGTTGCACTGGACGGGCGTACCGCCCGGCACCCGGTCGCTGGTACTGATCTGTTTCGACCCGGACGTGCCGTCGCGTCCCGACGACGTGAACCAGGAAGGCCGGGTCGTGCCGGCGTCACTGCCCCGGACGGACTTCCATCACTGGACGATGGTGGACATCGCCCCGTCGGTCTCGGAAATCGCTGCCGGTTCCTGTTCGGACGGCATCGTGGCGCGCGGCAAGCAGGCGCCTGAAGGCCCGCCCGGCTCGCGCCAGGGCATCAACGACTACACGGGCTGGTTCGCGGGCGATATCGAAATGAAGGGGCAGTACTTCGGTTACGACGGTCCCTGCCCGCCGTGGAACGACGAGCTGCTGCATCACTACCATTTCGTGCTGTACGCGACGGACCTGGCGCGCTGCCCGGTCGACGGCGCATTCACCGGTCCGCAGGTGGCAAAGGCGATCGAGGGTCACATCCTCGCGGAGGCCCGGCTCACGGGCACCTACAGCCTGAACCCCGCCGTACGCTGAGGCGAACTACCGCGCTGGCGGGCGTGGCATTGCCTACTTGCCGGACGACTCTGCTGGCTTGAAGGCGAGCGAGGCCGAGTTGACGCAGTAGCGCAGCCCCGATGGTTGCGGCCCGTCATCGAAGACGTGGCCCAGGTGCGCCCCGCAACGCGCACAGGTGACTTCCTGGCGGATCATGCCGTGCGTGGCATCGGTGCGCACGGCAACGCGATCGCCCGCCAGCGGCAGCCAGAACGACGGCCAGCCGGAACCCGAGTCGTACTTGGTGTCGGAGGCGAACAGTTCCTGTCCGCAGCAGACGCAGGCGTACATGCCGCTCTCGGGATTGTGCAGGTAGCGTCCGGTGAACGGCCGTTCCGTGCCCTTCTCCTGGGTCACGCGCCATTCCTCGTCGGTGAGGCTGCGACGCAATGTGTCCCGGTCCAGCGGTTTGTCTTCGGTCATGGTTACTTCCGCGCTGATAGAGGCCTGCGGGAGGTTCCGGCTGCGCCGGGCACCGTCGGCCCCGTGGAAGCTGATATTAGCTGGCCGGGAAGCCAGCGGTCACTTGTCCTTGTCGAACGCGCCCCGTGCCTTGTCCGCCCAGGTCTTGTAGCTCGAGACGCTGTAGAGCGCCTGGGACACGACTGCCTGTCGCGAAATCCTGCCCTGCTGG